>LWDH01000014.1 GCA_002083395.1 Proteobacteria bacterium SG_bin4 | reverse complement strand
AGGGGAGACCTCAGAGTCTGACCCTTTTGATTCTACCCTGACCCTTTTGATTCTACCCTTTTGATTCTTGAGTCTGACCCTTTTGATTCTTCTTTTGATTCTCTGACAGCCGGCTCGTCCATACGCTCTTTCACCAGTTTCAGCAGTTCTACATAGTCAAGCAGCTCCATCATTGCTTCATAGGCGGCGGCTGGCACGCAGTAAAAGGCGAGTTCATTGCGATTCAGTACGGCAATGGGCATACCGTTACCACTGGAAACAACTTTCATGGGGTTGGCCTTGAGTTCGGAGATGCTGGCCGCAATTTCTGTAAGTACCTGATGTGTCATGATTTCATACCTCGATAGCTAATCAATGAAACCGAATTATAGGTCTTCCAAAAGGTCTCATAAAGATCAAAACTTGAATGCTCAATGCCTTTGTAGCGAGATTGGATGGGGCACTATACGCAAATACCCTTGACCGGTGCTGTTAACAGGTGCTATAAATGGCTCCAAAATATCCCGGAGTAAGTCATGACCATCAAATTCTCTGAAGATGTAATTCCGCTTTCGGATTTAAAAATCAATCCTGGCCGCGTTGTAAACCAAGCCAAGGAAACGCACAGACCTATTCTTCTAACCAGCCGCGGCCGGGGCGTGGCCGTGGTACAAGATCTTGATGAATACGAGAAAAACCAGGAAGAACTCGCTTTTGTCAAAGCTATTGCCCAAGGGCTTATGGACATAAAAGAAGGTAATATCCTGTCATTGGCTGAAGCGAAAAAACGCTTAGGCATCGAATGAATGAAAGTCAGCATTTCCAATTCGGCCTTTACTGATTTGGAAAACATGATCGGTTATTACACCGAAGAAGGTACTCCGCATATCGGTTTGAAATTCGCCAAAGAAATTATCGAGCATATTCAAGTGTTGGCCGACCATCCAGACATGGGCAGAATAGTTCCTGAGTTTCAACTCGCGCATATTCGAGAAATTATTGTTGCGCCTTTCCGGGTGGTTTATCTGAGGGAAAAAAGCGCCATCAAAGTAATCCGTGTTTGGCGCAGCGAGCGACCGCTCGTGTTACCGGCCAAAACATAATGCCAGAACTGCAAGTCGAATCATTGAAAAATATCGGATAAGATATTATTTCGTTCCAGTACATTACCTTTTTACTCACACAGAGCAAAGCGATATGACAAAACCCGCAAAGAATACTATCTGCCTTTGGTACGATCGCGATGCCGAAGAAGCGGCATGCTTTTATGCCGATACCTTTCCCGATTCGTACGTCGGCGCTATTCTTCGCGCGCCAGGAGATTTTCCATCCGGTAAACAAGGCGATGTATTGACGGTCGAGTTCACCGTAATGGGTATCCCCTGCCTCGGACTGAACGGCGGCCCCGCATTTAAACAGGATGAAGCGTTTTCATTTCAGGTTGCAACCGTTGACCAAGCCGAAACAGACCGCTATTGGAACGCGATTGTCGGTAATGGTGGCCAGGAAAGCGCGTGCGGCTGGTGCAAGGATAAATGGGGAGTGTCCTGGCAAATCACACCGATTGCTCTGACGAAAGCGATCGCCGACCCAGATCCTGCTGCCGCCAAACGGGCGTTCGATGCGATGATGCAGATGAGAAAAATCGACATCGCTGCAATCGAGGCGGCGCTTCGCGGCTAAAATGCTGGCAGTTTCATCTATCTTTTAAGCCTATGACGCTCCGCGATGCAGCTTAAACAATGGTTTCGTGATCATAACAGGCGCGTTTTTCCCGCGGTGTTTGCCGCAATCGTTGGCCTGCTGCTCATTGCATTCAATTTTTTCTCGCTAGAACAATCCTCCGTTTATCAACCTTTTGATGCTGCCAAATGGCGTCAAAGTCTTGAATCCGGCCACCATGATCCCATACGGCTTCAGATGGTTGACGATCTGCTCCGCAGGTACTCACTGCAAGGTATGACACGACATGAAATTGAAGTTCTCTTGGGCAAACCGCCAAAAACTGATTACTTTCGCGACTATGAGTACCTCTATTGGCTTGGGCCGGAGCGAAATTTCATCAGTATTGATTCCGAATGGCTCGGATTGCAATTCGACGCATCCGATCGAGTTTCCGCAGTCTCAGTATTGCGAGATTAAAGAGCAACTCGCAAGGTAAAAACGCGCTAGCAGGCCATTGCAAAACGTTTTCGAGGCAGCCGATACAAGGCAAAA
>LWDH01000013.1 GCA_002083395.1 Proteobacteria bacterium SG_bin4 | reverse complement strand
AACACCGTTTACACAAAATCTAGGACACCCCCAATCTTACCGCTCGTTCTCGTACAACTGATTTGATTTTTCATCTCTTCCTCCTCTCAAATCATTTTATCTCCAGAAAACCCGGAACGATTCATTAAACCAGATCAAACTACCTTAACAAGATATCCGGCTCTATTGGACCACAACACCCTGAGTTTTCTTACAGCTAAAGTTATTACAAATTAGACCGATAGCTTGCAGAAAAAATGATTTGCAAAGTGAGTCGAGATATTCGTGTTTATCTGTCTTGATTCACAACAATCACTTAAGAACTCTCGATAATCTAAAAATCAACATATAAAGAAGTCGATCAGTTTTTAACAAAATAAATCGCCTTGATCTAAATGCATAACGAGGAGAGTAGTTATGTCAGAAACACTATTAACAGGCACCAAGAAAAATAGAGATTTGGAAAATAGAACAAGGCTGGATCGCACAGATAGTATTTTGCGCAATGCCGAAGCCGATGAATTTTTTCTAAATATTAAGGGAGAGCTTAATCAAGTCGATAGATTAGTTAGTGATGCCGTTAATAATCTAGTCATTAATTTTAAATTTATTAGCAAGCTGACCAAATCCCATCACGAGATGGTTTTGGCTATTGAGAAATTGGCGGCTCCTGAAAGCAGTAAGCCTATTCTCGATCTCCTTGAGAAACAGATGGTTGTGGCGGACAAGATTGAACAAGAATTAGAAATGGCGATAACTTCATTACAGTTTGGAGATTTGGTAACGCAATTACTCGCGCATACTACCCACCAAGTGGAACTGTTAAGTATTGAGTTGGGGCGAATTGAGCGACAGAGTAGCTGGGGTAAAAAAAGTAGCAAAAAGACTTTGAATAGAATTCATGAAGGCATATCCGAGGCGATGGCATTGACAAAGAGCAATAGCAAGAGAAAACCGGTTGTACAACAGGGTATGCAGATGGGTGATATTGAGCTTTTCTAATACAAATTGGATTGAATGTTTCCAAGATAAATGATCAAAAATGAAAGAGAGGTAAGGTAAATGGCAAAGACAATTCTTGCAGTGGATGATTCGGCATCAATAAGGCAGATGGTTACTTTTACGCTTAAAGGTGCTGGGTATGAAGTCATTCAAGCTGTTGATGGTCAGGATGCATTAGATAAAGCAAATTTTCATCAAGTGAATTTAGTTTTGACAGACATCAACATGCCAAGAATGGATGGATTAAAGCTACTGGAATTGCTAAGAAAATTGGCGAATTATAAAAACATTCCCATATTAATCTTAACGACTGAGTCTGGTGATGAAATAAAGGCTAAAGGCAGAGCGGCCGGAGCAACCGGATGGCTAGTAAAACCCTTTGACCCTAAGAGACTGTTAGAAGTCATTGGAAAAGTAATAGGCTAAAAAATACTTCGTTGCAGATTAGTAAATTGGAAGGGTTTCTCGAGTTTTAAAGATTAAATGATTTTTATTAATCTGTTTCTTAATTTGCCGGTTTTATTAGAGTGTTAGCCTTGAATAGTATTCACATAAAATAGGGTTACCGATGAGTACAGATCTCGAACAGTTTTACGAAATTTTCTTTGAAGAATCTTCTGAATTATTGGCTGAAATGGAAACATGCCTTTTAAGGCTGGATGTTAATTCACCAGACTTGGAAGATTTAAACGCTATTTTTCGTGCAGCTCACTCTATCAAAGGGGGGGCTGGTACATTTGGTTTTACAGATATGACGGAGATGACTCATATGTTGGAAACATTGCTGGATAAATTGCGTAAAGGCGAACTCAAGGTACGTAGCGAAATGATTGATGCCTTTCTTAAGGCTGGGGATGTTATAAAAGATCAGTTAGCAGGTCATCGTGGGGAGGGTCAAGCTGATCCAGAAGTTGCGGCAGCTGTTTGTGAAGAATTAAAAAGACTCAGTGACGGAACACAGCAGGTATCGCCTCCTGAAGCTGCAGCTAAGGAAGAACCTGAAGAAAATTCAGAAAGTATTCAAACCAAACCTAAGGTTACAGAATTAGCCGTAGAAGATACAGCAAGTAATATTTTTAGTGTTGAATTTTCAGGTACCGGTATGAGTACTGCGACCGTTGATCATTTGTTTGAAAACTTAAAACGCCTCGGGTCTTTGGAAAATTTGACTCCTGCTGATGTGAGTGACAGTTTTAAGTTAAAGCTTGCGACATCAAATTGTGAAGAAGATGTTTGGGAAACATTGGCTTTTGTTGTTGATCCGGTAAATCTCAAAATTGAGACAGTGGCACATGAGCATTCTGAAGCAAGTGCAGCACTCCTTTGCTCTACAAAAGGAACTATTGAGAACACAGAAGTAGAAGTATTAACTGGTGAAAGCGATGACGAGTTTGCTATGACTGATTTGCCGCCGGCCCCGGGGTACGGTTTTTTCCCAGGAGCGCCGGCTGCACCCATTGATTGTGATGAAGCAGAAACGAGTCCAAGTATTAAACAACAACCCAGTACCGTTTCTAGTAAAAATGACTCATCAGGTGGTTTAAATAAAGCCCCGAGTAAAGCTACTGCTGCTAGTTCTTCTTCAACCAATGAGACTTCTTCAATACGTGTCAGTATTGAAAAGGTCGATCAAATGATCAACTTGGTCGGTGAATTGGTGATTACACAGGCAATGCTAGCTCAGACCGCTTCGCAATATGATCCGGTGCTTTTTGAAAAATTACATAGCGGAATGAGTCAATTGGAGAGAAATACGCGGGATTTGCAAGAATCTGTAATGTCGATTCGCATGATGCCAATTAGTTTTGTATTTAGCCGTTATCCTCGGGTTGTTCGTGATCTGGCCACAAAGTTGAACAAACGAGTAGAGCTAAAAACCGTGGGCGAAAATACGGAGCTTGATAAAGGTCTGATAGAAAAAATTGCTGATCCACTGACTCATTTGGTGAGGAATAGCTTGGATCATGGCATTGAAGTTGCCGAGAAACGAGTTGCCGCCGGTAAGCCAGCCCACGGTACTATAACTTTGCGAGCCTTTCATCAAGGTGGCAGTATCGTAATCGAAGTTAGTGATGATGGAGCTGGCTTAAATCGAGGAAAGATACTTGCAAAAGCAAAAGAACGTGGATTGCCTGTGCATGACGGTATGACAGATCAAGAAGTTTGGGCATTGATATTTGAGGCCGGTTTTTCGACGGCCGAGAAAGTCACGGATGTATCTGGACGCGGGGTTGGTATGGATGTTGTCAAGCGCAATATCCAGAGTATGGGAGGGCGTATTGATATCGATTCAGCGTTAGGCTCCGGTACACGTATTTCGATTCGCTTGCCTTTGACGCTTGCCATTCTTGATGGGCTATCAGTAACTGTCGGTGAAGAAATGTTTATTGTTCCACTTAATTACATTACCGAGTCGTTACAGCCTGCAGCCGCTGATATCAAAACAGTCAGTGGTCAAGGACGTGTGGTACAGGTGCGCGGTGAATACTTGCCTGTGGTTGCATTACATGAAATCTTCAATTTGCGCCCAAAAGTTACAGCTGTTAACGAAGGAATTCTTGTAATTCTTGAAGCTGAGGGTCACAAAGCTGCCCTATTTGTGGACGATCTCGTAGGACAGCATCAGGTTGTCATTAAGAGTCTGGAAAGTAACTATCGAAGAGTGCAAGGTGTATCCGGGGCGACAATCATGGGTGATGGCAAGGTTGCACTTATTCTTGATACCGCTGCTTTGGTAATGGCTTCGCAACAGGAGATCGTATAAATCTAGTTGTGCTAGCAGATTTATAGATTTTGGAGGCAGGCGTTTTACATGAAACACGAGTTGGGATAATCGCTTGATTAAGAGAAATGTATGTTTATCATCAATGTTTAAGTATACCCATGTGAAGAGTTGATTATGTATTTAATAACAGTGTGCTATGGTTTTTAATCTCAAAGGTCGATTAGCTTTAAAACCCTTCAATATAACTACCGATAAATTTGCTTAAGAATAGATCTTGGCTAACTGGAATGGGACTAGCATGGGAATAATTTCGAACTTTGATGAGAATTCTAATGACAAAACTCGCGAATATGTCTTTACTCAAGAGGATTTTGAACGAGTTAGAAAGCTGATATACAAGCATGCTGGAATTTCACTGTCATCGGGTAAGCAAAATATGGTGTACAGTCGCTTGGCTCGCCGTTTGCGAGCGACAGGTATTAATAGCTTCCACGAATATTTAAATTATCTTGAACGTGGAAACTCTGAAGAATGGGAAGCTTTTACTAATGCACTAACAACAAATCTAACCGCTTTTTTTCGTGAACAGCACCATTTTCCCATTCTCGAAAAGCATGTCGAGAAACGCAAGAACCAAAACAAAATTCAACTCTGGTGTAGTGCATCATCTACTGGTGAAGAGCCTTATTCGATGGCCATGGCGATGGTGCAAGCATTTAATACTTTAACCCCTCCCGTTCATATCTTGGCGACGGACCTAGATACCAATGTTTTAGCAAAAGCGCAGCTAGGTATTTATTCATTAGACAAACTGGAAAAACTTCCGAAGGAAAAATTAAGACAATTTTTCCTTAAGGGGAAGGGGCATCATGACGGTTCGGCACGGGTTAGACCCGAGCTACGTAACATGATTACTTTCCGTCAACTAAATTTACTTGATGACAATTGGCCAATTCGAGGTCCTTTTGATGCCATATTTTGTCGTAATGTAATGATTTACTTCGATAAGCCAACACAATATAAAATCCTGAAGAAATTTGCTCCTTTGCTTGCTCCAGATGGCTTATTGTTTGCAGGGCATTCCGAGAGTTTCCAGCATGCGGTCGATTTATTTAAGCTGCGAGAAAAAACAGTGTACGAATTAGCAAGTAGAACGAGGTAATAATTGCATGACTGAGATCATTGATGAGCAACTTGCTACTAATTTTTATTTTGATAAGAATTTTAATAGTCAAGCGGTTAAATTGCTACCGGGTGAGTATTATGTGACTGATAAAGATATCTTGCTGGTAACTGTTCTTGGATCTTGTGTAGCCGCCTGTATACGCGATTGCTATAGCGGCATTGGAGGAATGAACCATTTCATGCTCCCTGATGGTGGCGGTGATGCAGGGAGTCCATTAAATGCTTCAGCCAGGTATGGGACATACGCGATGGAGATATTGATCAATCAACTGTTGAAACTGGGTGCTCGTCGCAGCAATTTGGAAGCTAAGGTTTTCGGTGGCGGAAATGTTCTTGATGGTTTGACGGTTGCGAATGTAGGTCAGAGGAATGCAGATTTTGTATTGAAGTTTTTGCAGACAGAAAAGATTCGAATTGTTGCTCAGGACCTTGTCGATGTATTCCCTCGTAAAGTTTACTTTTTTCCCAAAAGTAGCCGAGTGATGGTTAAGAAGTTACGCAATGTGCGCAACACGACACTTTCTCAGCGGGAAAGCGACTACAGGCAACGCCTACATCGAGTGGACTCCGGCGGTGATGTTGAACTGTTCTCATAGAACAAGTTGATTTATTAATCAAAATTGAGAGTTAAAGATGAATAAGACTAGAGTTCTGATAATTGATGACTCAGCGCTAATTCGACGTTTATTAAGCGAGGTTATAAATAGCCAGCCCGACATGGAAGCCATAGGATCAGCTCCGGATCCTCTGGTGGCGAGAGAAATGATACGTGAGATGAATCCTGATGTGCTGACGTTGGATGTTGAGATGCCCAAGATGGACGGGTTGGATTTTCTCGAGAAATTAATGAGATTACGGCCAATGCCTGTCGTGATGGTATCAACGTTAACGGAAAAGGGCTCAGACATTACTTTTCGTGCGCTCGAACTGGGTGCTATTGATTTTGTTTCTAAACCTAAAATTGATATTGCTGCCGGTTTAAAAGAATATGGCGGTGAGATTGCAAACAAAATTCGCATTGCTAAATCTGCTCGACTCAAGAAATCTGCAAACATAGCAGTAACAAAAAGTGCCACAGCGGATGCGGTATTACCTTCGGTGTCAAATCGCATCGCATCGACTGAGAAATTGATAATAGTTGGTGCGTCTACTGGCGGTACGGAAGCAATAAAGGAGTTTTTAATTAGAATGCCGCCGGATTCACCTGGAATATTAATCACTCAACATATGCCCGAAGGTTTTACCAAATCATTCGCGAATCGATTGAATTCTCTTTGCAAAATTTCTGTTATTGAAGCGCAAGGAGGAGAGCGGGTTTTACCTGGTCATGCATATATCGCACCAGGCCACTCTCACCTGTTGCTGAAACGTAGCGGCGCGAATTATATGACTGAATTAAACCATGGGGAGCCAGTTTGTCGACATCGCCCATCGGTTGATGTACTATTTAGGTCCGCGGCTAATTGCGCTGGTAAAAATGCGATTGGTGTGATTCTGACTGGCATGGGAAAAGACGGGGCGGCAGGAATGCTGGAAATGCACAAAGCAGGTTCGTATAATTTTGCGCAGGATGAGAATAGCTGTGTAGTTTTCGGTATGCCGAAAGAAGCAATTGCAGCAGGCGGTGTTAATGAAATCGTTTCTTTAAAAGATATGGCCAGATGTGTTTTGTCAAAAATATCCAGCATGGGGTCTCATGGTAATCGCGTATAGTTGGTATTAACTTTTTTGGATATGAAGTTATGCAAACTACATCGTCAATGAAAAAGCTTATTTCTCGAGTTGCTATTTTAATTGGTATCTGCTTTCTGGTTAGCTGTAGCACAGTACAGGAAAGACCCATATTTAAACCTGGTCCTGCAATAAAAAAACCGGCAGATTATCATCAAGTCAAGAAAGCTCTCTATTCTCAATATAATGAGTGGCAAGGTGTACGCTATCAACGCGGTGGTCTCAGTCAGCGTGGAGTCGATTGTTCGGGTTTCGTACATATCACATTCAAATCGAAACTGGGTATGCATTTGCCCAGAACAACCCATCTACAATCTCGAGTTGGAAAAGAAATTCGGAAAGAAGAATTGAGAGCAGGTGACTTAATTTTTTTCAGAACGGGACCAACTTCAAATCATGTCGGTATTTATCTAGAAAACAATAAGTTTCTCCATGCATCGCAAAAGAAAGGCGTTATCATTTCTAGACTGGATCACGTATATTGGAAATCCAATTACTGGAAATCGGTTCGCGTTTAGAAACCCGCAGGCATAAGTATTTGCCATTTCAATTAACCGCAGCTTCTAGTATCACACCATCATTCTTTGCGAAATGTGTTATGGATGAAGAAATCAAACAACGGCTTCAGAACAATAAAATATGGCAACGTGGTTTCTTCATGATACTTTATATGGGAATATACGGTTTTTGTAACTTTCTGATTATCTGTATATTCTTCTTTCAATTTGTCACTCTGATCATAACTGGGCAGCCCAACGCATTGCTGCTGAACTTCAGCCAAAGCCTTGGTGCGTATATTCGTCAAATTATTTCGTACATGGCATTGAATACCGATCATCTGCCATTTCCATTCAGTGCATGGCCAGTCGATGGCAGTACTGAACAACTCACCAATGATTCCAATACAAGCAATTAATACGTCATTGCTCCGCAAGCTCTAGAAGTTAGACGTTTTTCTTGCTTCTCACCATTCACTTGCAGCGGGAAACACCAGTCGTAACCTGAAATGGTTTAATATTCGATGCCATGAAGTTTCGGAACACTTCCCCAGCAATTAAGAATCTTTTGGATACATTTGTATGACCACGTTGTTTACGCCTCTGGCAATTGGTTCACTCATGGTACCGAACCGGATTTTTATGGCGCCATTGACGCGTTGCCGAGCAGGGGAGACGCATATTCCGAATGATTTAATGGTTGAATACTACAAGCAGCGCGCCAGTGCAGGTTTGATTATCGCCGAAGCGACGATGGCGATGGAGGGGAATTCGGCGTTCTGGAAGGAACCCGGCATTTACTCGGCAGAACAAATTGCCGCATGGCAGCAAGTAACCACTGCCGTTCATGACGCTGGCGGCAGAATTTTCTTGCAGATCTGGCATGGTGGACGGGCGTGTCACCCATTGCTCAATCATGGTTCGCAACCGGTTGCACCCAGCGCTATCGCCATTGCCGATGAAGTGCGTACGCCGGAAGGGAGAAAACCTTATGCCGTACCTCGTGAATTGCGTGATGACGAACTGTCCGGGATTGTTTCCGGATTCAAACAAGCCGCGCAAAATGCCAAGACCGCCGGATTCGACGGTATAGAAATTCACGGCGCCAACGGTTATTTGCTCGATGAGTTTCTGCGTGACGGCTCGAATAAACGTAGCGGTCCTTATGGTGGTTCGATTGAGAATCGGGCTCGACTGATCTTGGAAGTGCTGGAAGCGGTCAGTACCGTGTGGGGGAGCAACCGGGTCGGTTTGCGGATTTCGCCGCTGAGCAGTTACAACAGCATGATCGACAGCGACCCGATAGGGTTATTCACCTGGCTTGCCAATCGGCTCAACGAATACTGTCTGGCGTACTTGCACGTTCTGCGCGGAGATGTTTATCAACAGCAAAACGGTGACGTGATGACGCCTATCCGCAAGCACTATCAAGGCGTGCTGATTGGCAACTTCGAGTATGCGCCGGATGAGGCGGATCAAGACATCGCTGAAGGTAAAATTGATGCCGTGGCATTTGGCCGGTTTTTTTTAGCCAACCCCGATTTACCGGCGCGCATCCGCGCAGGCGCAGCGCTCAACGAACCCGATCCCGCGACCTTTTATACCGACGGTGCCAAAGGGTATACTGATTATCCCTCTCTTCATTCTTCGTGACACAACTATGCGGCTGTTAGCAATTATTGCTGTATTCGGTTCGCTCAGCGGTTGCCTTTCGCTTCCGCAGAATGTCGTGCCGGTTGATGGTTTCAAATTGAACCGCTATCTTGGCACTTGGTACGAAATCGCCCGTCTTGACCATTCGTTTGAACGCGGACTCGACAACGTGATGGCGGAATACTCTCTTCGCGAGGATGGTGGCGTCAAAGTCATCAACAAAGGTTTCTCGGCGGCGGATAACAAGTGGAAAGAAGCCGAAGGCAAAGCTTATTTTGTCGAAGATCCGCAGCAAGGCTATTTGAAGGTATCTTTTTTTGGCCCATTCTACGGTGCATATATCATATTTGAACTCGATAAGGAGAATTACCAATACGCTTTCGTCACCAGCTACGATAAATCTTTCCTGTGGCTGCTGGCAAGAACCCCAAAAGTTAGCGAAGAATTAATTACCCGCTTTGTGCAACGATCAAATGAACTCGGTTTTGGAACTGACAAGTTGATCTATCCAAAGCAAGATTAAATCACTACCATGATCGGATAGTTTGAGTGGAATGGACATACAATGCAGCAGATACTCGTTACCTTAGGAATCGTTCTCCTCATCCTCGACCTGCTGTGGCCGTGGCTATCGCAATTGCCATTTGGTCGCCTGCCCGGCGATATTCATATCGAACGCGAGAATTTCAGCTTTCATTTCCCATTGATGACAGGTTTGGTGATCTCCGTCGTGCTGACGTTGATAATGTGGTGGTTGCGGAAGTGAGAAATGGTTTCGCAAATTCGGAATACGCTCTTACCGAAGTCTGCACTTCAAAGTTGAATCCGCCCATAGATCAACTTTCAGTATTTTCATGGTGTTTATTCGCACCAACGATGGTCATAATATCGCCAGCTTGCAAATGTAATAGTTTTGCAATGTCTTCGTAATCATCCGGTAAAGCTGCATCATCCCATCCATTGGCCGAATGTCTGGCTAAATTTACTGCAAGTATCACATTGCGGACACGCTGAAAGCCAGAACAGTTGTCATCCATGAGGGTAATTAACAATTCCGGGAGTCTCCATTTGATAGCAAGTTCATGCTGCAATTGATTCAATGGGAAACCGAATACCTTCTCTTGCACAGCGGCGCTTCTTAATGTTTTATCCTTCTTTTGTAATTGCTTGATTTGTAGCATCTCTCCCGGTGCGAAACACCACATCAAGATTTCTGCTATGTCATGTAATAATGCAGCAAGCCGGATGTCGGCAAAGTGCAGATCATGCAAACGAATCGCCCAATCAAACGCATAGGAAGCAGCCAGATTGGCCCGATGTGAAGTTTTTAACAAATAAACGAGTGCGCTTCGATTATTTTGCCCAAGAATATCTTCAACCAAGGGAGTGGCGGGTATCAGCCGAATTGTATTTTCAAGTCCGAGCATCAAAACAATTTGCTCGACTTCCATCACATCATGTTCCTGGCAGCGATGCTTATGCTTTTGCATATAGCGCATTAGTTTTACTGTCATGAGTGGATCATTTTTTACAATATTTGCGTAGCTGCGCGCATTCAGGTTATTTTCATCCTGTTTGAGGATTTCGAGGTTTCGTGCGGTTTGTTTGAGAACAGGAATTTCTGCTGTTGTAAGAAAAGTAACCCAATCCGTTAATTTTCTTTTATTTTGTTGTAGCATTTCTGAACCCCTGGTTTATTGTCGCAAGGATTTTTTTTACGACATTTCTGTATAAATCTTTAGGAAACAATAATCTACCAATAAGATTTTGTTGTCCAAGCAACATTGAAGTAATTGAATGAATATCCTTCCTCAGCAACGAGGATTTGATCGCCTCGTTTTAGTCATTACGGAACGGAATGTCCCATTAATTGATTGTAACAAATAAGAGATACTAAAAGGGGTCAATTCATAAGAACCAACCCCCTATTTAACTAAGTTAAACTACATCAGTTACATACGCATACGCCTGGGAAGCATCTGCAATGTTGGCAAACATATTCGAATCTTCCGTAACGATAGCGAAATATAAGCACGTACGTATACCGCTTTAGGGTACGAACATACCATGATATATCCTCCATAAAAATATGAAGGACGAACTTGTGATTCTTGCCTGAGTCTATGTTAGACTTACAAAGCGTTTTGTTTTAAAGTAACGTAGACCGATGTAGGCGTCGCCCTGTGGCACTACATCTAGACATTGCGGATGCGCTAACATCCGCAATGTCAATCTTATTCATCACTTGTTAATTCGCCATTGCTTGGTAATTCCCTATCATTATTAACTGGCGAGACAGAATAAATGCCCCTTTTGTCTGTGAATACTAAGCCTTTATTAACCATTCGATATAACTTGGCGGTCAAT
Source organism: Proteobacteria bacterium SG_bin4 (assembly GCA_002083395.1). Lineage (GTDB taxonomy): Bacteria > Pseudomonadota > Gammaproteobacteria > Burkholderiales > Nitrosomonadaceae > Nitrosomonas. The sequence continues at coordinate 17,944 of LWDH01000013.1, read as the reverse complement.
ATCTTGCGTTTATGTACCGTCCCTGTCTTCTTGTATAGAGCAATTAGAATATGATCAAGCGACATTGTCCCGCCGTGTTGTTTAATGATATTTACAATCTCAAATTCGTTGTGGTCGCTCTCAGTTAACCCAAGTTCATTAATTAACTCTTGTGGAAGACCTTGAATGTCATTGGGGGTAATGGATACATAATCATTCTTGCCGGACGATGACCCTTCATTATCAATGGCAGAAGAAACTTGCTTGAGATGCTCTAAATGAGCCTTAACTGATTGCGTTGCTTCGAAGTGATGTTCGAAAAATTTGACGTTGCGTGTCTTGGAATCGGCTATCCGAGATTGATAGAACGTTAGTTGCTGGTTGACATATTCGATCGATTTGTCTATAGTATGCATCTGAAGCCCTCGTGGTTTCAAAGAAAATACAGTCTCACAACACGTGGTGAGTTATGCGTATATATCAATAAGGCCAATTTTTTCTGAATGGGAAGATTGGCCTTAATCATTTCCATCTAAAAATTATACAACACAATTCCATGTTTGCAACAAATAATTTTTTTCTACAAGAAATTTTGTAGAGAAAAGCGCGATCAGAAGCGTGATCAGTTTGCCTAACTCAATCAGACAGTGAAAATTTTTTAGCGCAATATGATGTTTATATTATGATATTCAACATGAAGTTGACTATAGTAGAATTACTCGTGACTAAATCGTGACTAAGCGCGCGCTTTTAACATCAGTCCAACAGATAAATTAAACACGCTTGAAGAATCAGAATTCCTCTTGTTATATCTGAAGCAAAACTCGTCGATATACTTATCCAAGTATTTAGCCGATACTTTATGAAACTGACCGATAATTCCACGTTTTAGTAATGCCCAGAATGATTCAATTGTATTTGTGTGTATTTCACCGTTAGCGTATTCAAATTGATGATTCACGGTGTAATGCTTGAGAATTTTTGAAACTCTGGAATAGCCACGATATTCATCAGTAACTAATACTGATCCTATTGGATTTACGTTTTTACGAATAAGTTGATTTAGGTCTTTTGATTTCAACATGCTTTTTTCAACTTTCTTTGCTTTAACATCACCACCTCTAGATACCATTCCAACTACCGGCGTTTTCTTTGTGCCGCGCCCACGTGGTGAACCTGAATTATTGTCATCATCTTTTTTCGCTGTTTTGCGTGGCTTGCCGCCCACATAGGTTTCGTCCATTTCAATAACGCCAGTAAGTAGCTCCCCGTCTGATTTCATGCTTTCACGTATTTTCATGGCCATGCGCCATGCGGTATCTTTATTCACTTCAAGATCGCGAGCTAATTGACGCGCAGAGATGCCTTTCTTTGCATTTAATATCAGGGATATTGCAAGAAACCATTTTTGAAGAGGTATGCGCGTATCATGAAATAGCGTGCCAATTGTTACACTGAATGATTTTTGGCAGGAATTGCAATGATGGCGTAAGTCAGATGTACGTGGATAGTTGTTTTCTGACCCACAGTAAGGGCAGGTAACGCCATTTGCCCAACGGACAGATTCAAGATGATCTATGCAGGATTTTTGATCTGGAAATTTCTTAAAGATTTGTATAATGTTCATTACTTGTCTCCTTAACTTGGAAACAAGTATAAACTAAACAATAACTAGATACAATCAATTATTGGGACATTCCGTTACGGAAATCATTAAGCCGCCAATTCAGCAGCAATCATCTCAGCTTGCTTCAGCACCATTTCCGTTGCCAATAATTGCATATCCGGCGGATAACCGTATTGCTTCAGCGTTCTTTTGACAATAACTTTCAGCTTGGCTCTGACACTTTCCTTGATGGTCCAGTCGATCGAGGCATTCTGACGGATGCGCTGGGTTAAAACGATGGCCAGTTCACGTAATTGGTCGTTTTGCATCAATTCACGGGCGCTATTGTTGCTGGCGACGGCGGTATAAAAAGCATATTCGTAATTCGATAAATGCAGCCTTTCGGCTTCCTTGCCCGAGGCGACGATCTCCTTGCTGATCTTGATCAGTTCGTCAATCACTTCGGCAGCGGTTAGAACTTTGTTGTGGTATTTATTGATGGTATTCTCGAGCATTTCCATCAAGGTTTTGCTGTGCGCCAGATTGGTTTTGGCGCGCACCGTCAATTCATCGTTGAGCAATTTCCGCAAGACTTCCATCGCCACATTCTTATGCTGGTGGCCTCTCAATTCTTCCAGGAAATCGTCGGACAGAATCGAAATGTCGGGTTTCTTGAGTCCGGCGGCATCGAATATATCGATGACTTGCTCCGATACCAGCGCCCGGTCGATGACCTGCCGGATCGTGGTTTCGATGGCTTCATCGGTGTTGCCGCCGCCGCTGCTGTCAAATTTGGCCAAACGCGCTTTCACCGCCTGAAAGAAAGCCACTTCATCCTTTACTTCCAGTGCTTGTTCATGCGGAATGGCGATGGCAAAAGCCTGGGATAACGCGGCGACTTCATTCATATAACGTCTCTTGCCGTCGTCCAAGCCCAGGATATGATCCTCAGCCGCGAGAATGAGCGCCAGTTTTTGTGATGTGTCGGCTGCAAAGTAATCCTGATACGCGAAACCATGGTACATTGCCGCTACCACTTCGAGTTTTTCCTGCATGAGCTGTACCGCTTGCCTCTGCATCAACGCCGGATCGCCCTTGCCGCCGGCATCGGAATAAAACGACAGCGCTTCCTTCAAATCCGATGCGATACCGAGGTAGTCCACCACCAAGCCGCCGGGTTTATCGCCATACACACGGTTCACCCGTGCAATGGCCTGCATCAGGTTGTGACCCTTCATCGGTTTATCGATATAGAGCGTGTGCATGCCGGGCGCATCGAATCTGGTCAATCACATGTCGCGCACGATCACCAGCTTCAGTTCATCGCTGTTATCCTTCATGCGCTCGGCCAGTAGCTTGCGCTGCTGCTTGGTGGTGTGGTGCTTCGCCATGACCGGGCCATCGGACGATGCTGCCGTCATCACGACCTTGATCGCGCCTTTGTTCAAATCACCGGAATGCCATTGCGGTCGCAGCTTGACGATCTCACTGTACAGATCGGCGGCAATGCGGCGCGACATGCACACGATCATGCCCTTGCCGGCAAACACTTCCTGCCGTGCTTCAAAATGGTTGACGATATCCTGCGCGATGTTTTGGATGCGGCGCTCGCTGCCGATCAGCGCTTCCATCTGCGTCCACTTGGCTTTGGTTTTTTGCGTATCGGTCAGTTCGTCCTGATCCAGCTCATCATCCAGCTCTTTGATCAGCTTTCTGCCTTCCTCGCTCAGCGCGACTTTTGCCAAGCGGCTTTCATAGTAGATGCGCACCGTCGCGCCGTCTTCCACGCTTGCGCAATATCGTAAATATCCACATAGCTGCCGAATACCGCCGGGGTGTTGACGTCGGTTTTTTCAATCGGTGTACCGGTAAAACCGAGATAAGTGGCATTCGGCAATGCATCGCGCAGATACTTGGCAAAACCGTATACCGTTTTCTTGCCGATCACTTCGCCGTCGGCATTTTTATCGTCCACCGTTTTGGCCGAGAATCCATATTGCGTGCGGTGCGCTTCGTCGGCAATGACCACGATGTTGCGGCGATCCGAAAGCGCTTCATACACGTTACCTTGGTCCGGCTGGAACTTCTGAATCGTGGTGAAAATCACCCCGCCGGATGCTACGCGCAGCAATTCTTTCAGTTGCTGGCGGCTTTCGACTTGTTTCGGTTCCTGCCGCAGCAGTTGTTTGCACGCGGCAAAAGTGTCGAATAGCTGATCGTCCAAGTCGTTACGGTCGGTAATCACCACAATCGTCGGATTATTCAGCACCAGCACGATCTTGCCGGTATAAAATACCATCGACAGCGACTTGCCGCTGCCTTGCGTATGCCACACCACACCGGCCTTTTTATCGCCCTTGGGTTGCTGGGTGACACTGGCCAGGCCATAGTTGGCAGGAGGTTCATTTACTTGCAGGGGCAAGTGACGTAGGGGCAAATGATTATTTGCCCCTACGGATAATCAACTCGCACCTCGCCGCTCATCAGTTTGGGGAGCAGGGTGTCGCGCAGGGTTTCGAGGGTTTCAATTTGTTCAATGAGGAAACCGATGATCCATTTCTGATTGGCGATCGGATATGGCTTGATCGCCTGGTGCGCGAATAATTGACTTAACTTTGAAGAAAAAGCGGATAAATAACTAGGAGGCTACGTAAACGGCTTGAGAAGTTGTGAGAAGGCTTTCATCGCCAAAGAATCGAAGCCGGAAAAGGGGATATGCCGCTGCTCGATAAACCAGCAAAATTCGTTAATAGATGGGTAATAGAATTTTTATTATCTAAGTTGTTGATATTAAAAATTCTGGCGGAGGCGGTGAGATTCGAACTCACGGTAGAGTCACCCCTACGGCAGTTTTCAAGACTGCTGCCTTAAACCAGCTCGGCCACACCTCCCGGTTACGTCAGTTGCGAATCATACCTTTTAGCGCTGCTTTTGGCTAGTTGCTTCAAGCGTAATTTATGCGCTTAAACCCAGCAACTCTGCGATTCCAGAAAAATTATTCGATTCTTTGTAGTGCGGGTAATTAGCCTTTTACCGGTTATCCCGGTTCTTCAGATACAATTTCATGGAATAAGAACTTATTCCAAAAGGAAATGGTATGTGGTTGGATCCCGAGGTGGCGCGCCTTGCAGCGGTACGGATGAGCACTAACCAAGATATGGTGCAGCGGATGCGGTTGGGCGGTTTATTTTATGTGCTGTGTTGCAGTGCTTCGCTCTTGATGTCTCCGGAACTAACCGCCCAGCCCTACATTTGGGGTTTTGATGTTTTTTTTATCGTGTTGGCAATTTTACGGCTGTTGATTTACCGGTATGCAGCAAAATTCAGTCATGAAAAGCAAGTATCGCTGGAATTCGCGATTGCTGCAATTTACGTGGCAACGGCTTTAACTTGGGGGAGTTTGCTGGTTTGGATTTTCTTTTCCATTGAAACAATTGACACCGGTGCTGCATTGGCAGTTATCGCCACAGTGGGATTTGTCGCGGGCGGCATTGCGGCGATAGCGCCGCGCATCCGTTTGATGCTGGCTTTTGCTGTATTGATTTATTTACCAAGCCTTATCGGCCTGGCGGTATTTATTCCCGATGAAGGCCGATGGGTACTGATGACGATCGGCTCGGCTTATTTTATTTTTCTGATTCACAATGGCAAGTTGCAGCATCAGAATTATTGGATTGCAAGGGAGCAGGCGGTTTTATTGCAGCAGCAAGCGGCCGATTTGGAACAGGCGCGCGTACAAGCAGAAAATGCCAATAAAGCCAAATCGGCCTTTTTAGCGGCGATGAGCCATGAGATCCGGACACCGATGAATGGCGTGCTGGGGATGACCGAGATATTGGCAATGACGGCTTTAAATCCTGAGCAGAGAAATTATTTGAATGTCATTCGCGATTCGGGACGGACACTGCTGCGTGTGATCGATGACATTCTGGATTTTGCGAAAATAGAAGCCCACAAGTTGACGATTATTGATCGCACCTTTGATCTGAATATTTTGATTGATGAGGTTGAATTGTTGTTTCGCCAGAAAGCCAAGGAGACATCGTTAAATTTCATCGTGACTCGCGATGGTATAAGCCGGAACCAATTGACCGGCGACTCGGACCGGATTAAACAAATTCTATTTAACTTGCTCGGAAATGCGTTTAAGTTTACGCAACAAGGGGAGGTTAAACTATCGGTGCAGTGTAAGCCGGTTTCCGCGCAGGATGGTGTGGAATTGGAATTAACAGTAGCAGATACCGGCATCGGTATTTCCGCCGAGCAACAAACGCAGTTGTTCCAGGAATTCACGCAAGTAGGCGAAACCACCCGGCATGTCCAGGGGACCGGTTTGGGTTTGGCAATCACCCGTAATTTGCTGACATTGATGGGCGGGGAGATCTCGCTGACCAGCGAAATCGGCAAGGGATCTCAATTTCGTGCGCGGATTCCGCTGAAATATGCGCCGGTCGAAGCAATATCGGCATGGCAGGGTGATCCGGTTGGAACCGAGTCTCAGGTTATCGGCGAATATCGTCCGCGGGTATTGGTGGTGGAAGATAACCAAGTCAATCAAATGATCAGCAAAGCGATGCTGGAGCGGATGCAATGTGAAGTGGTGATGACTTGTGATGGCGCTGAAGCGGTGCGAGCCTATCAGGCGCAGCCTTTCAATTTGATTTTGATGGATTGCAATATGCCGGTGATGGATGGATTTGAAGCAACGCGGCAGATACGACGCCTGGAACAACAACAAAACAAGCCGCCGATTCCCATCGTGGCGCTGACAGCACATGCCTACGAGCACATCCGCAATGAATGCTTCGATGCGGGAATGAATGCGCATCTCAGCAAACCTTTCAGTTATGAACAACTGAAAAAATTACTGCAGCAATATGCTTCGGTTCAATCGCCTGCATTGGATAAATCGCCGTAGCCTCAATTAATCGTAACCGGAGATAGCGTATCAATGCGATAATTGTTACTGCATTTGCTTATGCGCTGCAATGAAGCGCGGGGCGCATCCCTTTTTTCATTTCGTTAGAAACTATGATTTGGAAACCCAGTGTGACAGTTGCGACTGTCGTGGAACAAGATGGAAAATATTTATTGATCGAGGAAGAACCCGAAGCCGGACTCGGTTTGTTTTTCAATCAACCGGCGGGACATCTTGACCCCGGCGAGTCGATTATTCAGGGAGCTATCCGGGAAACCCTCGAGGAGACTGCGTATACCTTTGCGCCGGATTATTTATTGGGTATCTACCAATGGCATTCGCAGCGTGCCGGAATTACTTATATCCGGTTCGCGTTCGCTGGCCGGGTGACGCATCACGATCCGTTGCGGGTGCTTGATACCGGTATTGTCCGGGCGGTTTGGCTGAGTTTTGATGAAATCCTGCGCGAGAGCCACCGGCATCGCAGTCCGCTGGTCATGCAATGCATCCAGGATCATCGTGCCGGTAAACGCTATCCCTTGGAATTGCTGACGCATTATGAATCCTGATTCGACAAAAAAATACCGGGTTGTGGTGGGGATGTCCGGCGGCGTTGATTCTTCCGTGGCCGCTTATTTGCTGAAGCGGCAGGGCTACGATGTGGCGGGTTTGTTCATGAAGAACTGGGAAGATGACGATACTGATGAATATTGCTCTTCCCGTCAGGATTTTCTGGATGCGGTATCGGTTGCGGATGTGCTTGATATCCCGATTGAAGTCGTGAATTTTTCTGTGGAGTATAAAGACCGGGTGTTTTCACATTTTCTCGCGGAATATCAAGCCGGGCGAACACCGAATCCCGATGTGCTATGCAACGCCGAAATTAAATTCAAAGCTTTTCTGGATCACGCGAATGAACTGGGAGCGGATTATATTGCAACCGGACATTATGCGCAGGTGCGAAAGATCGACAAGTCTTTTCAGTTGCTGAAAGGCGAAGATGGCAGCAAAGATCAAAGCTATTTCTTGTATCGTTTGAATCAAGTGCAATTGGCGAACACACTTTTTCCGATCGGGCATCTGTACAAACGTGAGGTGCGCGCCATCGCAAAAGAGGCGAATCTGCCGAATTTCTCGAAGAAAGACAGTACCGGTATTTGCTTTATCGGGGAGCGTCCGTTTCGCGAATTTCTCAATCGCTATTTGCCGCATGAACCGGGAGAAATCCAAACACCCGATGGCCAAGTGGTTGGCCGGCATCTCGGATTGATGTATTACACTATCGGGCAGCGGCAAGGATTGGGTATCGGCGGCACACGCAGCGGCACCGATGAGCCGTGGTTCGTATCCGCCAAAGATATGACGCGGAATGTTCTTATTGTCGTTCAGGGCCATGATCATCCGGATTTATTTAAACCATCCCTCAGCGCCACGGATTTAACCTGGATAAGCGGAAAAGCGCCTCATTGCAATTGGGTTTATGCCGCCAAGACTCGTTATCGCCAAGCCGATGCGCCGTGCGCAATCAGCACCTTGACGCCGGACCGTTGCCAAGTTGATTTTGCGCAAAACCAATGGGCGGTGACGCCCGGTCAATCGGTTGTGATTTACGAAAGCAAAGTGTGTTTGGGCGGCGGAATCATTACCGACTAAAGCGATTTTGGCTTTTTAGCTTTGGACGTTTACCTAATTGTCCGCACTCGCCGCTTAAATCTTGCAAGTTGCAATTAACATTGATCTGCGTCATTCCAATCATTGCCCATTTGAAATAGATCATAAATTTAATAGGTTGTGATTTTTTTACTACCGGCCCTTGAAATTCTGAAGCACAATCCCTATTATCAGCACTCATAGTTTGAGAGTGCTAACATTATGTTTATCTACATTGGCGCCCTGACTTTTTGGTAATTTCAAGAAAAATGTGCTGCCGCGCGGTGGCATCTAAGATTGGATCCATTATTTTTACAGGAGAAAACAGTATGAAAATTCGTCCTTTGCATGATCGTGTGGTTGTCAAGCGATTGGAAGATGAACGTAAGACCGCTTCCGGGATTGTTATTCCCGATTCTGCGGCTGAAAAACCGGATCAAGGTGAAATATTGGCTGTTGGCAAAGGAAAAGTCGGTGACGATGGAAAACTGCGTCCGATGGAAGTTAAAGTGGGCGACAAAGTATTGTTCGGAAAATATGCCGGTCAGACGGTTAAGGTTCATGGCGAAGAGCTATTAGTCATGAGAGAAGAAGATATTATGGGTGTGATTGAAGGGTAATTGCGTCGGTTCGGTGACTTGCTATAGATAATGTATTGTTGAGAGATTAGGAGAGAAAAGTTATGTCAGCAAAAGAAGTGAAATTTCATGATTCAGCACGGCATAAAATGGTGGCCGGTGTGAATATTCTGGCCGATGCGGTTAAAGTGACGCTGGGACCTAAAGGCCGCAATGTGGTGCTGGAACGCTCATACGGCGCTCCAACCATTACAAAAGACGGGGTTTCGGTTGCCAAAGAAATCGAACTGAAAGATAAGTTCGAAAATATGGGCGCGCAAATGCTGAAAGAAGTTGCCAGCAAAACTTCCGATGTGGCAGGCGATGGAACGACCACAGCGACGGTATTGGCGCAAGCGATTGTTAAAGAAGGTATGAAGTTTGTGGCCGCCGGCATGAATCCAATGGATCTGAAACGCGGGATTGATAAAGCGGTCAGCGCGGCGGTTGAAGAATTAAAAAAACTGTCCAAGCCATGTGCAACGGCAAAAGAAATTGCGCAAGTTGGCAGTATTTCCGCTAACTCTGATACCGAGATCGGTAAGATCATCGCCGATGCTATGGATAAAGTCGGCAAGGAAGGCGTCATCACGGTGGAAGACGGTTCCGGATTGCAAAACGAATTGGAAGTGGTAGAAGGTATGCAATTTGATCGCGGTTACTTGTCACCTTATTTCGTTAGCAGCGCGGAAAAACAAATCGCATTGCTGGATAATCCGTTCATTCTGTTGCACGATAAAAAGATTTCCAATATCCGTGATTTGCTGCCGGTGCTGGAGCAAGTTGCCAAAGCCGGAAAACCGCTGCTGATCATTGCGGAAGATGTTGATGGCGAAGCGCTGGCGACGCTGGTTGTGAATAACATACGCGGCATTCTCAAAACCTGTGCAGTTAAAGCGCCAGGATTCGGCGATCGCCGTAAAGCCATGCTCGAAGATATCGCGATTCTTACCGGCGGCACCGTGATTGCCGAAGAAGTTGGTTTAACCTTGGAAAAAGCTACTTTGAACGACTTGGGTCAAGCCAAACGGGTTGAAGTGGGTAAAGAAAATACCACGATTATTGACGGTGCCGGTAATGCCGCCAATATCGAGGGCCGCGTTAAGCAGATCCGTACGCAAATCGAAGAAGCAACCAGCGACTATGACCGGGAAAAACTGCAAGAGCGCGTGGCTAAACTCGCTGGCGGTGTCGCTTTGATTAAAGTCGGTGCCGCAACCGAAGTTGAGATGAAAGAGAAAAAAGCCCGTGTTGAAGATGCATTGCATGCAACACGCGCGGCAGTTGAAGAAGGCGTAATTCCCGGAGGCGGCGTCGCTTTGTTGCGCACGGTCCCGATTGTCAAGAAACTGAAAGGCGATAATCACGATCAAGATGCCGGTATTAAAATTGTATTGCGTTCTCTGGAAGAACCGTTACGCCAGATCGTGACCAATTGTGGCGATGAACCATCGGTTGTAGTCAATAAAGTAACTGAGGGACAAGGCAATTTTGGTTACAATGCGGCTACCGGTGAATATGGTGATTTAGTCGCAATGGGTGTGCTTGATCCAACCAAAGTAACTCGCTCCGCTTTACAAAATGCAGCATCCGTTGCAAGTTTGATGTTGACCACGGATGCGATGGTTGCTGAATTGCCTAAGGAAGAAGCTGCACCTGGCGGCGGTATGGGTGGTATGGGCGGTATGGGTGGTATGGGTGGTATGGATATGTAACTGCATCGCTCATAACTGCAGAGCCTAAGTTCATGATACTAAACAGACCCCGATTCTTTGGGGTCTGTTTTTTTATGGAGATCATCTGTCGAATGGAGGAATATCGGTGACTTTCCAACTGTAATTTTCGATTAAAAAATAATTTAACATGATAAATTCTGAGCTATGAATACATTGGAAAACTATTCCGCGTCTGCAGATCTGCTTAAGGATCGGGTGATTCTCGTTACGGGTGCGGGACAAGGTTTGGGCCGTGCGGCTGCGCTTGCTTTTGCGCGTTATGGAGCAACGGTGATTCTTCACGGACGTAAGGTCAAGAAATTGGAGGCTGTTTATGATGAGATTGAAGCAATCGGTAAAGCTCAGGCGTTAATTTTTCCATTGGACTTCGAGCGTGCCGAAGACAAGGATTATGCCCTGTTAACCCAAGCAATCGGGGAGCAGCTGGGGCGGCTCGATGGAATCTTGCATAATGCAGCTCTTCTCTATGACTTGAGTCCCTTGGAGTATCAAACGGCTGCTCAATGGCGAACGATGTTCCAAATCAATCTAATAGCGCCCTTTGCAGTAACGAAAGCATGCCTTCCCTTACTTAAAGCCTCACCCGATGCGAGCATTATCATGACTTCCAGTACACAAGGCAATCAGCCATCCGCCTATTGGGGCGGTTTTGCAGTGGCTAAAGCTGGTGTCGATGCGCTGGTAAAGATTCAAGCAGATGAATGGGAAGCGCTGCCTAATCTCCGCATCAATAGCATTGTGCCAGGTGTCGTGAATTCGCCGCAGCGAATAAAAACCCATCCCGGGGAGCTCAAAAGAACCATGCGGCAACCCGATGACTTAATGCACAATTACTTGTACTTGATGGGGCCTGATAGCAAAGGTGTCAGTGGCAAGACTTTTTATTGTTAGCGGCTCTTTCAATTAAACGATCTGGCTGCGGTTGGCGGGATTAATAGGTATAATCGCCAGGAATATCAGGGAATGCGAAAGTGGCGGAATTGGTAGACGCACCAGATTTAGGTTCTGGCGCCGAGAGGTGTGGGGGTTCGAGTCCCCCCTTTCGCACCAAATGGGATCAGTGCTGAGAACCCGATTTATGAGTTTGAGATGAACAGTTGTCAGCTTTATCACTGAATATTTCTAAAAATAGTTAATCAGTCAGGAATTTTAATGGGATCAAATGTAGAAAATCTGGGTGCTTTGGAGCGCCGTTTTGATATCACGGTTTCTCGTGAAAATTTGCAGAACGAGATAGATAATCGATTGAAGCGGATTGCAAAAACAACAAAACTGCATGGTTTCCGGCCAGGAAAAGTTCCTATGAAAATAGTTACACAAATGTACGGACCGCAGGTACAGCAAGATGTATTGAATGATGCCGTGCATAAAGAATTTAAGGAAACGGTCAAAGAACATAATTTGCAAGTTGTGGGCTATCCACGTTTTGAGGAGAAGTTATCAGATGGTGATGCTGCCACTATATATACTGTCAGCGCCACGTTTGAAATTTATCCCGAAGTTGTCTTAGGCGATTTGAGCAAGCACAACATCGAACGCCCGGAAGTTCAAGTATCAGAGGCGGATATTGATAAAACTCTGGAGATGATTTGTAAACAGCGCACAACCTATGAATCTGTTGAAAGGGCGGCTAAGGCGGGTGACCGGGTCAAGATAAATTATCGTGGTATGATTGCTGGCAAGGATTTCGATGGTGGTTCAGCCAATGATGTGCAGTTGATATTAGGCGACGGAAAATTTCTCAAGGATTTTGAGAATTCATTAACTGGCATGAGATCAGGGGACGATAAATCGTTTAATGTCGCTTTTCCGGAAGATTATCATAATAAAGATCTTGCGGGAAAAACCGTTACCTTCGAAGTAAAACTAATTTCGCTTGAAGAGCCGGTAATACCAATAGTTGACGAAAATCTTGCCAAGTCGCTGGGTATTGATGATGGGGATTTGGGAAAATTGCGCGAGGGAATACAAAAAGATCTTGAGCGTGAAGTTTCAAGAAGAATCAGAACCAAGCTGAAAGAGCAAGTTATGCAGGTTTTACTGGATAGTACGCCGCTGGAAGTACCGAATATTTTAGTTAATCAAGAGATTGAACGGTTAATGCAGGATGCTAAGAACGATCTTGAAGCACGTGGAATGAAATCCAAAGAAATTCCACTGTCAGCTGAGCTGTTTAAAGGAAAAGCGGAGTATCGCATTAAGCTGGGTCTTATTCTGTCGGAACTTATTAAAGAACATGGGCTTAAGGCCACATCAGAGCAGGTGCGCAGTATTATCGAGGATGTAGCCCAGAGTTATGAAAATCCTGAACAAGTTGTAAAATGGCACTACGCTTCTCCAGATCGTTTGAAAGAAGCCGAAGCGCTTGCATTAGAAGAAAATGTGGTAAGTTGGGCTTTGGGAAAAATAAAACAGATCGACAAATCAGTATCTTTTGATGAGCTCATGGGAATCTCCTGAAATGATTCAATTCAATAATGATGTGAGAAATATGGAACCAATGAATCTGGGATTAATCCCAATGGTCATTGAGTCGAGCGGAAGAGGTGAGCGGGCGTATGATATCTATTCACGATTATTAAAAGAGAGAGTCATATTTCTCGTGGGGCCAGTTACGGAATCAAGTGCGAATCTGATAGTTGCGCAGTTATTATTTCTTGAGTCGGAGAATTCCGAGAAAGATATTTATTTATATATTAACTCTCCCGGGGGAATGGTGTCTGCCGGCATGGCGATATACGACACTATGCAATATATCAAACCGGATGTTAGTACCTTATGCATCGGGCAGGCTGCCAGCATGGGATCATTGTTATTAACTGCCGGGGCGAAAGGAAAAAGATACTGCTTGCCCAATTCGCGTGTCATGATTCACCAACCGCTGGGAGGTTTTCAAGGACAGGCATCAGATATTGAAATACATGCACGGGAAATTTTATATCTCAAAGCGCGTCTAAACGAAATTCTAGCTAAACATACGGGTCGATCTGTTTCAGAAATTGAAAAGGATACAGATCGTGATAACTTTATGAGTGCAACTGAATCAGTTAGTTATGGCTTGGTTGATGCAGTATTATCTCATAGAGACGAGAGTGCTTAATTAGCGGGATATTGCTTATTCTGTAAGATAAGAATTGTTAAACTCGATTAGGGTGGGGAAAGAATATGCCAGACAAAACGAGTGGTGAGAAGCTTCTTTATTGTTCTTTTTGCGGCAAGAGTCAGCATGAAGTACGAAAACTCATTGCAGGTCCTTCGGTATTTATTTGTGATGAATGTATTGATCTTTGCAATGACATTATCCGTGAAGAAATGCAAGGTGACGAAGCTACGAAGCTGGTTAAATCTAATTTGCCCGTTCCGCGTGAAATCTGTCAGATACTCGATCAATATGTAATAGGACAAGAGTCAGCAAAAAAGATACTTTCTGTCGCAGTCTATAATCACTACAAGCGCTTAAGGAACGTCGTTAAATCGGAAGATGGTGACGACATTGAATTGTCCAAGAGCAATATTTTGCTGGTTGGACCTACGGGATCAGGTAAGACATTACTTGCCCAAACACTGGCTCGGCTGTTAGATGTGCCATTTATCATGGCTGATGCAACGGCGCTAACAGAAGCGGGCTATGTTGGCGAAGATGTAGAGAACATCATTCAAAAGTTGCTGCAAAAATGTAATTATGATGCGGAGAAAGCGCAACGAGGTATTGTATACATTGACGAGATTGATAAAATTTCCCGTAAGTCCGATAACCCTTCAATAACTCGGGATGTTTCCGGCGAAGGTGTGCAACAAGCATTGCTGAAATTGATTGAGGGAACAATTGCTATGGTTCCTCCTCAAGGAGGCCGGAAACATCCTAATCAAGAGTTTATTCAAGTCGATACAACCAACATTCTGTTTATTTGTGGTGGTGCGTTTGATGGATTGGATAAAGTGATCAGGGCACGTACCGAGAAAGGTGGAATCGGGTTTGGCGTTGAAGTGAAGAATTCTGCGAGTAGTAATGTGAACAAAGTCTTGCAACAAGTTGAACCGGAAGATCTTGTGAAATTTGGATTGATACCTGAATTCGTTGGACGTTTGCCGGTTGTCGCCACGCTCGAAGAACTCAATGAAGCAGCGTTAATTCAAATTCTTACAGAACCAAAGAATGCATTGGTTAAACAATATTGGAAGATGTTCAACATGGAAGGGGTGGATCTGGAATTTAGAGAACCGGCCCTAAAAGCCATAGCAAAAAGTGCTTTAACCCGGAAAACTGGTGCTCGCGGCCTTCGCTCCATCCTGGAGGAGATATTGCTGGATATCATGTACGATTTGCCATCACTCGATAATGTATCGAAAGTTGTAATTGATTACAGCACTTCGAATGGCGACATTAAACCGATTTTGATCTATTCGGATCAACCTAAAGTTGCTAAGCGTTCTAAATAAAAAGTCTGTTGGTGTAACTGGAGGAACGCTGAGAGTGTTAATAATTGTGTATTTCCATGTTTAATTGCTGAATTAAAGCAGGGTTTTCTGTGCTAGTGTAGTCTGTGTATTTTGTAGATCCCGGGTTTCTCCGGGTTGCGCATATAGTTCATCCAATAGTTTTTTAAAAACCGATATGAATTCTTTATTAGAACACTCCGAACAATTAATACTACCGTTGCTTCCTCTGCGGGATGTGGTGGTTTTTCCACATATGGTCATTCCACTGTTTGTTGGGAGACAGAAGTCGATTAAAGCGCTCGAGTTGGCTATGGAGTCAAATAAAAATATACTTCTTGTGGCTCAGAAAATCGCATCAAAGGATGATCCTGCCCCTGAAGATCTCTATGAAGTATGCAGTATTGCCAGCTTGCTGCAGATGCTCAAGCTTCCCGACGGAACCGTCAAAGTTTTAGTGGAAGGTAATTATCGTGCTCGGATTCATGAATTGATTGACTCCGAAACGCATTATTCAGGAAGAGCCTCGCAAATTGAAATCAATGTTGCTGATAATCCGGAAGCAGAGGCAATGCGACGCGCTATCCTGACGCAATTCGATCAATATGTAAAACTCAATAAAAAGATACCTCCTGAAATCATTACATCAATGGGAGGTATTGATGATGCTGGGCGCTTAGTTGACACAATTGCAGCATATCTTCCGCTTAAACTGGAGCAGAAGCAGGAAGTTCTTGAGATATTTGATGTTCCAAAACGGCTGGAGCATCTGCTTGGTTTGCTTGAGACTGAACTTGATATCCTGCAAGTGGAAAAAAGAATCCGCGGTAGAGTTAAACGGCAAATGGAGAAAAGCCAGCGTGATTATTACTTGAATGAACAGGTAAAAGCCATTCAAAAGGAATTGGGCGAAGGCGAAGACGGTGCGGATATTGAAGAAATTGAGAGAAAAATTAAAGCCGCCCAAATGCCTAAAGAAGCCCTTACTAAAGCGGAATCCGAGTTAAAGAAACTGCGGTTGATGTCACCAATGTCCGCTGAGGCCACAGTAGTGCGTAACTATATTGATGCACTGGTTGCGCTACCTTGGAAGAAAAAAAGCAAAATTAACCAGGATTTAAAAGCAGCCGAGGATGCACTGGAAAAAGATCATTACGGCTTGGAAAAAGTTAAAGAGCGGATTGTAGAGTATCTGGCAGTTCAGCAACGCGTTAACAAAATGAAAGCTCCGATTCTTTGCTTGGTTGGTCCACCGGGTGTTGGTAAAACCTCACTGGGTCAATCGATTGCACGTGCGACGAACCGCAAATTTGTGCGTATGTCACTTGGCGGGGTGCGCGATGAGGCGGAGATACGCGGACATCGGCGGACTTATATCGGATCCATGCCGGGTAAAATTTTGCAGAATATGAGCAAAGTTGCAGTCAAGAATCCGTTATTTCTGCTTGATGAAGTGGATAAAATGGGGATGGATTTTCGAGGTGACCCATCCTCTGCGTTGCTCGAGGTACTCGATCCAGAGCAAAATAACACTTTTGTAGATCACTATGTCGAAGTGGAATACGATCTTTCGGATGTGATGTTTGTGGCGACTGCCAATACTTTGAATATTCCGCCTGCGCTCCTTGACCGCATGGAAGTGATCAAATTATCCGGTTATACGGAAGACGAGAAATTAAATATTGCTACTCGTTATCTGCTGACTAAGCAGATGCGTAATCATGGGCTTAAAGAAAATGAATTGACCGTCTCAGAATCCGCGCTTAGGGATATTGCACGTTATTACACGAGGGAAGCAGGGGTGCGGGCAATGGAACGGGAGATTTCAAAAATCTGCCGGAAAGCTGTAAAAGCCTTATTGCTCAAGAAAGAAAAAGGCAAAGTGGCGGTGACATCGAAGAATCTCGATAAATTCCTCGGGGTGCGTCGCTATACCTACGGTATTGCCGAAGAAAAAAATCAAATTGGACAAGTTACCGGTCTGGCCTGGACAGAAGTCGGGGGTGAGTTGTTAACGATTGAAGCAGTGGTGCTGCCAGGCAAAGGGAAAACCATTACAACCGGCAAGCTGGGTGAAGTCATGCAGGAATCCATACAAGCGGCATTATCAGTAGTTCGGAGTCGTGCTCATATTTTTGGATTAGCGGAAGATTTCTATCAAAAGAACGATATTCATATCCACCTGCCGGAAGGTGCAACGCCAAAAGACGGACCAAGCGCAGGAATTGGGATCTGTGTTGCGATGGTATCGGTGCTGACAAATATCGCTGTGCGTGCTGACGTGGCTATGACCGGTGAGATCACTCTGAGGGGCGAAGTGCTTCCGATTGGGGGATTGAAGGAAAAATTACTGGCGGCGCATCGTGGTGGTATCAAGGTCGTTATTATTCCTGAACAAAATGTTAAGGACCTGGCTGATATTCCAGCGAATGTAAAAAATCAACTAACGATTCATCCAGTTAAATGGATCGATCAGGTGCTTGATTTGGCATTGGAACATAAACCGGAATTGCTTCCAGCACCGATTCCACAACCGCCATTATCATCAGGTTCTGAAGAGCAGATTATTGAAACTGTCATTAAGCATTGAATGCGCCAATCAATGCAATTTAGTGCTATTTCAGTTTAAATTCTGCAATTAATGGAATATGGTCAGACATGCGATGCCATGGCTGGCCATATAAGAAGTTGCAATCGACAACATCTAGGCCCCGGAAGTAAATGCGATCCATTGATAATACGGGGAGCCAAGCAGGGAATGTACGAGCATAAGTTCCGTGGGTGGTTTTGAAAACTTCTTTTACACCCAAATCACGATGTAGATAGTGTTCAGCACGTCCGCGCCAGTCGTTAAAGTCTCCTGCGATTACCAACGGTTCTTCAAAGGGTACATGCGAATTGATGCGTCTTACCAATGTGGAGAGTTGGCGATCCCTTTCCAGTCCGAATAAACCCAAATGGACACAAATAGAGACCTTTGCAAAACCCCTGATTTTTTAAA
>LWDH01000012.1 GCA_002083395.1 Proteobacteria bacterium SG_bin4 | reverse complement strand
GGTGCTCGGTAGATTTGGTATGAGGAATTTTGATACCCTCTCCCTGGATAAAAATTATTCTGAAGAAAGTCTGAAACCCACCTATTTCCGGTGAATGTTTGTATGTGACCATGTTGACTTCCACCAGAATATGGTTGAAAAATCACAGTATCCCCAATTTCTGGTGCATAGTTCTGAGAAGACACTGGCACGAATCCATTTTTAATTAAAATTGGCGCATAATCCTTAGCTGAAATTGGATGCCCACTTGTATCCGCCCCTCCTGCTTCTAGCCCTTTTCTAACATATCTAGCGCATCTGTGCTGCGAGGTTAAATGTGCATGTTCATTCATCCCTCCCGCCAACCCGATCGGATCGGGTGAGAGGTATCTTCCAGTCTCCGGTTCATAATAGCGGAAATAGTTGTAGTGCAGGCCGGCTTCCTTATCGAAATACTGCCCGGGGAAACGGGGGTGGTATTCAAATAGTTGACCGTTGCCATCCGGATCCTCGTCAGGGAAGTTAGCACCAAATGCATGTATGTTCTCCCAGCGCCAGATAATGGTGTTAGTCTGATCCACGATCACCCGCGGGGTGTTGAGGTGGTCGGCATGGATGAAATACACTTGTATTTCACTGGTAGCGGTGGGTTTCGTGATCACGCCGACCGGAATATCGCCCAGCCAGACGGTTTCCTGCCGGACTAACCAATCATCAGTCGGTGAAGTTGTAGCAGCATTGTCTTGATATTCTCCGATCAGTTGCCCCAATGGATCATAGAAGAACAAAAACCTCGGACTCAACGGGCCGTTTTTGATGATACGAGGCCTTTGCACGGTGTCATGAGCGGTACGAGAATAAGGCAAAAATTTGCGAAAAAGCGGAGTTTACACGAGGTAAATGAGCATTTTTCGCGAATTTTTAACGCAATTATCGTGCCGCGTAGTAACCGTGCAAAGGTCTCGATACGTTAATCCCGGATGAAGAAAGCCTTTCCAGGCTACTTACTTTTTTGAATACATTATCACAGCATCAACTCTATCGAATGTAAGTTTTTTTCTGTACGAAACTCATTAAAATCAATGTCATCAACATCAGTCCCATAAAAAAAATGAAGCCTTCGATCATTAATTTCTTTCAATTCAAAATAATCTGCCCCATCTGGGTAAGATAAATTGATATTTTGAGGACCAATGAGCCTTCTTAGAGATGGCTGCTCATGAGCACAAGTAATTTCAAAAATTCCAGGTTTTCCATAAATTGGACCTGACGAAAATACTAGAGACTCTTCGTTTATCCATAAGAAACCGGTAACATCATCTGCCACATGAGTCAATTCTCCATTAATGCTTTGAACTGATAATTGCAGAAAACCACCTTGTGCAGACACTGTTAATACCGCTGTGCACATCCTCCCAGGGGATGGATAAGCACCTTGTTCCTTCAATGCCGTTGCTGCCATAGAGCAGGTAATAATAGAAAACAAAAAAACAAAACCTGAAACTACTCGATAACCTATAGCCATACGATAATCGTCAAAGAATCGTTGATGGTGCGCTGGTACAAATCAAGAATATCTCCATCATTCATTCGGATCGGGTGAAATGTATCTTCCGGTCTCCGGTTCATGTGTGTTGAGGTGGTCTGTATGGATATAATGCACCTGGATCTCGCTGGTCGCGGTGGGTTTCGTGATCACGCCGACCGGAATATCTCCCAGCCACACGGTTTCTTGCTGCACCAGCCAATCGTCGATTGGTGTAGCCGTCGATGCATTGTCCTGATATTCGCCGATCAATTACCCATTTGAATCGTAGAAGAATAAAAACTTCTGACTCAGTGGATCATCTCCTTAATGATGCGTTGATCCTGGATGACGCAAGCTCATCCAGGCTACTTGCTACTTGCTTAATTTAAACTTTTAATTGATCCCCAAAATGCCAATTCATTTTTTTAGCATTTCTAGTGCTTGAATTTTTAATTCTGAATCTTTAACCGATTGCAGCAGGGTTATTCTCTTATTTATTTCAGCTTTCTTTAAATCAATATTATCAATGGTACTCAGCGGAAGCATTAATAAAAAACTTTCCATCTCGCGTTTAGTTATATTGAAATACCTCAGAACTTCTAAATATTTTTCTGGATCATCCTCTAGGAAAAAACCTGATGCACGATATAAATCTTCCAAGTCTCCTCCATCGTACTGATGTCGACATCTTACAAATTCCATAAATGCATCATAATCATGCATATCCATTCTTCTATGTATCTCCTGGTAATTCATGCTGCAAGAAGAGATAGGTTGTTGAGCTTCACTTCTATTTAGACCCACGCACAATATGCATAGTAGTAGTATTTTTTGTATGTTTAAAATCATGGAATTTCAGTAGATCTTCCTGGGTCAACCACGTTCACAAAAATATTTCCTGATCCATCTTTCCGTATGATGTCGAGAATTTTATTCATGGCAGGACGACTCCCGCCCACAAAACTTATCGAAATATTGCCCAGGGAATCTCGGGTTGTATTCGAAAGATTGGCTGTTATCATCCGGGTCTTCGTCCGGCAAGTTCGCGCCGAACGCGTGCGTATTCTCCCAGCGCCAGACGATGGTGTTGGTCTGATCCACGATCACCCGCGGGGTGTTGAGGTGGTCGGCGTGGATGTAATGCACCTGGATCTCGCTGGCGGCGGGTTTCGTGATAACAGCAACCGGAATGTTACTCAGCCACAAGGTTTCTTGCCATACCAGTCAATCATCTGCTGGCGTTACTGCGAAAGCATTTTCACAATATTCTACTGTCAATTTCCTGGCAAAATCATTCAAGTAAAATTGCTTCGAGCTCAGTGTGTTGCTATACACAATGTGTTGACAACGTGTGTTATGGAATTTTGGTCTTGGCATTTTTATTCCTGGATGACGCAAGCTTATCCGGTTACTTGCTTACATTAACGATTTCAATATTTCTAAAATTTTATTCATTTCTTCATAATTATTTTTTTGGGAATCAGAAGCTTGCTTTGTAAAAATCCATTCAGCCATGCTATCAATTCTATCTTTATAAAATTGATGTAGCGCTTTTATAGAAACCCGTGGTATTGGAGGATCCAAAATCCACCACTTTTCTTGATCGCGAATTAACTGGAGTTTTACAACATCTTGTTTCAAATCATCAGCAATTATTTTTCTTCCTGGTAGCCCACTACCCATACTTTTTGCTATTCGATCAAAAACGACTGTTACAACCGCGGTATTTTTTTCAACTATAATATTTGTGATTTCAAATGATTTAACAACAAAAATTGGGTCCGCCTCAAATGCAATAACTTTTCCAAGTAATTCAGGATCTTTTCTGCTCTCTTCTTTTCGTCGACTTGTTGTATATTTTGCAATATCCATTCGTATATCTGGATCACCCTCGAAGTCAGCATAGCAAAATTTTTCCGCAACAATCCTTACAGCATCAACTTCAACCCCATTCAGCGATTTAGCCCAGATACTATGATTGAATGATACACAGCATACAATAGCTAATAGGAGAGATATATTCTTCCTACTTAATATTATTGATTGGTTTGTCATATTGATACCATGTTACTGGCCCCATTGATTTTTCCCACCAAATTATCTGAGCAGTACCAAATGGCACCCCTGGTCTGCGAGCGGACCAGGAATCATATCTAGCACCTGCTTTAGGATCGAAAATTAATACATGACCATTCCATTGTCCCACGTCACCCGGCTGAGGCTTATTATCAGGAGCAGGCTTAAAACGTGGATTATTCGGAAACATATTAGAATTCGAATATTCATAAGGAAAACCTGCCTCGTCATAGATTTTCCAAATAGACCCAGAACAATCAGCTCTATCTCGACTTGATCTTGCCCCACCATTTTCGAAATAAGGTACCCCTGACCAAGTTCTAGCAACTTCAGTAATCCGTTGCCCTTCCTCAAACGAAATTAGTTCCAAGCCCAGCAAATCAAAATTTAAAACTGGATTCCCGCTCACATACCCCCAAACATTCATCCCTGCCGCCAACCCAATCGGATCGGGTGAGATATACCGCCCTGTCTCCGGTTCATAATAGCGGAAATAGTTGTAATGCAGGCCGGTTTCCTTATCGAAATACTGCCCGGGGAAACGGGAGTGGTATTCAAATAATTGGCCGTTGCTGTCCGGGTCTTCGCTGGGCGAGTTAGCACCAAATGCATGCGTGTTGTCCCAGCGCCAGACAATGGTGTTGGTCTGATCCACGATCACCCGCGGGGTGTTGAGGTGGTCGGCATGGATGTAGTGCACTTGTATTTCACTGGTAGCGGTGGGTTTCGTGATCACGCCGACCGGAATATCGCCCAGCCAGACGGTTTCCTGCCGGACTAACCAATCATCAGTCGGTGAAGTTGTAGCAGCATTGTCTTGATATTCTCCGATCAGTTGCCCCGATGGATCATAGAAGAACAAAAACCTCGGACTCAGTGGATCATCTCCTTAATGATGCGTTGATCCTGGATGGCGTAAACTTATCCAGACTACTTGCTAGTGCGATTTCTTCAACTTAACGTA
>LWDH01000011.1 GCA_002083395.1 Proteobacteria bacterium SG_bin4 | reverse complement strand
ATAAGGTCTCCAAGCATTTTGCAGGACTGACTAATTGGTGTCATGACAAGAAAAATATTTATTAGCTATTCGCATAAAGACGAAAGTTTCAGAAGTGACTTAGAAGAGCATCTTTCAATGCTCAAAAGATCGGGAGTAATTTCTGTTTGGCATGATAGAAGAATCCTCGCAGGAGATGAGTGGAAGGGGAAGATTGATAGAAACTTAGAAAGTGCAGATATCGTTTTGTTTCTTATAAGCCCGAGCTTTCTGGCTTCTGACTACTGTTACGACATTGAAGTTAAGCAAGCTATGACAAATAAGGCTGCTGGTAAGTGCGAAATTATCTCAATTATTATTAGACATTGTGATTGGAATGACTGTGTTTTTTCTCAATTTCAGGCTGTGCCTAAAGATGCCAAACCTATCAACGCATGGCATGATAAGGATGAAGCCTGGCTGGATGCAATATCTGAAATAAAGAGACATATAAATGAATTTAAGCCTTTATACCAAGCTTCTGCTGTTATGTTAAAGCCAGACACCCCCTGCATTAGTCAATCAACTGAGGAGTGGCTAAAAGATACTGAAATCTCTTTGACTCATAGAAAAATTAATAAGATAAACTTAGATAAGATTTTTGTAGTACCAGATGTTGAATATCAGGGAACTGATGAGGATGAAAATATCAAAATTGAAAGTGCTCAAACTCTACTTGATAAGCCCGGATTGTATTTAATTTCAGGCGAAGAACAGCAAGGTAAGACCTCACTGCTCAAATATTATTACAAAGAGCTTCTCATCTTTAGTTATATGCCGATTTATATTGATGCAACGACAATCAAAATATCAGATGTAAAGCAGCTAATTAATAAGCATCTTAATGAACAATACACCGGAATTTCTGTAGATGAATATTTTGCCAATGCTAACCGAGTACTACTTTTGGATAATATTGAATCCTTACATCTGAATACAAAATATCGCTCGGTCTTCTTAGAAAATATAAATAAAGATTTTGATAAGGTAATTATAACTTGTCATACCACTTTTTCGTATGTCCTGAATGAGATTAGTGCTCTAGATCGTTATAAAACATTTAAATTACTTGTGCTGGGCCATAAGAAAAGAGAAGAATTAATCAGAAAATGGTTGTCTTTGGGTCAGGAAGAAAGCATTTCTGACACTTCACTGTATGAGCAATGTGATGAGATAAAAACACGACTCAATATCATCATAAAACGTAATATTGTTCCTTCAAAACCAATATATGTTTTATTGCTCTTACAAATGTTTGAAGCCCATACTCAGTTGAAGACAGATTTAACGTCATATGGTCATTGTTATCAACAGTTGGTATATCAAACGTTCGAAAAGGCAGATATTCGCTTCACTGACTTTGAAAAATTTCTCAATGTCCTATCTGAGCTGGCATGGTGGATCCTTATTAACGACAAGAAACCAAATGGGCATGAGCTAGACGTATTTTTTGAAGATTATTGCAAAAAATACCTTCCCGTTAATAAAGCAGAAGTAGTCAAAAAGCTTGTTGATTACGCGATACTAGAAACTAGAAATTTCGAAACAGGCTTTAAATATCCATATATTTATTATTTTTTTGCTGGCAAGAAAATTGCTGAATCCTATCGAGATTCTTCTGAAGTTCGAGATAAAGTCAAAAATCTTTTGGAATTACTCTATAGAGAAGATTTTGCCAATATATTAATTTTCGTTACACATCATACGAAAGACTCATGGGTGCTGTCTGAAATTAAAAATGTATTAGCATCATTATTTGAAGAATGTAAATCAGCCTCACTTGAGAAAAAACAATTAGCCTTCATGAATGATTTCATGAAAAAGATTCCCGAACTTGTAATTGAGCATAGGGAAATACAAAAAGAACGAGATTCTCACAATGAAAAGCTCGATAGAATGGAGCGAAGCCATCCTTCAGATGAAGAGCTAGAATCTGTCGACATTTTCCCGAATATCAATAAGACTTTTAAAGGGATGGAAATAGCAGGGCAAATTATCCGTAATCGTCATGCATCATTGACTACAGATTCAATGATCGAATTAGCTACCGCTGGCATTAACTCAGGATTAAGATTCTTAGAATACTTTATTAATATTTCAGATGCTGCAAAAAATGAAATAGTAAGATTGATTATAAGTCACCTGTCTGAGCAGCCTGACTTAACCGATCAAGAAATTGAACGGGACGCTGAAATGGTTTATATGCATATAACTTATGGTGTTATAAGTGCTGTTTTAAGCAAAATTGCTTCATCAGTAGGGTCTAAAGAAGCGCTTGCAATATATGAAAAGTTAGAAAATAACGCTGGAACTCCTGCTGCATCGCTTATTCGCTTATCTATTGATCTGCAATTCAACAAAATCCTAAACATAGATAATGTATCTAATTGTGCGAACAAGCTTAAGGGTAACCCTGTTTGTACACGAATCCTTAAAGAAATGGTTATCCGGCACATATATATGTTTCCAGTTGAATATGACGAAAAACAGAAATTATCCAGTCTGCTCGGAATTTCCGTCAAAGGACAGAGAATTATGGACTTGCGAAAAACAGGGAAGGGCTAAAGATTATCTATTTCAAACTGGCGGTATGGGAATGTCCGCAAGAAAACCAAAATTAGGTCGCGCGAATCAAGAATTCAATAAATTGATAGGGCCAACCCCGATTGATCCTGCTGCCGCCGCGAAGTTTTACCCCAATCTCAATCAATAAACGGATTCTCAATTACCAATCCATCAATTTTCTGACCGTGTTGCAAGTCTTCCGTGTATAAACGCGTGCAGCCGGATTCGAGAGCTGCAGCAACAATCAATGCATCGTAAAAACTGAAGCCATAGCGCGATTGAAGATCAAGCCCGCGCCGGTAAAGTGCCAGGCTGGGCATGATGCGCCATAAGGGCGTCAAGATCTGTTCCAGAAATCGCTGAGCGTTTTCTGTGCTCATGGGAGATGGCAGTTTGCGCGTCACAACGTTGAGCGTCTCCTGAACAACTTGATGACTGATGCAAGCGCTACGAGTTTCCAGCGCTTTCTGAATCAGTTGTTCTGCAACAGTACGTTTGTGCTCATCGGTTTCGTCGAACAGGTAGATGAAAACATTGGTATCGATAAATTCACCGCTCATTCATTTCGTCTCGCGTGAATTTGCGGCCGCCTGTACGTACTTGTCCACGCAGTTCCTCGATTAATGCCATTGCAGACTCGGTTTTGCGCTCTTGCTGCACATAATCCGCCAGCCAGCGGCGGAATTGCTCGTTGAGAGTGGTTTGTTCGGCGCGCGCCCGTTCACGAGCGGCCTCAATCAGTTTATCGTCGGCACTTAAGGTGATATTTTTCATCCGTTATATCCTTCCTTAAAATATGTAGGTGGGAATAGTGTACACAATTTAGGCGAGATGAATCAGCAACAGGCATACAAGAAGTACAAAAGGATCTTGACATCATTCCTTCGTAAAAAACCCCCGTTGCATGGCCATCGGGCAATTATTCAACCTTTCCCTAATCCTCCCGCCGTAACTGCGGAAACAGAATCACGTCGCGAATGCTCGGGCTGTCGGTCAGCAGCATGACCAGGCGGTCGATGCCGATGCCTTCACCGGCGGTCGGCGGTAAACCGTATTCCAGCGCGCGGATGTAATCCGCGTCGTAGTGCATGGCTTCGCTGTCGCCCGCTTCTTTGGCTTTGGCTTGTTCCAGAAAACGTGCGGCTTGATCTTCCGGGTCGTTTAATTCGGAGAAGCCGTTGGCGATTTCGCGTCCGGCGATGTAGAGCTCGAAGCGGTCGGTGATTTCGGCGTTGCCGTCATTGCGCCGTGCCAGTGGTGACACTTCGGCGGGATAATCGACGATGAACGTCGGCTCGAACAGCAAATGCTCGGTGGTTTCGTCGAACAGCGAGAGCTGCAAGCCGCCGATGCCGTCGTGCGGGTTGTAATGAATGCCGAGTGCTTGCAATTTGTTGATCAGGAAGTCGCGATCGTTCAATTGCGCATCGGTATATTCCGGGTGGAATTTCCGGATGGCTGCAGTGATGGTCAGCCGCGCAAACGGTTTCGCCAAATCCATGGTTTTACCTTGATACGTGACTTCGGTGGTGCCGAGTACTTTTTGCGCGATTTGCGCCAGCATTTTCTCAGTGAAGTCCATCAAATAAGTGAAATCCTGATACGCCTCGTAGAACTCGACCATGGTGAATTCCGGGTTGTGCCGGGTGGAAATGCCTTCGTTGCGGAAGTTACGGTTAATCTCAAACACCTTTTCCATGCCGCCGACCACCAGCCGTTTCAAGTACAGCTCGGGGGCGATGCGTAAATACAGTTCCATGTCGAGCGCGTTATGATGCGTCACAAAAGGCCGGGCCGTAGCACCGCCGGGAATCGGGTGCATCATCGGGGTTTCGACTTCCAGATAATCGTGCGCGACGAAAAATTCGCGCATGGCTTGAATGATTTTCGAGCGCGCCGTGAACACCTTGCGCGCGTCTTCGTTGGTGATCAAATCGAGATAGCGCTGGCGGTATTTTTGTTCCTGGTCGGTTAAACCGTGAAATTTTTCCGGCAGCGGGCGCAGCGATTTGGTCAGCAATTGCAAGCCGGTCACTCGGATTGAGAGCTCATCGGTCTTGGTTTTGAATAACGAACCTTGCGCCCATAGAATGTCACCCAGATCGTAATGCTTAAAGGCCGCGTGCGCCGCTTCGCCGGTCAGATCGTTAGAGACATACAACTGAATACGTCCGCTCATATCCTGAATCGTGGCGAAACTGGCCTTGCCCATGACGCGCTTGAGCACCATGCGCCCGGCCACTTTGACGGTAACCGGCGATTCTTCCAGTTGTTCCTTGGTTAAGTCATCGTATTGCCGGTGCAGATCCGCTGCCAAATGCTCGCGCCGGAAAGTATTCGGAAAGGCGTTGCCGGTCTGGCGCAATTCGGTCAGTTTGGCGCGGCGCTCGGCAATGATTTGATTTTCATCGAGTGGTGTAGCCGCCGATTGGTTTTCTTGAGTCATATTCGATTTATTTGTATGAGATGGTGTCTTTCAGGCAGTGGCTGCAACCATTCTTTCAATGATCGCAGCCACGAAATAATCCGCGCAATTATACGCTGCTACCGTAAATTTTCCGAAATGAAATCAATCAGCCCGGGCATTTTTCTCGGGTTTTGTTACGTGCTTTCCTAGCGAAAAATTCTATCGACCAGGTTCCGGAATACCGGGGATAGCGATAATAAGAGCAGGAATCCGACAGGGAAAGCAATGCTCCAGGAATAGAGCCACTGTTCGAGATATTCATCAGAAAAACCGAGATTGACGGCGGTTACGGTTGCCGATACGCAGCCGGTCATCGTTGCCGACATGATGAAACAATAGAGGCAATGTTGTAACAATTTGCGCTTCAAAAAATTATCCTTATTATTCTTTGCTTTGTTACGAGGGATATCTTACATGCCGCTCGTGTACTCGTCAGTTCTTGGGATTTGAACCCAGCAACCGACTGTTGTAAAGCTCTCCAGTGTAGCTTTGTAATATTTCGAGTGATTGCGGCCGCATGATTCCGGTGGTTACAGCAATGCCTCTTTTCTGCAGTTCCTGGATCCAATTCGCGGGGCGGGGACCTTCATCAAATCCGATGGCCTGCGCGTCCTCCGAGCGCGCGCCGCAAACGACCGAAGCGACACCGGCCCATATTAAAGCACCCAGACATTGACAGCAAGGTTCCACGCTGGTGATCAGTTCAAAGCCACCAGACTGAGCCAGTTCATGATCGCCGAGCGATTGCTCAGCCAAAGCGAGCGCCATAATTTCGGCATGCAGCAGCGAGGATTTTCCCGGGACAACCCAATTGACACCCGGCGCAATCAACTTTCCGGTGGCAGATTCAAAAACAGCCGCCGCAAAGGGGCCACCGCCTTGTTGCACGTTGATTTTTGCCAAATCGATTATCAATGCCATTCGCTGGTCTATCGTGGGAAAGTGCGCGGGTTTGTTCGCAACCCAGATATTCAGCCAATCCGGGATCGGCAATAGGATATTGGTCCATTTTTTCATAAGACCATCAACGGAGTTAGGTTCATCATCAATCGTAAAATTTTTTCAAGAAAAGTATTGAATCGTTGCTTGGGAAAATGATCCGCTACCTTTGGCGTACTCGTAAATCACTTTGGCCGGTTTCGAGGGCAGCAAGCCGTCTGTCTTACATTTTATCTCGCATTCAGATTTATTCCGAATTTTCCAGGGAGAAATCCGCCGTTATCGTCTTCCTGCTTTGTTCCGGTAATTGGGTTCAACATGTGCACGGATTTCATGCAAGTGCGGTGATTCGAAGACAATTCAGGCATTGGTAGTATGACTATATCTCCTGGCAGTTTGGTGTATTAATTGGTATAGTTGGAGATGAAAAATGCGCGGCGAGGTATGCCGCAGCGCTGAATAAGATTTATTTATCAATCTATTTTTTGGGAAGGAATGTTATGCAAATTCATGTTTATGATACCTATGTAAAGGCGAAAGATGGGCATACGATGCACTTCGATGTGTTTACTGCCGTGAAAGATGATCAAAAAGCAGTTGAATACGCGAAACAATGGCTTGCAACGGTCGGAGAAGGCGATGCCGTCGTTACGAGCAGGGAATGCAGCTTTTGTCATAGCCAAAGCGCGCCCCCAAATGTCATTGATGAAATTAACAAAAATGGTTTTTTCATATATAAAATGGAAGGCTGTTGATCATTGTTTACCCATGACTGGTAAGCTGGATTTAGGGCTGGCATTTTAGCTCGGTCAATTGCTGAAGTCGTAACGATATAGTTTTTAAGGCCATTAGAAAATGAAGCTGAAATTTAAAAAATTGATATTTGCGAGTGCTGTTTTTGCATTTTCTGGTTCGATACAAGCCGCCGAACCGAAGCTTTTAGGGCAGCATGGCGACTGGACCGCCTATATGTTCATGGAGAACAATAGTAAAGTTTGTTATATGGTGAGTCAGCCGAAAAAGGCTGAAGGCAATTACACGAAACGTGGTGATGTTTATGCGCTGGTTACGCATCGCCCTGCGGAAAAAAGTACGAATGTTTTCAGTTATATCGCCGGCTATCCCTATAAACCGGGCAGCGATGCGACTGTAACTGTGAATAATCAAAGCTTCCGGCTTTTTACTCAGGATGATTCAGCCTGGGCACCCGATCAAGCCACTGACAATAAAATTACGGATGCGCTCAAGCGCGGTAATTCACTGGTAGTTAAAGGGGCATCGGCACGCGGGACTAGCACGGTTGATACTTTTGGATTGAGCGGATCGACCGCGGCCTATAAAGCAATCTCGGCGGAATGCGGTATTAAATAATATTAAAGAAATGCTTTTTTATTACTATCTCTCTGTATCAGTTGCGTTGCTATGAGTGAAAAGATCGTCATTTATCAGAAACCTACTTGCAGTAAATGCAGGGCGACCCTTTCTTTGCTGAAGGAAAGCGGCCAGCAGTTCGATTCCGTTAATTATTATGAAGCTCCTTTAACAGTCGAGGAATTGCGCAAGCTTATTCAAAAACTGAATTTGCCGGTGCGCGATGTGCTGCGTAAGGACGAACCGGCGGCGCGTAATTTAGCTGGGGCTTCCGATGACGAGATTATCAAGGCGATGGTCGAGAATCCGGATTTGATGCAGCGCCCTATTGTGGTCCGGGGCGATCAGGCTAAACTATGCCGGCCTCCCGAGAATGTGAAGGAGTTACTCAAGTAAGATAAGGAACAGTGGCTAACTATCAAATCCCCGTCAGTTTATTAGGAATAATGACGGGGATTTTTTATTGATGTGATTGGACTTTCTACTGCTTTTGCTGCGTTGCTTATTCTGATGCGGCGGCGTCTTGTTCTACTGGTGTGCTATTGGTAGTGTTGCTGCCAAGACGGGCTGGAAGTTTCTCGCGAATACGGGCGGATTTGCCTGCGCGATCTCTCAAGTAATACAGTTTTGCGCGGCGAACGGCGCCACGGCGTTTGATTTCAATGCTTGATATTAATGGAGAATATGTTTGAAAAGTACGCTCCACGCCTTCTCCACTTGAAATCTTGCGAACTGTAAAAGCTGAATTGAGGCCGCGATTGCGCTTCGCGATAACAACTCCTTCATACGCTTGTACACGTTTGCGATCGCCTTCAACCACATTCACGTTGACAATGATAGTATCGCCCGGGGAGAAATCAGGTATTTCTTTGTTTAGGCGTTTTATTTCTTCTGCTTCTAATTGTTCAATAATATTCATTTCCTTCTCCTCTCTGCTGATGCTATCTAAATTTACAAGTCTGTTTAAATTCTTCCAACAATTCTTTCTCGTCTAAGGTTATGCCGCACTGTTCTAATTTTCGCTCCAATAGATCCGGGCGTTTTAACCATGTTCTACCCAGTGCCTGCTGCAAACGCCAACGCCGGATTTGCGCGTGATTTCCAGACATCAATATTTCAGGGACATGATCACCTTCATATACCTCGGGGCGCGTGTAATGCGGGAAATCCAGTAATCCATCAACAAATGAATCTTGATTTGCCGATTCCGGATCACCCAAGCTACCCGGTATTTGTCTAATGATACAATCAATTAGAACCATTGCGGCTAACTCGCCGCCGGAAACAACATAATCACCAATGGAGATTTCCATATCCACTTGGCGGCTGATTAAACGTTCGTCAATACCCTCATAGCGGCCGCATAATAAAATCAGGCCCGGCATCTTGCTCAGTGTTGTAACCTTATGATGATCAAGCCGGTTTCCCTGGGGCGTCATATAAGCCACTACGGTTTGCGAGATGCCTAATCCGGTTTGTCTCGCTCTTGCTTGAACAATGGCATCCTCCAACGGCTGCGCCATCATCACCATACCTGGCCCTCCACCGTAGGGGCTGTCATCCACGCTATGACGATTATCGTATGCAAAGCTACGCGGATTCCAAGTATTAAGGTTGATAATACCGTTTCTGAAAGCCTTTCCTGTTACACCGTAATTGGTAACGGCATCGAACATTTCTGGAAATAACGTGATGACATCGCATTCAAAAGGCATTATTGATTACCTTAATAATCTATGCCCCAATCAACCGTAATTCTGGAAAGTTTCAGATTTACTTCAATAACAAACTGCTCAATAAAAGGAATGAGGATTTCTTTTTGTTCTCTATCAGTTGCTTGAACACGTAACACATCGTTGGCGCCCGTTTCAAACAAACCGACAACGTTACCTAACCGCTCACCTTTTAAATTAATAACTTCAACCCCGATTAAATCAGACCAGTAGTAACCATCTGTGCCGTCTTGAGAAAGCGCTGGTAACTGGCTTCTCGGAATTGCAACCTGCAATCCTTTAAGTTTTGTAGCTTGCGTACGATCAGTGTATTCTCTTAATTGCACTACCAATGCTTGGCCATTAATATGACCGTCTGTTACATGCACTTGCTGCCATTCTATATTATCGTTGCCGAGCCACCAGGTAGAATAATCCATGAGGCCATCAATGAGTTCCGTATATGGATTTATCTTTATCCAACCATATACACCAAATGGACCCATGATATGGCCCATGATGACCATCGATTCAGTTGGCTTATTTGTTGGTGTTGCCGAAGGAAGCTTCTTTGCTGGCGACAAATTGTTTGACGAGCCGGGATACGGTTGACGATAATTGCGCACCTTGAGATTGCCAGTACGCAACTCTATCCAACTGAACTCGCAGCGGTTCTTCACCACCTGCTGCTCTGGGGTTATAAAATCCAATACGTTCTAAAAATCGACCATCACGAGGTGAACGTGAGTTCGCAACCACCATGTTAAAAAAAGGACGTTTTTTTGCACCACCGCGCGCCAATCTGATAATAACCATAGAATTTTGTAGCAAAAGTATTATGTAATCTTTAATTTTACAATAATTTTCATAAAATTGACAAGTAATAAGATGCCTTTGGTTGGTATCATGTTCTGGTTTGTAAGGATAGATAACACTGCGATAAATCGCCATTTTCTAAAAGAATTGTTTAATTGTCTCAAAACATAACAAAAAATAAAATTATTGAAGAATCCAATCGATGTGTATCTTGCGGATTATGTTTGCCGCATTGTCCAACCTATCGATTGCTGAAATCGGAAGCCGACTCTCCGCGCGGGCGTATTGCTTTAATGAACGGGGTTGCCAGTAACCGGATTCCGCTAAATTCGAAATTTATACAGCATATGGACCGGTGCTTGACATGCCGGGCATGCGAGGCTGTTTGTCCGAATGATGTCCGTTATGGCGTATTGATCGATGAAGCGCGGCATCTGATACGGCAATCAAAAATTGATAATTCAGGCGGAGGAACAAGTCTGCAAGATTGGTTCTTGCGGTTGTTGCTGTCTCATCCGGTTCGGCTGGATTACTTGCGCCGCTTATTTTCTTCGGCGCAAGGAAAAGGCTTGTTTCATTTGGCCAGCAAAATAAAATTTCTAGCGGACAATACGTTGCTTAAGTTGGTGTCGCAACTTCCGCCGGTAAAGTTTCCGCTTGCGGCAGTAAAAAAAAGCGAAGCTACAACCGGGAATCAATGGCAGAAGCAATATCCCGCGATTGGAAATTGTCGCGGCGAGGTTGGATTGTTTTTGGGCTGTGTGGCAAGGCTGACCGATGTTACAACATTAAATGCGAGTATCGCTGTGTTGAATCACTTGGGTTATACCGTGCATGTGCCCAACGATCAGACTTGCTGTGGTGCGTTGCATCAGCATCGCGGCGCGATCAATGAAGCCGGCTTATTTGCGAGAAAGAATCAAACTGCCTTTGCCGGTTCCCATATTCAAGCTATTATCAGTACGGCATCCGGATGTGCAACGCAACTGATCGAGTCCGGCGTTGACAAGCGCAACGGCCGGATAATCGACATCAGTCAGTTTCTTGTATTCAGTGAAGGATGGGAGTGTATTGAAATTACCCCGTTGGCGGAGAAGATTCTAGTGCATGATCCTTGCAGTCTTCGTAACGTGCACGATGGGCGGCGATATCCGTACCAATTGCTCGAACGCATACCTGGCGCGCAGGTATTGCCATTAGCTCGTAATGATCAGTGTTGCGGTGCTGCCGGAACTTACTTTATAGATCAACCGGAAATCTCGGAAATGTTGCGCAATGACAAGATCGCTGCGATCAAGGAGAGTGGAATCCGCTACTTGGTAACGTCAAATGTTGGGTGCAGCATGCATATCGCAAACGGATTGCGCGAAAATGGAATAGAGGTTGAAGTATTGCATCCGGTTACATTACTGGCAAGACAGATGGGTTTGGAATTATAATAAAAACAGATTTTTAGTCGGGGTATCTCAGAGATTCCAGATACTTGAATAACCGCCCTGTGTCGCAGTAGAACCTTTCTTTCCTTACGTGGATTTTAAAGATTATGATCAATATTGATAAATTAATCATTGGCTTTGATAGCGCTTTGCGGACTTTATTGACCCCGGCTCAAACCGCCCGGCCTGTGCCCGGCAATAATTTGCCGGAAGCCGATTTGACCGATGCTGAGAAAAGGCTTTCATGCGCGTTGATGCGGATTAATCATGTTGGTGAGGTTTGTGCTCAAGCCCTGTACCAAGGGCAAGGTTTAACGGCGCGAAACGAAGTGGTGCAGCAGACCTTGATGCAGGCAGCCAGAGAAGAAACGGAACATCTGGCATGGACTGAACGCCGGATTGCGGAGCTGGGTGGCCGTAAAAGTTTTTTGAATCCATTATGGTATGGCGGATCGTTTACAATCGGTGTTATCGCTGGATTGCTGGGGGATAAATGGAATCTCGGGTTTCTTGCGGAAACCGAGCATCAAGTAGGGGAACACTTGGCGGGACATTTGCAACGTTTACCCGATCAGGATGAAAAAAGCCGTGCAATTGTCACGCAAATGAAAATTGATGAAGCGAGCCACGCAACAATGGCGTTGTCTTATGGTGGGGCGGAATTGCCGCTCCCAATAAAAATTACGATGAAACTTGGATCAAAAGTAATGACTCATACGTCATATTGGGTATAAGCTAACTTCGTGATTTAGACGGGAAGTTAAGCAATGGATATTCACGTCACAATTTAGAGTCTTTGCTATGAAAAATGTCAATTTGACACACCATTTTTTGATTGCGATGCCAACAATGGTGGACACTGTTTTTTCCAAGACATTGACGTATATTTGTGAGCATAACGAACAAGGGGCGCTCGGGATTGTCATCAACCGTCCTACAGATCTTACATTGGTGAATCTTTTTAAACAGCTTGGAATTCCGCAAACCGTTTCACCAGCCGAAGCAATACCGGTATTGTTCGGTGGCCCAGTGCAATTGGATTGCGGATTTGTATTGCATCATCCTATAGGAAACTGGCAATCGACGCTTGTAGTGAATAAGGAAGTGGGGTTGACGACATCTCTGGATATTTTGAAAGCAATTGCGAATGCAGAAGGTCCGGATCAAGTTCTTATAGCAATGGGCTACGCGGGCTGGGCTGCTGGCCAAATCGAGCATGAATTAGCGCAAAATGCATGGCTGACCGTACCGGCCACGGCTGATGTTTTATTTGACTTGCCATCCGAGGAGCGGCTGCCGGCAGCAATGCAGTTGTTGGGGATTCATGACGCGAATATCTCCAATGAAGTCGGGCATGCATAACAATTCGTCGTGACGGTGACGGATTGTTTTCCCCGAAGTTTTGCCGTGTATCAACAAACAGAGAAACAATTGTCTGACGGGGTCGTTTTGGCTTTTGATTTTGGCAAAAAGCGTATTGGTGTTGCGATAGGCAATACGGCGCTAGGTGTAGCAAATCCGCTATCGACCATTGACACGGAAGTGACGGAGCGGCGCTTTGCCAAGATTGCAGCATTGATTGAAACCTGGCAGCCTGTGTTGCTGGTGGTAGGATTGCCCGTGCATAGTGACGGTACCGTACATGAGCTGACGCACCTTAGTCAGCGTTTTGCGCGCCGATTAGAGGGCCGGTTTAAAATTAAAGTGGTTATGATTGATGAGCGGTATACCAGTGAAGTCGCAAGCGTTTCTTTAAATGCGGCCGGGATATTCGGAATAAAGCAAAAACCTTTGTTGGACCAATTTTCTGCGCAACAAATTCTGCAATCATTTTTTGATGAACAACATGCAACTACCAGACGCTGAGGAAGTTTTCAGAAGCTTTGCACAAAAAATTCGAGTGAATCGATCGAAGGATTTTTCACTGGTGGGTATTCGTACGGGCGGCGTCTGGCTGGTGGAGCGGTTGCACCGGGAATTGGCTATTGCGAAGCCGTTTGGCATACTCAGTGCATCTTTTTACCGGGATGATTTTGACAAGATCGGCTTGCACTCACAAACGAAGCCTTCAGAAATACCCTTTGAAGTTGAGGGGGCGGATATTTTGCTGGTGGACGATGTGTTGAATACCGGGCGTACGATTCGCGCAGCGATCAACGAGTTATTCGATTATGGCCGCCCTGCCTCAATCAGTTTGGCGGCTCTGGTAGATCGCGGAGGCAGGGAATTGCCGATTGCTGCGCAATATGTCGGGATCGAGCTCGCATTGCCAGCGGATAAGATGTTGGAACTCAAGCGTGATGAAAACGGGAAATTGAGTTTTGATCTATACGATAAGAATCTCTCTGAATGATTAATAGAAATCCACAGTTGGATGAGCATGGCGTGTTGCAGCATTTGCTGACCACGGAAGGTTTGCCGGCTTCGATTTTGCTGAATATTCTGGATACTGCGGAATCATTTGTGGGCGTGACCGAGCGGGATGTTAAAAAAATCCCTTTGCTTCGGGGTAAATCGATCTTCAATCTGTTTTTCGAACCCAGTACGCGTACTCGAACAACGTTTGAAATTGCTGCAAAGCGATTGTCAGCGGATGTCATCAATTTGAATATCGCGGTATCGGCGCAATCGAAAGGTGAAACATTGCTCGATACCGTGAATAACCTCTCGGCAATGAATGCCGACATGTTTGTTGTCCGGCATGCGCAGAGCGGCGCGGCTCATTTAATTGCAAGACATGTTCGTTCGGACATCCATGTCATTAATGCGGGTGATGGCAGTCATGCGCATCCGACGCAAGCGTTACTGGACATGTTCACGATCCGCCGTTATAAACAGGATTTCCGCAGCCTGCGTGTTGCGATAATCGGGGATATCCTGCATTCCAGGGTAGCGCGTTCGCAGATCCATGCGCTAACTACTTTGGGGGTGCCGGAAGTACGTGTGATTGCACCAAAAACATTGCTCCCGAAAATGGTCGAGCGTCTTGGTGTGCATGTTTACCACGACATGTCGAAAGGGCTGAAGGATATCGATGTGTTAATGATGTTGCGCCTGCAAAATGAGCGGATGAAGGGCGCCAATTTACCCAGTGCTGAGGAATATTTCAAATATTACGGATTGACCCCGGAGAAACTATCCCTGGCGCGGCGCGATGCGATTGTCATGCACCCCGGGCCGATGAATCGAGGGGTAGAGATCGATTCGGCTGTCGCCGACGGCGCGCAATCGGTGATTTTGCCGCAGGTGACATTCGGTATTGCTGTTCGCATGGCAGTGATGTCTATCTTGGCGGGTGCTTAACGTTATACGATGAAAATTCATATTAAAAACGGACGGCTGATTGATCCTAAGAATGGGGTTGATGGTATTCAAGACCTGTTCATATCCAAAGGCAAAATTTTAACCATCGGTGCAGCGCCGCATGAATTTCAGGCGAATCGTGTCATCGATGCGCAATCATTGATCGTGTGTCCGGGGCTGGTTGATCTGTCCGTGCGTTTGCGCGAACCCGGGTTTGAGTATAAGGCAACTTTGGAGTCCGAAATGAATGCAGCGGTTGCCGGGGGTGTGACCAGTATTGCTTGCCCGCCGGACACCGATCCGCCGCTGGATGAACCCGGTTTGGTGGAAATGCTGAAACATCGCGCTAAAAGTCTGAATCAGGCGCATGTTTACCCGATTGGCGCCTTGACACAAGGGTTAAAGGGCGAGCGATTGACGGAAATGGCCGAGTTAAATGATGCCGGGTGTGTGGTTTTTGGGCAGCCGGATGGTTTGCTGGTTAATTTGCGGGTATTGATGCAAGCAATGCGCTATGCGTCGACATTCGGGTTTAGCGTGTGGTTACGTCCCCAAGATATCAGTCTTACGAGTGATGGTGTCGCTCATGACGGAGAGGTTGCAACCCGTTTGGGCTTGCCGACTATTCCGGTTTGTGCTGAAACTGTGGCTATCTCTAATATCATTCTGCTGACCAAAGAGACGGGTGTGAGGGTGCATTTGTGCCGGATTTCCAGCGCCGAAGGCCTGGCAATGATCGGCGTGGCGAAACAGCAAGGATTGCCGGTGACATGTGATGTATCGATTAATCATCTGCATTTATCGGATATGGATATCGGTTTTTTTGATTCAAACTGCCATCTGATGCCGCCGTTGCGAAGTTCCAGCGATCGGGATGCATTGCGTTATGGTTTGTTGGCAGGTACTATCGATGCCATTTGTTCGGATCATGCGCCGGTTGATGAAGATGCGAAATTGTTGCCATTTGGACAATCCGAAGTCGGTGCGACGGGGGTGGAATTGTTGTTGCCCCTTACGTTGAAATGGGGCCAAGAAATGCGTTGGCCGTTAGCGAAAGTATTAGCTAAGATTACTTCCGAACCAGCCCAAATATTGGGGATTGATGCCGGTCATCTATCGGTTGGAA
This sequence comes from Proteobacteria bacterium SG_bin4, assembly GCA_002083395.1. Classification (GTDB taxonomy): domain Bacteria; phylum Pseudomonadota; class Gammaproteobacteria; order Burkholderiales; family Nitrosomonadaceae; genus Nitrosomonas. The sequence continues at coordinate 89,517 of LWDH01000011.1, read as the reverse complement.
GCCCTGCGGATATTTGTATTTTTGATCCGGATCAGTATTGGAAGGTGACTTCACCCGCGATTTCGAGCCAGGGGAAAAATACCCCGTTCATGGGAATGGAATTGCCTGGGGTTATTAAATATACCTTGGTGAACGGTCAAATTGTTTATGAGTACTGATTTCAGTGATGCTTCAATGCACATTTTTGTGCAATCTCGTATAAATTAATCATTCATTATTAACTGAGTAGTTGAAATTTCTATGTCAAATCCTTTATTAGATTTTTCCGGGTTGCCGCGTTTTGCCGATATTAAAAATGAGCACATTACGTCAGCCATTGAGATACTGTTAGCAGAAAATCGCGCAGTAATCGAAAAAGTAAAAACGGACGGCGGTACCCCGACTTGGCAAGCATTTGTCCAGCCGATTGTAAATGCTAATGAACGTTTATCCCGAGCCTGGGGACAGGTATCGCACTTGAATGCGGTCATGAATAGTCCGCAATTACGTGAAGTTTATAATGCCAATCTTCCAGCAATCACGCAATTCTATGCCGAGTTATCGCAAGATGTGCTGTTATTCGAAAAATATAAGAAATTACGAGCAAGCGAGGAATATCGACAGCTGGCACCGGCACGCAAAAAAATCATAGACAATGAGCTGAGAGATTTTCGTTTGGGAGGTGCGGAATTGCCGGTGGAGAAAAAGCAGCGGTTTTTGCAAATCCAGGAAGATTTGTCGAAGCTGTCCTCCGAATTCAGTGATAACTTGCTGGATGCTACCAATGCTTATTCGCTGATCATTGAAGATGAAGAAGCCGTAGCAGGTATTCCGGCAGATGTGCTAGAAGCAGCGCAGCAGCTAGCGGCAGCGGATGCTAAGCAAGGCTGGAAATTTACCCTGCATATGCCATCCTATCTGCCCGTAATGCAATATGCGGATAACCGTATACTTCGTGAGCAGATGTATCGAGCGTATGCAACCCGAGCCAGTGAATTTGATAACCAAGCCGGTCTAGGCAAAGACAATATGCCGCTTATCAATAAAATATTGGAGCTCCGGCAGGAAGCGGCTCAGTTGCTGGGTTATAAAAATTATGCGGAAGTTTCATTGGCTACGAAAATGGCGACGTCTCCCCAGCAAGTTCTAGAATTCTTGAGAAAATTGGCGGGTAAAGCTAAACCGCACGCTATGCGGGATCTGCAAGCACTGCAGGAATTTGCCGCGGAGAAATTAAAGCTGACAACACTCGAAGCTTGGGATCTGGCTTATGTTAGCGAGAAACTACGCGAAGAGCGTTATGCATTTTCTGACCAAGCAGTTAAACAATACTTCCCTGAGAACAGGGTGTTAACTGGCATGTTCAGCGTGGTGGAAAAACTCTATGGTATCCGCATCACCCAAGCGGATCCTACGCGTAATATCCAATGCTGGCACCCCGATGTTAAGTTTTTTGATATTCATGATGCTGATGGCCAATTAATCGGTCAATTTTATTTGGATTTATATGCGCGCCCAAATAAGCGTGGCGGAGCCTGGATGGATGATGCGATTACACGCAGACGGATTGATGGACAAGAGGCCGAGCAACAATCGATACAGATACCTGTTGCGTATCTTACGTGTAATTTCTCAGCGCCTGTTGCAATAAACGGTCAATTGCGTCCGGCATTATTCACGCATGCGGAGGTGATTGTTCTTTTCCACGAATTTGGACACGGATTGCATCATTTATTAACGAAAGTCGAAGATCTCGGGGTATCCGGTATCAATGGCGTGGAATGGGATGCAGTCGAATTGCCGAGCCAATTTATGGAGAATTTTTGCTGGGAATGGGATGTGCTAGTTGGAATGACCCAGCATATTGACACCGGAGAAACCTTGCCCAGAATGTTGTTCGATAAGATGCTGAAGGCAAAAAACTTTCAAAGTGGATTGCAAATGCTGCGGCAGATTGAGTTTGCGCTGTTTGATATGCTTGCGCATTTCGAGTATAAAGCGCATGGCGATAAGACAGTATTGCAGTTGCTTGATGATATCCGTAGTGAAGTCGCGGTGGTTATCCCGCCAGCTTTTAATCGTTTTCCGAACAGCTTTGCGCATATTTTTGCAGGAGGCTATGCGGCTGGTTACTACAGTTATAAATGGGCGGAAGTACTATCAGCCGATGCCTATAGCATGTTCGAAGAAACTGCTGCCGATGGTGTGGTTAATGCCTCAACAGGTTCTCACTTTCTTGAAGAAATTCTTGCCGTGGGTGGAAGCCGTTCTGCATTGGAGTCATTTATTGCTTTTCGCGGACGCGAACCAGAGCTGGATGCGTTATTGAGGCATAATGGAATGGAAGTGTCTTGAGGCTAAAATGGTATTGTGTTAAGGCGTTATTTAACGTATTAATAATTTAATCAAGTATCATAATTGCATTGTCGTATATACATAATGCTTAATGTTTGGTTTAATAAATGCTAATAAATTTTTGAGATTAAAGAAGAGTGAATCAGCTTAAGGTTCAAAATGCCTTAAAATTTAAGCCTATTGAACCCGTTTTATAAATGTGGTAAGATTTGTCGAATTTTTACTAAAAGAAATAAGAACATGACTAATATTTTTCGTTCCAAAGCTATTGCGATACTTGTTTCCGGTTTATTTTTAAGCGGCTGTGCTTCAACAAAGATGAATGACCAGAATGGTCCCTATGATCCTCTGGAACCAATGAATCGCGCGGTTTTTAATTTCAACGAAAGGGTCTACGATAATGTGTTTGATCCGGCAGTTAGGCAGTACAAGAGGATCATGCCGGATCCGCTGGAATTGATGGTGGAGAATTTTTTCTCAAATCTCAATGAAGTTGTGGTGATCACCAACTCTGTGTTGCAATTAAATTATGAAAGTGCGCTAGCTAGCAGCGCTAGACTGCTGGTTAATACAACATTCGGCGTATTCGGTCTGATTGATATTGCAAGTGATATCAGCGCGGTCAGTGATGTTAATCTGAATAAACGAAATGAAGATTTCGGTCAAACTCTAGGGCGTTATGGAGTCGCAAGCGGGCCTTATATTGTATTGCCCTTCTTGGGACCAAGTTCGGCTCGTGATACATTCGGACTGGCGGTGGATAGCTTCTTCATTGATCCCGTTACACAAGGGGTAACAGGCGTGTTCTTGAATAATGTCAGTTATATCAACTCACCGGCATTACGCTTCCCAGTTGCAACAGCACGGACATTTAACAATCGTGCGCAATTCCTTGAACAAGACAAGACACTTGAAGAAGCTGCTTTAGATAAATATGAATTTATTCGCGATGCCTATACCCAGAGACGGGAAAGTCTGGTTAAAAACAGTGAAGAGGATAAATAGCGTAACAATTTCTTTTAAACTTTGAATGCTTATCTGTTGTGGATGTGTATTCAAGTTTAATGGTTTGAAAACAAAACACACTGGTTTTTTGGATTAATATCCATTAACCAGTGTGTTTTGTTTTTGTGGCGTAGTAAGAAATGATAAAAAAATTATCAATATAAAATTTGTGATTTAATGGATGACACATTGATTCATTATGTGGGCATTCAATGAGCAGTGATGAATAAAGGGGCTTAAAAGTCGGGTTCCTTAGAGATTTGTAAGAAATTTAGAGAATTAGAATATTTGGAAAATAAGTTAATGGTCAATCAGATAGTGATAGTTGGAAGTGGATTGGCTGGCTATGGAGTAGCACGGGAACTTCGTAAGCTTGATGCCGAGATACCAATATTAATGTTGTCAGCCGATCATGGTGGTTTTTATTCCAAACCAATGTTGTCGAATGCTCTATCATCAGGAAAGACCCCTGATATGCTATTAAATAGCGACGCCACTCAAATGGCGACGCAACTCAAAATTGTGATACGTCCTTACTGTCGTGTTAAAGCGCTCGATCATCTAAAAAAAGAGTTGATTTTGGCTGATGATGAAAGCATCTTTTACGATCGGTTGGTTTTAGCTTTAGGTGCGGATCAAGTTCGCTTGCCGTTAACTGGCAGTGGTGTAGAAAAAGTGCTGACGGTTAACGATTTGGATGATTACAAAAAATTCCGGGCAGCATTGGATGAGAAAAAAAGAGTAAGCATTATTGGAGCGGGTTTAATCGGGTGTGAATTTGCAAATGACTTGGCATTAACCGGCCATCACGTGGATGTTATTGATATTGGCACACAACCCCTGGGGCGCCTTTTACCTCCTGATAGTGGGGCGTTTTTGCAGAAAAAGCTTGAGAATGTGGGTGTTGCCTTTCATCTAAACACTTCAACGAACGCGATTGATCAAGTGCAAGAACATTTGCGTTTGACTCTGGCAAATGGCAACTCTATCGAGTCGGATGTTGTCTTATCAGCAGTTGGATTGCGGTCGCGCACTCATCTTGCGGCAGCAGCGGGGATTCCGGTGAATCGAGGAATTGTTGTGAATAGGTTACTGCAAACTCAGGTAAATGATATCTATGCTTTGGGTGATTGCGCTGAGGTTGAAGGAAAGGTATTGCCGTTCGTGATGCCTATATCGCATGCAGCTCGAGCACTGGCTGCAACACTTGCTGGACGCTCTACGCCTGTTCATTATCCGGCAATGCCTGTGATTGTGAAAACTCCGTCATGCCCGACCGTTGTTTCACCGCCTGATTTTGGGATTAATGGTGCATGGAGAGTGGAAGCAGATGAGCATGGCATTAAAGCCCTTTATGAAGACAATGCTGGGAATTTGCTCGGATATGCATTAATGGGTGAAGCAACGAAGGAAAGAAACAGTTTGACTGCGCGATTACCCGCGGTATTGTTGTAAAACGAAGTTACACGGTTACTCCTCTGGTGACTTTTGCAAACAATTGATGGTGGATTTTGATGAAACTGTTGTTTGATCTATTTCCAGTTGTATTATTTTTCTTAGCTTATAAATATTACGATATTTTTGTTGCAACCGCTGTTGCAATAGCTGCAACTTTTGTACAGATTGGCTTGCTGTGGATACGCCATCGTCAAATCGAGAAAATGATGTGGATCAATTTGGCAGTAATTATCGTTTTCGGCGGTGCAACTTTAATTTCACAAGATGAGACCTTTATAAAATGGAAGCCGACAGTTTTTTACTGGTTGATTGGATCAGTGCTGCTCGTATCCAATTTGTTGTTTGGTAAGAATCTGATCAAGACGGCCCTTGAGAAACAGATGATACTGCCAACGACTGTGTGGAATACTCTCAATCTTAGCTGGATTGTTTTTTTTGCGATTATGGGTTGCATCAATCTCTTCGTCGCTTTTAGTTTTTCATTAGACACTTGGGTATCTTTTAAGCTTTTTGGGGCGACCGGCTTAATGCTTGTTTTTATAGTGGCGCAGATAATTTTCCTGGGAAAATATTTAAAAGATACAACGTTATTGGCAACCGAGAATGCGGATGATATCGATCAAGGGACTGTGAAAAGCGAAATCAAAAATCAAGTGAGTAAAAAATAAAGATGCTATATATGATCAACGGAGAGGATGTGCCGGATAGCCTGAAAAAAAGGATGGCGGTTCGTTCGCAACATCTAAGCAGAATTCAGGCATTGCAGGATGAAGGCCGGTTAATTTTAGCGGGTCCATTTCCAGCAATTGATAGTTTGGAACCTGGACCTGCGGGTTTTTCAGGCAGCCTGATCGTCGCCGAGTTCGAATCTTTGGAAGCTGCGAAGACTTGGGCAAATGCGGATCCCTATGTCAGTGCCGGAGTGTATCAGAAAGTCACTGTTAAGCCTTTTAAAAAAGTTTTACCAAGCTAAATTTTGATGAGTGTTAACCGAGTGTTGCTTTTTCAGGAACTTAAAATACTTATGAAGATAACAGGTTAGGTAAAGATTCACGTGCATTCGGTTAAGGCGTATACTTTCCATGCACTAGTTTTTTAAGAAATTTTTTTTAATTACAGTAGAGGAAATTCCATGCGTTTGATGAGAGTCTCACAAATAATAGTAGCTAGTTTTCTAGGCTTTACCGCCGTCTCGGCTCATTCTCAGGGAGTGATGGCAAAAGTTAATGGTGTTGCGATTCCGCAAGCGCGTTTGGAATTGATGGTTAAAGCAAATGTAGCACAAGGGCAACCTGATGGACCTGAAATGAGAAAAGCGCTACGTGAAAATTTAATTGCTGAAGAAATTCTGGCGCAGGAAGCCGTTAAAAAAAGATTGGATCTGGATCCGGAAGTCATATCGCAACTTGAAATCGCGCGTCAGGCCGTATTGGTAAGAGCGTATCAAGCCGACTATATTAAACACAATATTGTCAGTGACGATACCTTGCGGAAGGAATATGAAATGCTAAAGGTGCAAATGGGGGATAAAGAGTACAGAGCCCGCCATATTCTGGTCGGTAGCGAGAGTGAAGCACTGGATATCATTGCCCAGCTGAAAAAAGGCGCCAACTTTGCTAAATTAGCGGAACAAAAATCACTGGATGACGGTAGTAAAGAGAATGGCGGTGAACTTAACTGGAGTCCCCCGGCTGCTTATGTCCGGCCTTTTTCTGAAGCGCTGGTGAAATTATCGAAAGGGGGTAGAACGGATTTACCCGTTCAAACTTCTTTTGGCTGGCATGTGATCGAGTTAATGGATATCCGTCCGATGGCGGTGCCACCGTTTAAGGAAGTTAAACAAAATATTCAACAACGCGTGTTACAACGTGAATTTGCAACGGTGGTGCAAGATTTGCGTAGTAAAGCAAAAGTCGAATAATTTGTTGTTACCGGGGTTGAATGGGGCAGGATGCGCTCCTACGGCGCAATTTTCCTTTCGACCCTGGGGGCAACAGCGCAAAGTAGCTCATAGCTGTTAGTGTTGGCATAGTGAGCTACTTCGTCAACAGGCAATCCCTCTCCCCATAGGGTCACCGGGCTATTTAGCCCTGCGTTATTGATATCTGTGAGGTCTACTGCGATCATATCCATAGATACCCGCCCCAATAATCTGCTCCGCTGATTGTTGATTAGTACTGGCGTATTAGTAGGTGCGTGTCGCGGATATCCGTCAGCATAGCCGCATGCTACGACTCCGATGCGCATTGGTCGATCTGCCTCAAAGAGACCGTGATAACCGACTTTGTCGCCGCTCTGTAAATCATGAATCGCAATAATTTTGCTCGCGAGCGTCATTACTGGTTTTAGCTGAAGTTCGGATGCAGTTTTATCTGAAAAAGGCGAAGATCCGTATAACATGATTCCAGGGCGTACCCAATCGGATTGCGTTTCTGGATAGCGGATAATTGCCGCAGAGTTTGCAACAGAGCGAGGAAAATGATAGCCCTGAGTAATAGAAAGAAAACTTTCAAATTGACGAATTACATTTTCTTTTTCCGTAGGGATGTCTGCGCTCGCGAAATGTGTCATTAACGTTAGGCTTCTGGTACAACGACTCTCGATGAGATGGTCGACGATTTTAGAGAATCTATCAGGAACTAGGCCAAGGCGATTCATCCCGGTGTTGATTTTCAGGAAGATGTCCAATGCATGCTTTGACTTCGTCAGCATGGCAACTTGTTCCTCGTGGTGAATAACCGCGCTCAGTTGATAATGCTGAAATTCAGCTAATTCTTCAGAAGAAAAGAAACCTTCTAATAAAAGAATCGGTTGCTGATAACCAGCCTTCCGTAATTCGATGGCCGCATCCAGTTCGAGTAGCGCCAAACCATCTGCAGCTTTGAGCCCGCTTACTGCCGAAAATAATCCATGTCCATAAGCATCCGCTTTTATCACAGCCATGATTCGCGCTTTTGTTGCATATTGACGGACAACTGCTAAGTTCTGACCCAAAGCGGAAATATCAATTGTTGCTTGTATTGGACGTGGCATCGATTTAGAAAGATAAATAATTCAATTAAGCCGGGATATAACGATCGTAACCTTCATTTGGTGCACCAAATATTCTTTGAAGCGTTCATGCGATGACAATCAGCATAATGTGCTAATCTCTCGGGCTGAAAAATGTTGGGTGGCTAATACTATCACTCTGACCGGTTTCACGGGAAAGTCGATTATTAAATGACTTATCTAGAATAAAAAAATTACAGATTAAGGAAAAAGTTTGGAACGCGGTTTTTATACAATCATGGCAGCGCAATTTTTTTCATCGCTGGCGGACAACGCGCTGTTGGTTGTGGCAATTGCATTGTTGATTGATTTACATGCTCCAGCCTATTTAACACCGATGCTGAAGTTTGTTTTTGTGGTGTTTTATGTCATTCTCGCACCTTTCGTCGGTGCTTTTGCAGATTCCATGCCGAAAGGGCGGGTCATGTTTGTTAGTAATACCATCAAAATAGCAGGCTGTGGTTTGCTATTCATGGCCATGAATCAGTATTTCGCGTTGGCAGCCTATGCAGTAGTCGGTTTGGGGGCGGCTGCTTATTCTCCCGCCAAATATGGCATCTTGACGGAGTTATTGCCACCCGAAAAATTAGTGATTGCAAATGGCTGGATTGAAGGGTTAACAGTGGCATCGATTGTTTTGGGGACAGTTTTGGGCGGGGTTCTGATTACGCCAACCGTGGCGAGTGTGCTTTTGGAGATTGACTTTCCATTGATCAATACCGGTATCGATAATGTGCTGGAAAGCAGTATTCTCATCATCGCTGTGATCTATTCCATAGCAGCGGCATTTAATTTGTATATTCCGAATACCGGTGTCGATCATCGAATTCCCAAAAAAAACCCGCTCTATCTGGTGCATGAATTCAGTCACTGCGTGAAGTTATTATGGTCCGACAAACTCGGCCAGATATCGCTGGCGGTAACCACTTTATTCTGGGGAGCCGGCGCCACATTACAATTTATTGTACTGAAATGGGCCGAAGTGGCGATGGACTATCCATTAAACCAAGCGGCCCAGCTTCAAGGCGTGGTGGCTTTGGGTATCGCCGCAGGCGCTATCTTGGCCGCCAAGTGGATTTCACTGAGGCAATCGGTAAAAGTTATTCCTTTGGGAATAGCGATGGGGATTGTCGTAATCGTGATGATACTTGTTAGAGATTTATGGATTGCGATTATGTTGTTAATGTTAATCGGTGGTTTGGCGGGTTTCTTTGTCGTGCCGATGAATGCATTATTGCAGCATCGCGGTCATATCCTGATGGGCGCCGGACACTCGATTGCGGTACAAAATTTTAACGAGAATTTAAGCATCTTGATGATGCTGTCACTTTACGCATTATTGATTTTCTTTGAAGTACATATCTATGTTGTGATCGCAGCGTTCGGTTTGTTCGTGTCAATCATGATGGCTTTGATCAGGAAATGGCATTTAACGAATCAAAGTAAAGAAGACTCGCTGCATTTGATTGGCGCGAGGAAGATTCATTAATTTTCTGCGAATAACCAACCGCTTCGGCTTGAGAATTTTATTTTAATGATTGCATCGTCGCATTTGCGAAACACAAATCCTTCCATGCTTTTGCTTTTTCCGGCAGCGATCGCAACAAATAAGCCGGATGATAGGTAACAATCAGCGGGATACTAGAGAAGTGATGCACTTTTCCGCGCAAGCTTGAGATGCTGTCGTCACATTTGAGCAGGTTTTGCGCAGCAACCTTGCCTAATGCAATGATGAGTTTTGGCTTGATTAATTCTATTTGACTGATGAGATAGGGTTCGCACTGCCGGGCTTCGTTTAAAGAAGGGTTTCTGTTGCCGGGCGGTCTGCATTTGACGATATTTGTAATATAGACGTTATCACCTCTTTTTAACCCGATCGCCGCTAACATTTGATCGAGCAGCTTGCCAGCCTGTCCGACAAATGGTTCACCGGTTTCATCCTCTTTCGCACCGGGCCCCTCACCGATAAATAGCCAATCCGCATTTTCATCACCAATACCGAATACTGTATGAGTTCTGGTAGCACTTAATTGACAGCGGAAGCAATCGGTAACTGATTGCTTTAAAAGAAGCCAGGTCGCTTGATCGGATGCTTGGATGGGTTGGTGATCCCCGGCTGAGTGAATCATGCCGGAGGATTCTTCCTGGGTATCTGATGCTTCACGCGAACGGTTATCCTGCTCTGAAACATTCGATTTCTGCCGCCATACCGGAAGCAAGTTCAGTTCTTTGAGGACGCGCGTGCGTCTGCTATTCATAGTATCAATTGCATAACGCGCGCATCTTCACGTCCACACATCGCCGGGTAGTAGCCCTTACGCGTCGCGATTTGCTGGAAACCCATTTGTTGATAGAGCTGCGCTGCGCCGTGATTAGATTCTCTCACATCCAGCAAGATCGATTTCGCATTCAAATTGCGGGCGCTTTCGATGAGGTATTGCAGTAATTTTCTTCCAAGGCCTTTCTTTTGCCAGTCTGCGGCGATTCCTAATGTGAGGATATGTGCTTCGTCGGGACTCATCATCATGATTCCATAACCCACGATAGCATCGGCCAGCTCCATGACGTGACAAAGATAACCGGCTTCAATTGAATCCGAAAAATTTCCGGGTGACCACGGGAAAAGAAAGATTTCCCTTTCGATCAGGATGATTCGATCCAAATCGGTCGGGTGCATTGCTCTAATTTCAAAGGCTTGTTGCAAAGTCATACTTTTCGTTCTCTTTCTGTCAAAGCGACTTTATTACGTATATAAACCGGACTGGCATCAGCAGGATGCCAGCGGATTTCTTCGCCGAATTGATACCTCGCGAGTTGCGCTATTTCTGCGGCATGAGGATGAAATCCACGGTGAATTTGCTGGATAGTATCACAATAAAATGTGGATAACTTTTGGTGATAAACATCAAAACCGCTGCCGCACGCTACCCACTCATTACCCGGTAGTAAAGGGGCGTTTTCCGGTGAACACAGCATAGGCGAGCTGATAATCTTCCAATGGGAATCGGAAATTTTCTGATACGCGGCATGATAAATTTCACCCATGCGAGCATCAAGCGCTACAACCGCAAATGGCGCTGCCGTTTTCTGCGCTAACGCTTCGAGCGTATTAATTCCAACGATGGGCAGGTTGGCGGCATAGGCTAAGCCTTGTGCTACGCCGCATGCGATGCGTAAGCCTGTAAAGGAGCCTGGACCGGCGCCAAAAGCAATTCCGTCCATTTGGCGTAAATTTGAGTTGGCAGTTGATAATAATTCTTGAATCATATCCAGCAGCATTTCAGAATGCTGTTGGCCGGCCTGGAGTTCTTTTGCAATGATTCCATTGTTTGACAATAATGCAACGGAACAGAATTCCGTTGAAGTTTCAATGGCAAGGAGCTTCAAAGCCAATACTCGCTAAAATGGATGAAGTTGCTAGGGTACATGCGGGAGCTATTTCAAGGGCCAGTGTGCGAGAGGAATATAATCGACCCCGTTGGAGCCGGATTGCGACTGTACCAGATGCCATTCGCCGACAGACCACACAAGCGGTTTCATCGGTTGATTATCAATGCAGTGAGAAGCCTTTTTGATAAGTGTGACATGCGGCTTATAGTCTCGCGCGTCAAATAAGAATCCGGCCTTTGTGAGCAAATTTTTGAGTGATTCAACCAGCACGAACAATTCATCGGGATAATGTTCCGCTCCAACAAAAACGATTTGGTTGTGTTTCCAATAACTGATTTTATTGAGTTCCAGCTCAAATTTTTTCGCAGAAATTTTTTTTGCGGTTTCTAGCAGGGTATCAATGCGATGCGTGTCTACGTTGCCGAGAAATAATAATGTGAGATGAATGTGATGCGCTTTAATGATGCGCCCGCCACACACGGCCCGCAATTCTTCGGCTTTCCGGGTCAGTTTGTTTTGAATGATTTTATTTGGAAAGGCAGCAAAGAAGACGCGGCTCGATTGTTTTTCAGGTGCGGCGTTGTGATCAATCACGCTGATTGTTGTGTGCGAGTGATCAAACAGACCGCTTCTGCAGCGATGCCTTCTTTACGCCCAAGTGCTCCCAATTTTTCCGCTGTTTTGGCTTTAATGTTGATATTGCCGATGTGAGTATTAAGATCCTGCGCGATATTGTGCCGCATGGCAGGAATAAAAGGCGCCATTTTGGGAGATTGGGCGATTATGGTTGCATCCAGATTGCTGAGCGTATAGTGATTGTTTTCCAGCAAGCGGCAAACTTCGCGGAGCAATAAGCGGCTATCGATGTTTTTAAAACGAGGATCGGTATCAGAAAAATGCTGGCCGATATCCCCTAATGCAGCAGCACCCAGCAGCGCATCACAGATTGCGTGTAAAAGTACATCCGCATCCGAATGACCCAGCAATCCTTTGTCATGCGGAATGGTAACGCCGCCGATAATCAATTGACGCCCTTCAACCAATTGATGTACATCAAAACCTTGTCCTATTCTCATTGCGGTCACTGGCTATTCCTTTGTTGTAATATTAATTCTGCTAATGCCAAATCATTGGGGTAGGTGACTTTGAAATTGTATGAGTCACTTGCAACAAGTTTGGGGTGAAATCCAATCGCTTCAACCGCGCTGGCATCATCCGTAATGGCTATTCCGATTGCATTTTGCAATGCTTGAGCAAGAAGCGCATAACGAAACATTTGAGGTGTTTGCGCTTGCCACAGATTCTCTCGAGGTTCGGTGCGCGCTACACGGGTTTCATTGTTGCTGCGTTTGAGCGTATCAGCTACAGGAACAGCGAGTAGTCCTCCCACCGCATCTTCCGCCAATTCGTCAATTAATTTGTCGAGCTGCCATTGCGATAAACATGGTCGGGCCGCATCATGCACCAGAATCCAATCTTCCGGACTGATGTTATGCGCATGCTGAACAGATATCAGACCGTTAAGGACGCTTTCGGCTCGTGTTGCGCCGCCGCATTTCAACACTTTTAATTTATCGGAAAACTCAGACCAGTCGAATTTATCCCACTCGGAATCGTGAGGGGCCAGCACAATCAAAACGTAAGCGATCGATGAATTTCTGCATAGCGTATTGATTGCATGGTAGATCATCGGTTTGCCGCTCAACGATAAATACTGTTTGGGAACATCGTTGCCCATCCGGGATCCCGAGCCTGCAGCCGGAATTAATGCGATGAACTTAGACATGGCGGGATTTTCAGGGAAATAAATCTATCAACAAAATAATTGGGTTACTGGCAATCTAGGGGGTTATTATATTTTTTTTGGCTTGCGATTGCTTGGAATTTATGACTTTTACTTGGGATCCGCCACTTGTTTGCGAGCATGGTTGCCATATTGAAAATCCGTAACAGGTATAATACTGGTCTTTAAATGGGGTGAAATTTATGGAAGCTGAACGTATTAATGCATTATCGAGCCAACTTGCGGATCTCGATGGCCGGGCCAAAGAATTACGGAGGTTTCTTTGACTTCGAGAACAAGCAGACAAGACTGAGTGAACTGGCATTACTGCTTGAGGATCCGGCTATCTGGAACGATAGCAAACGAACTGAAGAAATCGGCCGCGAGAAAAAGTCATTAGAAGACACTGTGCTAACCCTGGAGTCTGTTGATCGGCAATTGCAGGATGCTCAGGAATTGTTTGATCTGGCTAAATCGGAAAATGACGAATCGGCGCTTGAGAGCATTGCAGTTGATGTCGGGGATATAGAAAAAGCCGTCGCCAATCTTGAATTCAGGCGGATGTTTTCCGGTCCGATGGATCCAAGTAATTGTTTTTTAGACATCCAATCGGGTTCGGGAGGGACGGAAGCGCAAGACTGGGCCGCAATGCTGGAACGTATGTACCTGCGTTATTGTGAAAGGCAAGGATTGCAAGTGGAAGTCATGGAAGAATCACCCGGAGATGTTGCCGGTATCAAAAGTGCAACGTTAAAGGTGACGGGCGACTACGCGTATGGATATTTACGCACGGAAACCGGGGTGCATCGTTTGGTGCGGAAATCACCTTTTGATTCGGGTAATCGCCGTCATACCTCGTTTGCAAGTGTATTTGTGTATCCGGAGGCGGATGATAATATCGAAATCGAAATTAACCCTGCCGATTTAAGGATAGATACATTCCGTGCTTCCGGTGCGGGCGGGCAACATATTAACAAGACCGATTCGGCCATTCGTATCACGCACAATCCAACCGGGATCGTAGTTCAATGCCAAAGTGGACGTTCGCAGCATCGCAACAAGGCGGACGCGTTGGCAATGTTGAAATCGAGACTGTATGAAGCGGAGCTGCGTAAGCGCAATGAAGAGAAACAAGCGGTTGAAGAATCTAAGACGGATATTGGCTGGGGCCATCAAATTCGATCGTACGTTTTAGATCAATCGCGAATTAAGGATTTGCGCACCAATGTGGAAGTTGGAAACACCCAAAGCGTGCTGGATGGTGATTTAAATGGGTTTATCGAAGCGAGCCTTAAGCAAGGTGTTTGATGACGCTGTATTTGGCTGACTTGGGAAGTGGCCTTACTCGATTGGGCAATTTTTACTAAATCCCAAATGGAAATCTTGCTTTAATGTCAATGCTGTTTTTCTCGTTGCAGGGAGGTTATTGAAGTAGGTCTCATTGAGCGTTTTGTCGTCAAGCGCACTGTGTGAGGTCTATTTTGGTTATAGAGCATGAGATGTACTAGCTCCAGATCAGATCAGACAGTAACCGAGTTGGGTGGCATCTGTAAGATTAGATTTGGTTCAGGTTTTTGATGTTCCAAAACCATTCGACAAACAAGTTGCCAAACCAGTTTTCCTTGCCATCCAAAGAGAAACGGATAAACTGTATTCACTTGATACCGCTTGCTGGTATTTGCTTGCGATAGATTGCGTGGATTCCCATTCGCTTCATCAGCGTAGATTCACGACGTCGACCGAATAGAACTTCTTCGTGTTAGAGCATTTCGAAAGCATTCTGTCGCCTGCAAATGGATGGTTCAGATGTAATTTGTCTATCCAATGCATCTTCGCAAGCTCCGTTTCTGATAGCCGAACTGTTCGCTAGTATGGTGTTGCGCGTGCCGCATGCTATTGATACATCGGCAGATTCCTGTGCTGCTGCTTCTGTTCAGAAATCTAGTCCGAATGCGCATCAAATTGTTCAATTAACCCAATCAGTGTCTTTCACCGTTGATTGCAGCTATTGCTGTCTTGGTTTTGAATCCCGTTGCTTGGTTTCTTCACGTCCTGCTCATACCCTCAACAGCTTGGCACTATAAAGTTAAGCGCATAAAATTATGGATAGTTATATTGAAAATATAACTATTTAAATTAACGAGATAAATTTCGCGAGGGAAAATCATGATTAGTTTTTTATTTTCGCATAAACACCGCCTGGGAATATTAGGGCTAAGTATGTTCCTGGCTGGCTGTAATTCTTTGATTGGAGACAAACTAAACATTTCAGAAAAATTACCAAACCAGCTTGTAATTTCGAAGCTTGAAACATTGCTATCAGACAAAAACCTTGACGCAGAAAAACTGTTTGATGCCCAGGATAACGAAGGATTCAAACAATGCATGGCTCCCTTACTTCATGAGAGCATTCAGATTGATAAAGGAAAGCTTCCTTTAATCCCAATTTTATTTAAGGGACTTGGAGCATTCCCGCAGAAAAATACTTTACTCGGTTTTTCTCCAGATATGTTTAAAAAAGAAGAAAGTATAAATATTGATAATCTTGGAAACATTATCAATAATTTAAGTAAAAAGAGAAATCCCATACACCTAACTTCAATTTTTGATGATTTTCTAAATTTCAAGCATATTAATAATAATCCGACTGACAATAAACAAAATCAGGCTGAAGGGGAAGAGAAAATTGAACAACTAAAAGAAATATTGCGATTATATTCTGAAGCATATTTTAGCCCATCGTTTGAGAGCATTGCTTCTACCAGCATTAGTAACTCCGATTCTAAAAAACCAGGCTTTATTGCACGCGATGGCACTAAATACAGTTTTTCTGGCTTGAATAAATCAGAGGGAAAATTATCGATTGATCACAATCAAATTGGAGCCGATATGGTTCGTATATTTTTAGAAGCTGTACGTGATACCTTTTATCCATTACCAGTGGATGCAGATTCAACTTTGGCTCAAGCTCAAAATGAAAAGAAATTGAAATTCAAAATAGATATTTTTAACAAACCAAATGACAATAATGAAATAACTTGGAAGGCCGGAAAAAAAGAATACAAATATAATATGGATGTGGATTATTTTAGAAAAATAGAGACCAATGCCAATACATCTGAGGCAACCATTGCGACTGCTATAGGTAAAGCAATACGTGGTGGATCAATGGGGTCACTCAATAATGAAGCTATTGCAAAAACCATTGAAACTGCTGCTGGTGTAGTTGCACGACACACAACCGAACGTTTCGAATGGTGTTTAGCTGTCAATCAAGAAGAAGTTACTAGCAAGCAAAAGGTTAGTGAAGTGCACCCAATCTTGCTGACCGGTTATTGAAAGGTTACAACAAAATTTATTTTCAGAACAAGCGCAAATTGCCTATTCAAAAAGTAGAGTTTGCATTTGCGCTTGTTTATTAAATTAGAGTAGTTATTGAATTAAACAATCTTTACTGAAGTCTGTTTTTATAAATTTATATGACTCAATGCTATTCTCTAAATTTTCTGGATTATATAGTCCAAAAGGTTCTCTTTTATTGTGCGGCTTTGGTAAGGGGGTTATTTTGGAATTTTTAATACGCTCTAAAATACTTATATGCAAGCAATCTTTATCGCGGGGTTTTCTTGCCTTTTTTCCTTTAATAATTTTATAAATTCCCAATGTCTCATAATATTCATCGTGTAGTTCGCCATCACTGCATTCCTCTAGTTGAGATTCGGCTGAAGACGGAAAAAGCTTCTCTTCTTTTAGAGAAGCGAGCATCCATTTAAGAGGAATAGTGGAGAGCCCGGATAAATATTCATTGGTACTAGAATCTTTGTTACACCAAGCTGATTTGGGGTATCCACCTCCGATATCGCTATGTCCACCGGCAAACCAAATTTCTATCAATTCATTTCCTTGTAATCTATTTTTATTAAAACGATTTAGCTCGAATGCTTCGCGTTGTTCATCGAGTGAAAGAGCGTGAAAGCCTTTTTGAGCATATAAATCTAGCCTATGGTTATCGGGCTCATCGTTAAGAAAAAAACCAATTGCAGGAACAGTATCAAAAACTCCGATTACCTTTACATTTACTCTTTGAAATGATTCTTTAGGGAAGTTTTTTTCTACAAATGATTTAATAGTAGACTTTAAATAATCATCAAAGCCATATTTGTGATATGGCACTATGTGATATTCGTTAAATACTTTCTCAGTAATGTAGTTGATTTGCGTAAATCCTTGATAAATGTAGGCTGGAAATGGCCACCAGGATGCTGGGGAAACACTCATTTTTGTTCCATCAAGGAGTCCTGCCATCTCAATAAATCCATTCAATGATCGTGCTGTAAAAGCGCCCCTGCTAAAACCGAAAATATATATATCATCTCCGTCACTGTTTTCTCCTTTCGCTTTGTATGTATGAGATAAAAATTGATAAGCTTGTCTAATGTTGCGACTGACGCCACTTCCAAATGCAGATCCACTAAACTGATCATTCATATGAGTGCCAACCCCTTTATCATAATAAGGGATAATTGCTTCCCCTCGACAAGCTTGGGTAAGAGCCATTCGATATAAAAATCTTATATTTGTTGGCTTATCCGCATTATTTCGAGTTCCATCCAAAAACACCACTAGCTTTCTACTCTTTTTATCTTTATATAATGTATTGAATTCACTCCATATCCTAAGATTGGTATCATAATCATCACCTATATCCTTCGATTCCATGAAGTCGTAATCACCATTTTTACACACAGATGTTTTTAGTTGAAAGCTATCTGCAGAAGAACAGTGCATTGAAATCAATAATAACAAGCCCCCTGCCAAAAATGATTTCATTTTTAATTCCTTTCTTTTTTAAGTTTAACTACCCTTCGTGTATGAATTGGCTTGCAGTTAAATGTGAGCGATCTATCTATAAAAGTTAAATCCGTCAAAAGGCTTTCTTCAGTTTGATTCTTTCACTTTAGTTATTCGCAAATTTAACACACCTTTGTTGTTGTAATAATAACCAACCCTATCATTGGCAAAAAAGAATAATTCTTCATCCTTACCCGTCATTATTTTTATTGGATCGCGATCATAGTTTAATACAGCAAAAGCATTTTTTTCATTTTGACCTACTGTTCCAACCAAAGCATATATATCTGTCACATTGGTCCGGGTATGACCTTCAAAAATTAATCTGAGAAATTTGTGAAAGGCACTATTCTCAGTCCAACCAATTCTGGGATCTGATATTGTATTGTTGTCTTGCCAGCACTGGGATATATTTGCAACTTCAAACTTGTATTCTTCGCCTTCGTTAACTTTTATACCGCTATTATTCCAAAAACTGCATGCACAAATTTGGATTTCAACAGGTTCGTCTTTTTTTAAGCTTCTAGTAGGATTTGAAGCCAATTTACACATTGCCCCATTTTGTTCACATTCACCTTCCTTTGCGCTAATAAAATCTGCTATATGAACACAACCACTAATTAAGAGTAAGAGTATAAAAGCAAGAGTTTTTGAGATATACATCGCCATAGGATTCATTAAATTTCTCCGAATAATTAGCAGTAGCATCCGCTTAATTGAACAATTTTTCCTATTCCGTAAGTGGAAAGTTAATGCATACGCTGTTTTTTATTGCAACTAGGCTATTTAATTAGAATTTGTTCGGGAGCTATTGTCAATCTAATTGTATAGAGGAGAATCAAGCAGTACTCTGTTTTACTCCAGTATCGCAGGAAAAACTCATCACCTTGCAAGCATGGGAACGCTGCCATGCGAGACAAAGGCAACGCAAATATTACGAAATTCTGAAAATCCGGCAAAGATACGGTAGCATAGCGGCATTTTAAACACCGCAAAGATTTTACTATGCCTGTCAATATTCCCTCTTTATCTCCTCAACAGTTGTTGCCCGTTGCGGGTGTAACGCTTGGCGTTGCCGAAGCGAGTATCAAGAAACCCGGCCGTAAGGATTTGCTGGTGATGGCATTGGCCGAAGGCACCCAGGTTGCCGGCGTGTTTACGCAGAATCGTTTCTGCGCGGCGCCGGTGATTGTGGCAAAACAGCATCTGGCGCAGTCGGTGCGGGCATTGGTGATCAATACCGGTAACGCTAATGCCGGCACCGGAGAATCGGGAATTGCCCATGCGCAAACGACCTGCGCGGCATTGGCCAAACTATTGAATTTGGCTCCGCAACAGGTGTTGCCGTTTTCAACCGGCGTGATCATGGAACCGTTGCCGGTGGATCGTATTATCCAGGGATTGCCCGCTGCGGTGGCGGATCGCAAAGCAGATAACTGGTTTCATGCGGCGCATGCGATCATGACCACTGATATCGTGCCGAAAGCGGTTTCCAAGCAAGTACCAATCAAAGGCAAAACTATCACGATTACCGGCATTGCCAAAGGATCCGGGATGATCCGCCCTAATATGGCGACGATGCTGGGGTATGTCGCGACCGATGCGGCGATCACTCAACCCTTGTTGCAGAAGCTGGTGCAACATGCAGCCGATCGTTCGTTCAACCGCATCACTGTGGATGGCGATACTTCGACCAACGATGCCTTTATTGTGATGGCTACCGGTAAGGCGGGAAATAAAGAAATTTATAATCCGCATACCGAAGAGTTTTGTGTGCTACAGAATGCAGTCACCGAGGTTGCGGCAGAGCTTGCGAAAATGATCGTGCGCGATGGTGAAGGCGCAACCAAATTCATTACCGTGCAAGTCGAAGACGGTAAAAGCAAAGATGAGTGCGCCAAAGTAGCTTATGCCATCGCGCATTCACCACTGGTCAAAACCGCTTTTTTTGCATCTGATCCCAACCTGGGCCGTATTCTGGCGGCAATCGGTTATGCCGGTATCGCGGATTTGAATGTCGATGGCATTCTGCTTTATCTTGACGATGTGCTGGTGGCGGAAAAAGGCGGCCGGGCAGCGGATTATCGCGAAGAGGACGGTCAACGGGTGATGAATCAAGCGGAGATTACCATTCGTGTTGTACTGAATCGCGGCAGTGCTTCGACTACGGTGTGGACTTGCGATTTTTCTTACGATTACGTAAAGATCAATGCGAGCTACCGGAGCTGATAACCCGTTGAGAATGCGATGAGTGATTGGGATAAATGGTATAAGCGGGCGAATAAACTATTGGATCGTCTGGAACATTTCTTGCCGCAGTCGCATCCGGAACCGGATTGGCAGGTGTCGGCGGCTTTCCGCTGGCGGCGTCAGGGGGATTCCGGGTTTATCGAAGCGGTCACGCATCCGCACCGCATCACACTCGATGCGTTATGTGGCATCGATCAGCAGAAGCGGCGTATCGAGCAGAATACGCGGCAGTTTGTGCGTGGGGTCCCAGCGAATAATGTGTTGTTGACCGGCGCGCGCGGTACTGGTAAGTCATCGTTGATTAAAGCATTGCTGAATCAATACGCCAAAGATGGTTTGCGCTTAATCGAGGTGGAGAAACATCATTTGGTCGATCTGCACGATATCGTGCAAAGAATTTATCAGCGTCCGGAGCGGTTTATTTTGTTTTGCGACGATTTATCGTTTGAAACCGACGAACCGGGGTACAAGGCATTGAAAGTGGTGCTGGACGGTTCGATTGCGACGGTTTCCGATAACGTGCTGATTTATGCAACGTCGAACCGCCGTCACATGGTTCCGGAATTCATGCGCGACAATCTCGATACAAAGCATATCGGCGAGGAGGTACATCCAAGCGAAGCGATCGAAGAAAAGATTTCTCTGTCGGAACGCTTCGGTTTGTGGGTGTCGTTTTATCCGTTTAATCAGGATGAATATCTGGATATTGTGCGTCACTGGCTGGATTATTTCGGAATAGCCGGAATGACCGAACGAGCTCGCACTGAAGCCTTGCAATGGGCGATTGAGCGCGGCTCGCGCAGTGGGCGGGTGGCGTGGCAATTTGCAAGAGATTTTTCAGGCCGGCAGAAAACCCGGCATTAGAATCCGGCGTTCATGAATTCCGTTACACACGTTGATGACAACCATTCGATTCCGGTCGTGGAAGTCGTCGCTGCGGTGATCTTTCAGCCGGATGGACGTTTTTTACTGGCGCAGCGGCCCGAAGGCAAAGTGTATTCCGGTTATTGGGAGTTTCCCGGCGGCAAGGTGGAATCGGGTGAGTCGCTGATGCATGCGTTGGCCCGTGAACTGTGGGAAGAGCTCGGTATTCATGTGGATCATGCTTTCCCCTGGATAACGAGAGTTTTCGCTTATTCGCATGCGACGGTGCGTTTGCATTTTTTCCGGGTAGTGGAATGGGAAGGCAGTTTGACGCCAAGAGAAAAACAGGCTGTGAGCTGGCAATGGCCGCATCGGATCGAGGTGTCTCCTATGCTTCCCGCCAATGGCACGGTTTTGCAGTCGCTGTTGCTGCCACCTGTCTATGCCATTACTCATGCTGCTGAGATGGGCGTGCAGTCGGCACTGGAAAGAATTGAACAAGCATTGCTGCATGGTGTGCGTTTGTTTCAAGTCCGAGAGAAGCGGATGGCTAAAGACGATTTAAAAAAATTCGCGAGCGATGTATTGACGATGGCGCGTCGTTCACAAGCAAAGGTATTGATTAACGGCGATTTAGAATTGGCACGGGAGCTTGGGGCGGATGGCGTGCATTTGACTGCGTCGCAACTGATGACTCTGCCGTCTCGCCCGGAGCCGGCATACGGATTGTGCGGAGCGTCTTGTCATAACATTGAAGAGCTTGATGCAGCCGTCCGGCTGGGCTTGGATTTTGCCGTGCTGGGGCCGGTGCAGCCGACTTTGACCCATCCCGGCATGCCGCCCTTGGGCTGGCGCAGGTTTGTTGCTTTGCTTCGCGATTATTCGTTGCCGGTTTACGCGCTGGGAGGAATGTGTTTAGCCGATCTGGCGATAGCGCAAGAGTTTGGTGCGCACGGTATTGCCATGATGCGCGGAATCGGAGAGCCGCATTAGCAGGTCATTGAAAAACGTTTTCGAGGCAGCCGATGCAAGGCAAAAACAGGTGAAAAAGCGCAGTTTATACCTAATAAATGAGCATTTTGAACCTGTTTTTAACGCCGCAGCGGCAACGCAGATAGTTTTTCAATGATCTGTTAGAGAATGCGATTGGCGTAAACCGCCACCTGGTTTCTGCCGCCTTCTTTGGCTTCATAAAGGGCCTTATCCGCGCTGTCGAGCAACGTTGAGCAGATATAATCAAGATCATGCTGTTGTGCGGTTAACAGACCTCTCAGGCTGGCCATTCCGATTGAGACTGACACTCTAAACTGTTTGTTCAGAAAACTCATGGGCGTGGAACATATCGCCAAGCGCAAGCGTTCCGCGATTTCATGCGCTGCCTGTAAGGTAGTGGAAGGTAGTGCGACCACGAATTCCTCACCCCCATAGCGCGCTACGATATCGCACGATCTTACTTGTTCCTTGATTAAACTGACCATCCGCCGCAGTACCAAATCACCGGTTTGGTGACCATGCGTATCGTTTATTTTCTTGAAATAATCGACATCGAGAAACATGCAGATCAGATCATCGTCCCAACGTACGCACCGGGCGATTTCATCTTTAAACCTCAGATCAAAGTAACGCCGGTTATAGGCTTGTGTGAGCACGTCCTGATAACTGATTTCTTTCAGTCTTTGTTGATTCAGGCAGTTTTCCACCGCTACCGCTGTCATTGCAGACAACTTTTGCAAAAAAAGTGTCCCAATGCCTTCTTGGTAACGATGCGGATCTTGACTGAGCAATAATAATGCACCGATGATTCGATCACTGCGCAGTAAGGGCAAGAATGCGGCGCTGCGGATTTGATTTCTGGTTTTCAGATTGGCAATCATCCAAGGGTATTTTTTGAGCGCTTCCGCTCCTAATAAGGGGCGGTTTACCAGCGATTGGATGATTCCTGCATCTTTTAAGGTGTCTAGTATCAGCAGTTTGTTTTCAAGTTGTAAGCGCGCTTCTTCGTCCCTATCAAAAAATAATCGTTCTGTATCTTTGTGGTGATCGATAAGGCATAACACGCCATCTAATAGCTGGAAACGGCTAACGATTTGAGATAACAACAAATCGCGCAACTGCTTTGGAGTGCTGGCGCCGATGATTTCAAAGCCGAATGTTTCATATAATTCTTGTTTCTTTTCATTGGCTCTGGCTTGCTTTAACAGTTGATCCAGCTTGCGCTGAAGTTCCCGATTCTGATCATAGATTGATTCGTTCATCATTTCTATTCAGTGCTATTATTGTCTTCCGGGTCTGTTCGAGAATCCTGGATGCGATATGATTCTTGTGCCCATTGTGCTAGGTCATTCAACTTGCAGCGTTCACAACAGAATGGTCGGAAAAAGCTGGAAGTCTGCCAAATTACAGGTTTACCGCATTGTGGGCAGTGAACGATGCGTTGTTGCATGATAGCAAGCCTTTAGACTGGTTGGTAATGGTGTTCGCCTTGGATTTATTGGGAAAGACTATCAAGTTATACTTTATTAACTTGGTTAAAGAAATAGCGTTTTCATGAAGCAATTTGCCACCCATTTTACAAAAATTTTACATTGATTATTCTAAACTTTCACGCATGCGTTTTATACATTCCTAAGGGTTGGTATTCTGGCTACTCGACAAGAACTCTCGGATTTTCTGGCTGAAACCGAGAGGCGCGCCTATAAACAAGCCATGTTTGCGGTTCATGATGAACAGGCTGCACTGGATATCGTGCAAGACTCAATGATGAAACTTACAGCGAATTATGCTGCTCGACCCGCTGAGGAGCTGCCGCTGCTGTTTCAACGTATTTTGCAGAATACCATTCGTGATTATTACCGCCGGCAAAAAATCCGCACGCTTTGGACTACGCTATTTTCATCGTTTACTCCTAAGGACCAGGATAAGGATCAAGAAGAATTCGATATTCTTGAAACCTTACAAGTTAAACAGGATCACAATAGTCCCGATGCGCAAATGGAGAGAACACAACTGATTGCGCTAATTGAAGAGTCGCTTCAAATTCTTCCGCCTCGTCAACGGGAAGCCTTTATATTGCGTTATTGGGAAGAGATGAGTTTAGCGGAAACGGCTATTATTATGAAATGTTCGGAAGGAAGTGTTAAAACACATTGTTCCCGTGCAGTACATACTTTAGCTACAATACTCAAAGCAAAAGGAGTGGAATTATGAACGAGCATGAATTTGGGAAGAAAATTGCTAAGCTATTGGATCAAAGTACCGACGAAACGATAAAGCAAAGTACTTTGTACCGGCTGCAATCCGCCCGCCGGGCAGCGCTGGAACAATGTGAGCCTGAATCATTGAAGTTAATCAATTCCGGTCGCGGCAATTCGGTTTATGGGCGTCATGGTGCTCATTTAGATCCTGGCAAGCTGTTGTTATTATTGACGATTATTTTTATCGTAATGAATGTGTTTATTGCGCAATTTTTTGAACACGATCGTAACGCAGCGATTGATGTTCAAATTTTAGCGGATGACTTACCGGTAGATGCCTATATTGAAAATGAGTTTGAAAAATGGCTCGATATCGACTAATTACCTTTTTCAGTCTTTTCTTGTTTTTTTCTTTTGAAGCTTTCGCTGAATCAGGTAAGCCGCGATGGAAAGAATTGACGCTTGAACAGCAGAAGATCCTGGAGCCATTGGGGGAATTGTGGGATGGGATGGAGTTGGCCCGCAAGAAAAAATGGTTAGGTGTTGCCAAGCGCTATCCCAAGATGAATCCGATCGAACAACAGCGTGTTCAATCGCAAATGCAAAGCTGGCAGTCATTGACCGCTGAGCAGCGAAAACAGGCTAGAGAGAGATTCAAGAAATTGGAGCAATTGCCGGTTCAAAAGCGTCAAGAAATCAAGCAACGCTGGTATGAACATGAACAATTGCCGCATGATTCAAAGAGAAGTTCAAAATCAAGGCTTCGACTTGCAGCGAGTCGGTCTGCATAAAAACCGTGAGTTATTTTCCGATGCAAAAGCGGGAAAAAATTTCACCCAGTAAATCATCGGCAGTGAATTCCCCGGTAATGGATGATAAAGTATCTTGCGCCAGCCGCAATTCTTCAGCAAGAATTTCCAGTTGAAATTCATGCATGGTCATTGACTGCGCAGTCATGATATGTGATTGAACCAGTTTCAAAGCCTCAAGATGACGTTGTCTAGCCATAAATAAACCCTCTCCCGCCACTCTGGATCGCCATCCTGCCAAGTCCAGTATTTTCTGTCGCAACAGCTCGATTCCGGTTCCGGTTTTCGCAGAAAGATAAATAGCGGGACCCTTTGCCAGCTCTCTAATTTCAGGCTGCTGGTTAATTAAGTCAATTTTATTGAATATCGTGATTTGCGGCTTGTCGCTTGGGAGTGCTTGCTGGATTGGATCTACGGAATTGATTCGGTTCTGGTTAATGTCAATCAAATAGAGAACCATGTCAGCGTTTTGGATCACGGCATGCGTACGTTCAATGCCTTTTTTTTCGACGATATCAGCCGTTTCTCTAAGACCTGCTGTATCGATGATATGAACCGGGATACCGGCAATGCTGATGGTACGCTGGATAGTGTCGCGGGTAGTACCGGGTACGTCGGTGACTATGGCCGCTTCTTCTTGTATCAACTGATTCAATAAACTCGACTTTCCTGCATTCGGAGCACCGACAATCGCCACCCGGATACCTTCCTGCAATAAATTTCCTTGTTGCGCTGACAATGTTATCTGTTCCAATTTGCTATGAATTTGCAACAGCTTCTCGTTAATTTTTAAGGTATTAATATTATCGATTTCATCCTCGGGGAAATCCAGGGTTGCCTCGACAAACATGCGCAGTGTTATCAATGCGCTGACTAATTCATTTATTCTGGTTGAGAAATGGCCTTGCAAAGAAGTTAGCGCACACCGGGCGGCTTCACTGGTACTGGCTTCAATAATGGTTGCTACACTTTCGGCCTGAATTAAATCGATTTTATGATTGAGGAAAGCACGAAATGTAAATTCACCCGGTTGCGCTAAACGTGCGCCTGCTGCAAGACAGTTGGTGAGCAGTAAATTCATCACGGCGGGGCCGCCATGGCCTTGCAGTTCCAACACATCCTCACCGGTATATGAATGAGGTGCTTGAAAGTAGAGGGCGATGCCTTGGTCAATAATTTGACCTTCAGTATCCAGGAAATTACTGAAACTGGCGAAACGCGGCTTTGGAAGCTTCCCGAGTATTACTTTTGCAAGATTTGTTAAATTCTTGCCAGAAATGCGAATCACCCCGATCCCACCGCGACCGGGCGGGGTTGCAATGGCTGCGATGATATCGGTGCTTAAGATCGAAAGACTCCGAAAGACTGCATCTGAAAATATCCGGCCGGTTCTTCAAGAGAAAAACCGGCCATGTGGAACGAAAGCGCTATTTCTTTCTGGTTTTCCTAGGAGTAGCTCCGCCTTTAGCTTTTGCAGGTGCTTTAGCTTTATTGAATGTTGCTGCCGTCGGCTGGGTTTGGTTTTTCACATCTTGTTCGGTACTTACAACCGCAGTTGTCTCGGTTGCCGTTGTTTCATTTTCGGCATTGGCGGTCAGCAGAGGTTTTCCGGAAACCGGCTCAGGCTTACCCTTACCTTTTCTGTTACTTTTATCCTTGTTGGATTCGCTTTCTGCTTTATTTTCGAACATGCGGGTGATTTGCCATTGCTGAGCGATCGAAAGGATATTGTTGCACAGCGAATATAGCACGAGCCCTGCTGGAAAGAAGAAAAAGAAAATGCTGAAAGCAAAGGGCATTATTTGCATGACTTTCGCTTGTATCGGATCGGTCGGGGTGGGGCTGAGCTTCGACTGTACCCACATCGAGATTCCCATGATTACAGGTAAAACATAATAGGGATCGGGTATCGACATATCGGTTATCCATAGCGCAAGCGGCGCGTATCGTAACTCTACGGCTGCCATGAGTGTCCAGAACAGCGCGATGAATACCGGTATTTGCACCAGAATAGGTAAGCAACCTCCCATGGGATTAATTTTTTCTTCTTTGTAAAATTCCATCATGGCCTGATGCATGCGCTGCCGGTCACTGGCGTATTGCTCACGGATACGTTGCAATTTTGGTGTTACAACCCGGAGCTTTGCCATTGAGCGATAGCCAGCGGCGGACAATGGAAAGAATAGAAGCTTGACAGTGACAGTCAAGAGAATGATCGCTGCTCCCCAATTATCCGTCCATGAGTGATAGAAGGATAGTAACCAGAACAAGGGCTTAGCCAGTACTGTTAGCCAACCGTAATCCACGGTCAATTCAAGTCCGGGTGCTAATTCGGCGAGTTTGTCCTGTTCTTGCGGACCGGCATAAAACGGCATGGAGATATTCTTGACCTGGTCCGGTTCTATCGCACCAACAGGTGCAATTACACCGGCAGTATACTGGTTGGGTGCCAAACGCTTGGCAAAATATTCACGGGGCGTATTAGGAGTTGGTAGCCAAGCTGTCAGGAAATAATGTTCCAGCATGGCAATCCAACCATTATCGTCATTGGTCGGATACTCCGCTTTTCCTTTATCCAGATCGGAAAATTTAATTTTCAGGAATTTTTCCGTATCCGTATACATCGCTGGACCTGTATAGGAATGAACCAATGCGCCGGCCCCAGCAGGTTCGTTCGCATCCCGAAGCATTTGGAAGTAGGAAAATGGAATAATCGTTGATTCGCCATGATTGGCAATTTCAAATCCGACATCGATAACATAACTGCCGCGATGAAAGGTATATAACTTGGTTACTTGTAAACCATTTTCTTCGGGAGCCGTCAGACGCACGACAATTTTATCCTGGCCAGCTTCCAGCTGGTAACTGTTAGACTCTGCGGAATATTTGGTTTTATGATTGGGTAATCCGTCGCCGATTAGGCCCGATTGGGATACCTGGAATCGCGCTGCTTTATCTAGCAATAACTCATAGGGTTTGTTGATGTCTTCTCTGGACGGATGCAAGATCAAACCGAGTTGCCGGATATCGCCGCCTGCAGTATCAATTTCAGCGACAACCATATCCGTCTGCACTTGTATTTTTTCACCAATGGTAAACAGATTGGGGGTGACTGAAGGACTGACTCCTTCTACTTTGGAAGCTACGCCGGATTCGTTTGTTGCAGAAGTTAATTCATCGCCGGGTACTGGTAAAGGATCATGGTGCTGATTGGTAGCGTTCGAAGTTCCTCCAGGCAGCGCTTGTGAGGCTGGAGGATAAATTTCTTTCTGCCATGAATCCCACAAAAAAAGTAATGACGTGGAGAAGATGATAATTAATATAAGTTTTCTTGTTTCCATTATTTCTAATCAAGTTGTTTTTCTAGAACAAACATCACATAAAGTGACAGTTAAGCAAGCGATAAAATGAGCATTTACTGTTTTATAGATTTTATCTCAATAATTGTGTTGACGAGTTCAAAGATAGCGTGATTGGAAAATCGCTAGGGTACAGGTTCGTAACCGCCCTTATTCCAGGGATTGCATCGCAGGATACGCCAAACACTTAAACGTGTTCCCCGGATGAAACCATATTTCTTGTATGCCTCACAAGCGTATTGGGAGCAGGTTGGACTGAAACGGCATGAGGGTGCGAAGAAAGGGCTGATACAGTACTGATAGAATTTAATCAAAGCGATAACTAATCGTGACATTGCTGTAATTGAAACATTAGTAATTGCATTTCGGAGATCAGTTCTATCGACTCATTTCTGTTTATTGAGCGCCTCATTCGAAAAACCCAGTCCAATGTTTGAGCACCAGACTCAAACCGGTGCTTCCGAAAGGCTTCGCGTAATATTCGCTTAATCCGGTTTCGTTTGACTGCGCGTTGTTCAATTTTCTTAGAAACTATTAATCCAAACCGCGCACAACCGAATTCGTTCGGTTTTGCGTAAATTTGGATTAAATTTCCACTAATTTGATGCTTAAAATTTATGACCGCAGTGAAATCTGTTGCTCGGCGTAATTTGCATCGTTTTAACAGAAAGCGGTTCTCAGTAAATTATAAAAAATTTAACTGGCAATTATACACTGAGGCGAGCACGCCCTTTTGCACGGCGAGCGCGAATAACTGCAGCACCGCTGCGCGTTCTCATGCGAACCAAAAAACCATGCGTACGCTTCCTTTTTGTAACTGATGGCTGATATGTGCGTTTCATATTTTTCTCATAATTTAGTCAATATAGAACCGCGTATTAAAACTTGTTATGGCCTTCTATGTCAATTTTTTTGTTGAAAAACCTGAAAAAAGGTTATTGCAATGCTCAACATGTAGTTTTACACTAACATCTTTCATAATGCGCTGTATTATTTATATTAGTTTTCCAAACTAAAGTACGATCTAAAACGTAGGGACATAAGTTTGAGACGATAAAAGAGAGGGTGATACATGACAGATTCAATTGCAGTTTTAAATATCCGAGAGCAAGAACGGCGTCAAGAGATGCCATTCTTTTGCGCCTATCATTTGGGAATCAGAAGTGGCCGCAGAATGGGCGAGCGTCGAATAACTTCAAGAGGGAAACCGGTATATGTTGATCGTTATGCCGGCCATTTAATGCTGTGTGCGATCGCGGTCCTTTTCTTAAGTGCCATGGATGCATTTCTGACGCTTAATATTCTTGCCAATGGCGGTAAGGAATTGAATTGGTTTATGGAGGTTTTAATCGAAGATAGCACAGAAAAGTTTGTAGCCTTTAAGCTTGCCCTCACGTCATTGGCTCTCGTCATGTTGATAATTCATCATGAAGTCCATTTGTTCAGGGGGATTCGAGTACGGCATATTAACTATTCGGTTCTTGCCGGTTATGCAATTTTGATCGGCTATGAATTGTGGTTAATTGCATTGGCAATGAATGGTTATTGAAAGAATCAATCAGTTATTAGATCAATATCCCCCAGTCTTGAAGTAGCTTGCAATATTTCTTAAATCCTCCGGTGCCAGCGTGCCGGCAACCAGTTGCAAGCGAAGGAAAGTGAGTAAATAGCCATATTTTGCCTGAGCGAGATCACGCCGTGCGGTATGCAATTGCTGCTGAGCTTCCAATAAATTCAAATTGATGCGGATGCCGCCGCGGATGCTTTTCTGTGTTGCTTCTACCAATAGCTCCGCTGATTTAACCGCAAGTTCCAGCGATTCGATTCTTTTAACCCCGCTTATCAATAGATTGTATTGCTTGCGAAGTTCCACTAAAACCTTATCGGTCATCGCATCAAGATCAGCCTCAGCACGAGCATGATTTGCTGTGGCTTGCGTAGTAAGGGCGCTAACGCGGCCTCCTGAATAAAGCGGCATATTAACTTCGATGCCCACTGTACCGAATTCTGCATCCAGGTCGCGATTAATAAATGAACCGCGTTGATTTTTTGTGAGGCTGGCCACAAAATCGAGACGGGGCATATGGCCCGCACGATTTTTCTTGATTTCTTCTTTGCCGGAAGTGACCGTATGTCGCTGCGTGATTAATTCCGCATTTTGTTCGAGTGCCAGGCTATGCCAATTATCAAAGTCCGGCAATTGAACCGACTGTGTACTAAAAGATGGAGAGAGCCGATCCAGTTTTGTAATTTTTTGTCCGACGATGGCTTCGAGTTTAAGCTTTGCGATTTCCAATTCGTCTTTAGTTTCAATCAATTTAGCCTGCGCGATCGCATGTTTCGATAGTGTTTCCAGTACATCCGTGGTCGTGCCTTCACCCTTCTGTAACATGCGCTCGTTTACGCGCTTAAGTTCTTCGAGGGCTTCCAGTTGGGCTTCGGCGATAGTTACATGATCCTGTGCTAACAATGTTTCCACATAGGCTTCAACCAACCGGACAACGAGCTGCTGGCTATTGCTGACAAATTTAGCGCGGCTAGAATCGGCTTTTGCTTTGCCTTGCTGGTAGCCTGCAATGGCTTCCATGTTGAACAAAGGTTGGCGTAGCGTCAGAGTACTGACCTGACCGTCAAAATTGAGAGGCTCGGTGACATTTCCCTGTGTCAAGGTACCCGAATTCTTATTTTGCGCATGCGTGACGTTCAGACTCGGTAAAAGCCCTGCTCGACCGATAGCTTCTGCTTGCTGTCCCGCTTCGTTTTCGTGCATTGCCGCGCGGAAAGTCGGGTCATGATTCAATGCCGCTTCATAAGCATCCAGTAGACTCATAGCAACTGCGGGCGCTGTGGTATGTAGAAAGATCCATATACCGATAATTGGCAACAGTTTATGAAAGACTGACTTCATTGTTATTATTCTTCGCTCAGCGCTGAGTGGGCACGATCAAGGATCGGTTTGAATAAATAGTTCATCAATGAACGTTCGCCGGTTTTGATAAATACTTCCACCGGCATACCCGCGCGGATTTGCTGATCAGCCAATAGTTTCATACCTTCCTGAGTGACCTTGGCTTTAATGTTAAAAAATGGTAAACCGGTTCGATCGTCGATCAGCCGGTCAGCCGATACTTGTGTGACGATGCCGGGAATTTGCGGGGTCTTTTTTTGATTGAGGGCCGTAAAAATAAGATCGACCGGAAGATTGATGTAAATTTTGTCGATCAAATGAACCGGAACCTGTCCAGTGACAACGAGTACGTCATCGCTCGGTACGATATCCATCAATTTGAATCCTGGACCGATAACGCCGCTCTCGGTAAACACATTCATTCCGACTACAGTGCCGTCCACCGGTGCTTTGACCTCGACATTCGCCAACTCAAATTCCTGTGCCTGCAAGTGACTACTGAGCGCATCCGCTTCTTTTTTGATGTCGGATAACTGCTGGCGTACTTCCTT
This sequence comes from Proteobacteria bacterium SG_bin4, assembly GCA_002083395.1. Classification (GTDB taxonomy): domain Bacteria; phylum Pseudomonadota; class Gammaproteobacteria; order Burkholderiales; family Nitrosomonadaceae; genus Nitrosomonas. Next base: position 57,710 of record LWDH01000011.1, on the reverse strand, counting down.
CTGATATTCCTGCAACCGATGAATGCGGCGTTGCTCAAGCTCCGCTATTTGGCGTTGAATGCGGCCTGCATTGCCGATATCGGATGAAATTTCACCTTGAAGTTGCGTGTAAGTGCGCTCGATCTCCAAAACGCGGTTTCGTGGCACAAAACCGTCTTGTGACAGTTCCCTTAGATTATCCAATTGTTCTTTTAATAGCTTTAATTGTTGATTTTTGCTGCTTTGTGCTGCTTCCAGACCTCGCAACTGTGATTTAAAACCGGAGATGCTCTCGTCGAGAGCTGCTATTTCATGTTGCAAGGCCAATTTGCGCGCTGAGAATAACTGATTCTGGATGAGCATGTTATTGGCGATGCGGTTGTCACTATGCAGCACCAGCAATTCATCGGGGAAAATAATCTCGTTGCTGCCGTCTCGTTCAGCCAATAACCGCGCTTCAACGGCGCGCGCGGTATAAAGCTGATTTCTGGTTATTTCCGCTTTTGCTTTGATTTGTACATCATTCATACGGACCAATACTTGGCCAATTTTTACATGATCGCCTTCTCTGACCAAGATGCTGTCGATAATGCCGCCGGTCTGATGCTGAACGGCCTGCAAGTGACTCGAAACCGTTACTGTACCGGAAATCGGTACGCCTTTATCCAGCGGTGCAAAGGTTGCCCATAGAATAAATCCGCCAAAACCTGCTAAAACGATCCACCAGCCAAGTTTAGTATAAACGGTATCGTCGGTCTGGACCTGGTTGGGTAGATGGACCGGAGTGCCCTCAGTCACTGTTTCTTTTTTATCGGCCACAAGCTTCATGAAAATTTCCGGTCGAGTATCAGAGTGTTTTCAATGGTAAGAAAAGCCGTCATATATTTATATCGTTTTGTTAAGTATTGCTCGTATTGGTTGCTTGGGGCGCTTGGTTTTGCGTTGGTGCATTTTCTTTTTTCTGAGCCAACTGCGCCTGTTGTTGCTTGGTAAGTGCTTCAATAACTTGTTGCGTAGGGCCGTAAATCTTTGCGGAGCCATCATGCAAAAGCAACAATTTATTGGTTGCGCTCAGGATGCTGGTGCGATGCGTAATCAGCACAATGGTTTTGCCACGCTTGCGCAAATCGATAATCGCTGCCAGCAACGCTTGCTCGCCGGTGTCATCAAGATTCGAATTGGGTTCGTCAAGAACGATCAAAGAAGGATCGTCGTACATTGCCCGGGCCAAACCAAGGCGTTGTTTTTGTCCGCCGGATAATCCGGCGCCGCCATCACCCAGTTGCGTGTCGTAGCCTTCCGGCATGTTAAGAATCATTTCATGAACTCCGGCGCGCTTGGCAGCCAAGATTACTTTCTCCGCGTGGACTTCGCCAAAGCGGGCGATATTCTCTGATACGGACCCTGCGAATAACTCGATATCTTGAGGCAGATAACCCACATGCGGTCCTAACTCATCTTTGTTCCAAAGATACACATCGGCGCCGTCGAGCCGGACCTTTCCGGCAGCAGCCGGCCATACGCCGACCAGCAAGCGTGCCAAGGTTGATTTTCCGGAACCGCTCGGACCAATGATCCCCAGAATTTCGCCAGCGGGGAGAGAAAAGCTAAGCCCCTTGATCACCGGTATTTTACTGCCGGGTGGCGCTGCTGTGACATTTTCAACAGTAATCTGTCCCTGAGGCTTGGGTAAGGCCATTCCGGCTTTCCGTGTCGGATTGTCATCAAGCAGTTTGACCAATCGTTCATAGGCACTGCGAGTCCCGCCGATTTGTCGCCATACACTGATTAATAACTGAACCGGGGCGATCGCTCTGCCCAGCAGAATCGATCCGGCGATCATCATACCGGGAGTAATGCTGTTATCCAGCACCAATAATGCGCCGAGCCCAAGCATTAGGGACTGCAATGCGACAGTGGAAGACTTGGATAGGGCCGTGACTATGCCGGATTTCTCGCTGGCTTCTGCTTGCAAATTAAGAAAACGGCTGTGCAATTGATACCAGCGGGATTGAAGATTGGGCAGCATGCCCATCGCTTCAATGACTTCAGCATTGCGCAAATTGTTCGTGGCCAAATTGGTGGAAGCAACCGCGACCGAGTTTGCATCGGCCAGCGGTTGATGTGATATTTTCTCGTTAATATAAGCTAGTATGATCAATATAGTGGTGCCGCATAGCGCAAACACACCCAGCGCCGGATGGAACATAAAGATCACGAATAAATAAATCGGGAACCAGGGCGCATCAAAGAAAGCAAATAACGCGTTACCGGTAAGAAATTGCCGGATGTTGGTTAAATCTTTCAAAGCCTGACCGGCGTTGGTATCGCCATGCTTCAAACTGGCTTCAAAGGCGGCGGTATAGACACGTCGATTCAGTTTCATGTCGAGTTGTGCACCTACGCGTATCAAAACAAAGGTGCGCACATATTCGAGCGCGCCCATAAAAACGTACGCGCCGAGCATGATCAGTGTCAACATCAACAATGTCATTTCATTACGGCTGGTCAATACGCTGTCATAGAGCTGCAGCATATAGATGGCTGGCATGAGCATCAACATATTGATCACCGCGCTAAAAACACCGATGTTCCGGAAGGTTTTCTTAAAACTGGCTAATGCAAGCGCAACTTCATTTTGCGGCGCTTTCAATTTGATTTTCATCGGTTATTAATCGTCATGAAGGTGTGCTTTTTCTGATTGCTTGCGAAAATACATTGCATGGATATGAATTGTTTATTGCTTGAGTGAACATGGCAGATCTGCTGCCATGAGTTTAAACCGTCTGGGTGTAATGTTAAGATCCCGCTGCGCTTCCGAACTATCGAACATTAAATCTTGATTCATCCTTTCAGCCATTGCTGGCGACCAATTGCGATAACGAGGCAGCCACTTCAATCCCCAGAGTGCTAGTTTAAATAGCCCCAATGGCACCGTGAACATTCTTGGGGGAAGACCCAGCGCTTCGAATACGCGCCGGACCATTTCCCGAAATGATAATACTTCTCCACCGCTAAGATTATAGGAACGATTAGTCAAATTTAAAGTATCAAGTGCTCTACAACAAGCCAAAGCAACATCTTCAACGTGAATAGGTTGACGTAATCCCTGCGCAGCGCCAAACAAAGGGAAAAAACCAAACCGACGGATGAACACAGCTATTTCACTGATATTCTTATCGCGTCCGTACCCGTAAATCAATGTGGGCCGCAAAATAATCCAGTCAATTTTATGCCTGGTTGCCCAGGCTTGCACTTCGCCTTCGCCCGCTACCAATCGCTGCACAATTTTCTTTTCAAATGGATCGGATGAGATTCCCTTAGTAAAGCGACTGGTGGAAGATAATACTACAACTCGCTGCGCGCCGTAGGCGATTAGCAAATCAAAATATTCGGGTAAAACCCAGATGGGAGCCGCGCATAACCAATAGTGAATGGGATCATTACCACTAACATGATTTGCCGGGCGGGTTGCATTAATCTGTCTCCAAGTAATCTGCGGGTGACTGTGAGTGATTGCGCGCCGGGAAAACGTATTCACATGCCAGCCATTTTGCACCAATTGCCGCAGGATGCATTCACCGGTTAAACTGGTCGCACCCAAAACTCCCGCTTGTTTCGCATTCATGTCCGGCTACCCATTTTCGGTAACATTCTGAGAATGTAATAAATGACGGTGACGCCAAAGCGGAGCCATATGCCTGCCGTCACAATGGTCATCAATCCAATTGGATATTGCTGGCGGAAAAATTTTTTATAGAACCGTGCCATGCCTTTATGTTTATGCCAAGCGACAAAAAAAGGCCGGGAGCGGCTGCAGGTGCCTTTATGATGTATTACCGGTGCATCTGGTACAAAAACGATTTTCCAGTTTTTTTGTTTGAACCGCATGCACCAATCCAAATCTTCGCAATGCAGAAAATAGTTTTCATCCCAGGAACCGACATCATCAATCGCTTGACGCCGCACCAGCATCAATGCACCGGAGATCGCTTCAACTTCGACAGATTTTTGGGGGAGGAGCTGTTGATCCAAATGAAAATCAAAAAACACTTTTGGCCAGAATTTTGCTAAACGATATAAACCGAAAGCGCGCACAAAAGCCCGCCACGGCGTAGGGATTGCGCGCCGCCCGCCACCTTGTTCGGAGCCGTCGGGGTTAGCAAGATACCCGCCAACCATGCCGATCCGCAGATCCGATTCCATTACTTGTACCATGCGCTGTAATGAATTTTCCTGCAGGATACAATCCGGATTCAGGAAAAGAATATAAGGTTGCGTTGATGCGCTAAGGCCGGTATTACAACCGGCGGCGAACCCGCGGTTATCCGGCAAACGAATGATTTGGATGCGATCGTTGAGAGGGGAAAGGCGTTCGAGCTCCGTCAAACTTGAGTCGGACGAGGCATTGTCAACAATAATGACTTCCCGCGCTTGGTCCAGAACAGCGTGCACGCACTGACTCAGCAGCGAGCCGCCGTTGTAATTGACGGTGACGATGGATACCGGTTGCTGGTGATATGTTTTAATTTCCATCTGAATTTTTCGAAGCGCTCAATAGTTTTCCACTGCGGTTATTAAATCCGTGCCACAAGCCTTTCAGCATCATAGTTAGATTGGCAAGACGATTGGATGAGAATAATGTGAAAAAAATTAAGGCCGACAGAATGCGCAATTTGTCCGCTCGTTTCCAAGCAAGAGGCATATAGGCGCGTTTCCAGAGTAACACGCTATTCCGGAACATATAGTAATAGCGAAACGGCTGGTGGAACGCGATGATTCTCCACCGACCCAGCCAGATACGAATCTGGCGTTCTCCCAAAGCGTGGGACATGACGGCACGACACGCACCGAATACTTCATATCCTTTAGATCGAGCTCTGAAGCACCACTCGGTATCAATGTGATCGATAAAAAGCGCTTCATCCATACCGCCGATTTGATCCAATGCCTGGATCGAAATCAAGGACCCGGAAGATATCAGAAAATCGGTGGGTACGTAATCGCTGTGTTCTTCACAATGAATCTTTGTAAGACCGAACGGCGTCAACCGGGTAAAAGGCGCTAGCCCTTGATGCGTTTGGTTTCGATAGCTCGCGCCGACTGCGGCAACTTGTTTTCCCTGATGGAACAAGCTCGCATGAACCCGTCGTAATTCTTGTAACATAGTAGGTTTCGGAATGCTGTCCTGATCCATCAGCAGTACAAACACCGCATGCATCTTGCGTGCAATTGCAATACCGGCATTATAGGCTTTTCCCAGTCCAAAATTTTGGTGCAATGCCAGGAGGCAGAGTGCATCGGGTTGTGTTGGCCGCAATTGCTGCAGTATCGTCCCAACTGCCTTGATTGAACCATTGTCGACGATAACGATGGTTTTAACCTGTTCAAGCAATGCGTCAATGCAGGCAATCAGCGTTTTTTCGTCAGGGTTGTAAGTAACGATAATCGGTACGATGTCCTCATACAATGGCTTCAATGTATACGTTCCTGTCTGTAACTTGCGGGCGTTTTAATTATTGGCGTTTTATCCATTGTGAGAGAATCGAGCGCCAGCGGAACAAAAAGGGAAAAATCGGATAGCAGCGGTGTATCAGCAGGATTAGCACAAAATCCATCCACTGCGGCGTTACGGATAATTGTTTTTTGGGGTTCCTGGAGAGGAAACAAGAGATTCTATGAATCAAAAAAATTTTGAGTAACTGCCCACTGGGACATGCATTAAGATCGAGCTGGTTGTTAAACAGTAATTTCTTAATCATTTTGATTTAAACAAATCGTAAAGTCTCAGAATGGTATTGAATCCCGGAAAGCCCAGCGATGCGACAGTGCCATATTTCCAATTGGCGTTTTTCAATGTCCGGATGAAATTTCTTGGTTTCAACAAGACGCTTCTGTTGTTGAATTTTTCATGCTGAAAATTCATGGTATTTTCTGTGCCGAAATCTTCCGAATGTTCTAGTTGCATGAGCTGACTGCACTCTTCAGCAGTTGGAAATGCGACCGCTCTCTCCGCCAAGGTGAGTATGAAAGGCTTGATATCATCAAGGCGATAACCGGTCAAATCAATTGCACGCGCAAACTCGCTGGTAAAATCCAGGACCCCGGCTTGAATTTCAGCAATGCGATGATTGTTAGTCGATTCAATATTGCCAGGGTCACCGGATGGCGGTTTGAAAATGGGTATTATCGTATCGCTTTGTTGATCGAATTGGTAGCCGATCGTGGTGGGGTGAAGCGCACGCGCACCTTCTTCAAAGATTTCTTCAAAACGGCTAAAAATATCCCCTGGTCTGGTTTTGTTCCGTTCATCGCACAGGATCCCCAATAGGGTATTTTTTTTAGAGTCAAACTGGTATTTTCTGCCGCCAATGAATCCGAAATAAAGTCCCATTACATGGGGATAATTTTCATCTTGCCCAAAAGCTTCTTGCAAAAATTTCTGGCTCGTGCCATTCCAGCCGATATCCACGATCGCTATTTTTTTTTCAGTAAAAAATTGTTGTTGTATCAAATACTGCTGTAGTAATCGCCAGTTCTTTTCAGCATGCTGCCGAACTGTCGTTTGGAAATCCCCGTCATCCAGCATTTCTCTAAATTGAACCGATTCCCAATCGGCAATAGGCTGCCGGATTTCGGGATAGCCGTGATTCCGGCAAACCGACGTAAATGCATCCGGCGGTAGGTTAAATGCTTGAAAGATCGAGTGCCATCCTTGTTGTTTGGGATTCAATAACGGGGTGATCGCCACTTCATGACTTAATCCGCGGTGTGCTGCCGCAGCAGCAGTCGATTGCCGCGATACATAAAGATAATGCGCGGATGGTATTTGATCCGGCTCGAAAAAATCCGGGCAAAGCTCATTGAATAGCTTCATGAACAACTCGCCTTCCCGGGCCAGGAAAAACACCCGTTTGATATGGTGTTTCTTGACTTCTTCGATCACACCCAGAATGAAGGTTGCATAGATCGGTCCTAAAATTTCATAACCATAGTTAAAGTGAAACGACCGGGCGGCTGCAGGACGGATAAGTTGCATTAAATGGCGGCCACGCCAGTAAGCATTTTTTTGGGCGAGGTGGCGGTAAATCCGTATGGTTTGAGTTTGCCTGCTGTAGGCGATGTCTTCATAAATAACGGTAGGGATACTCATTGTTGCCGGTACCCGCGCATTGGATGGGCGAGCACTGCGGATGTAAAACAATTCATGCGGGTGTAGCTCTTGTTGCTGCAATAGGGCTTTAAAAAATTGCTGTGACTGATTTACGGAATTGTGCGGCGGATAAACATAAATGTGATCAAAGTGAACAACAGATCCTTGATGCGCGAAGATGTTTTGTAAATGCGTTGGATCAAAGGACATATCGGAGATGGCGATAAGTCGAATCTTTTGATAATTGAGCCATTCCAATATCTTGGCTATGTCAAGCCTAACGAAAAATATCTCGGTTTCAACCGCAAGCATGTGTACGTTGATTCTTTCGGTGAGTGCGGCTATCCGGACGTGATCGCTATTTATTAAATCGTTGGCTAATGTTTCTGCAAAACCGGAAAACCGAGATGGGTTTAAAGCTTGTGCATTCATCGCTGAATGTTCTGAATTATTTTCAATTTTTTTAAACAATTCGATGATATCTTCAATCGTGCGATCGATGTCGAAACGATCCATCAGGGTGCGGACGATCCGGCGGGCTAACATTTTTTGGCAGTCCTCGATCGTAACGGTGTCCCGTTCCAGAACGGTATTGAAAATATCTATCGCGATGACCTTTATTTGCGGACTATGCCGTCCGATTTCCATGCGTAAATCTGCTGCGGAACGAATAACTTGCACTTGCGGGTGCATGAAAATCACGGTTTTGACCACTTAGACACGAACCAGCGATAAGGCGCGGTCATCATGCGGCCGATTCGATAACTGTTAGAGCTTTCGAATAACGCCAACTGTTGCATCAACAGTTCGCAGCGGTCGTGCAACTGCTGGTGCTGATGTTGCAGTTGATGGTATTGATGTTGCAGTTGATGGTATTGATGTTGCAGTTGATGGTATTGATGTTGCAGTTGATCATATTGATGACGTAACGAATTAAAATGTTGATTAAAGTTATTCTGTTGAATCTTTTTGATGTAATTGTCGACTTTACTCAAATAAGCAACGGGCGTGCGCAGTTCATTGCCGAAGTATTTACTGATCGATTGCTTGATAAAATAACGGGTTTCGATATTGGCGAGAAGCCGGTTTTCTAAAATGGTATTGCTGGAATGCAAGCGATAATTGAGTAACTTCTGATTGATCAGAAAATAAAAAGTCTGCGGATTGATCAGTGCCGCGCGGAAGACATAATCATAATCGAGAATATAGCGGAATGGCCGGAAGCCGCCGATCTTTCTTGCCAAATTCGTGCGCAAGAAAAAGTTGGACGATGAAATGGCATAATTCCCGGTAAGTAATGTGGCGGCTGGCGATGAAGTTTGCTGATATTTGTGTTTGAGATCTTCATACCATGTCAGCCACCAATGGGAAGAATCGGCGATGATTTCGGAATGCTCGTTAATCAGATTGATATCCGAAATAACGAAATCCAGATTACTATCCTGTAACGTGCTTAGTAGAATTTCCAATCGATTGGCGATAAACACGTCATCGGAATTGATAATAGCGAGATATTCGCCCTGTGCTAATGAGATGCCGCGATTGAGCGCATGATGGGCGCCTTGATTGGACTGCGTGAAATAGCGGATGCGCGAATCTGCAAATTCCAGAATCACTTTTTCGGTGTTGTCGGTGGAACCATCATTGACAATGATCAATTCGATGTCTTGCAGCGTTTGTGTCAGCACGCTGCGGATCGCCTCAGCTACAAAAGCTTGGTGGTTGTAAGCCGGCATGACAACGCTGATGAGCGGTTTATTCAGTGAAGTATTCATGGGGCGGGTTTATGCATTGCGCAGGTCGAATGCTTTTTTCCAATAAGCGCGCTGCCGTGCTTCGCGAAATTCCTTGCCACGTTTGCGGATAAGGTTGTCCGGCAACTTTTCAGCGATGAATAAACGTTTACTGGTATCGGAGGCTGTGTCGGAATGGGTTAGTTCACCCAGCATATTGGCTTCTTCCCAAGATGGATTATTGACCAGACGAAAGAATGAATCGGACCATCGTTGGGAAACAAAGCTATCGACACCGATTGCCAGAACCTGTGGCAAAACCCGGTCGATGAAATCCAACGCGCCGCTTTGCACGCGCTGCGCCAATTCCTGAACCACCTGATCCGCTTTGTTTTCTTCGAGCACAGGAACAACTCGGCCATCTTGCTCACGGTAACCGAGCGTAGTGCCGTGAGGGGCCATTAAAGCAAACTCGAGTAATTCCACGCCGCCGTTGATCAAATTGTCGTAGCGTTCGCGTGGTTGGCTTTCGTTAACCAGGTAACCGTGAAAAGTGTTCCGCGGTAGATGATTTTGCGTCAATATGTCGAAAGTTCCTAAGTAGTAGCCGTTGATTTGGAAATCAGTTCGTTGCAGTTGCAACAATCTGGCAAAACCACCCTGCATGTTACCGGTCCAACCGATGTCGACGATACCCAATCGCGTAACCCCTTGCGCCAGCTCGGCAACGTAACGTAGCGGGAGCGATCGCTTTTTCCTGGCTTCGAGCAGAATCTGGTGCCATAGTGCATTTAATAGATTGAACATGCGCATGTCGCCGTTCGGTACGATTTCATCGACTGAGCGGAAACCGGCCTGCTCAATCTGAGTCACGAATAAGTTAGGGTTAATGCCCAGCTTGTTGAGATGATACCTGACCGTTCGCGTGGCCCTGCCGCTGAATAGATGCCAGACACGATCAATCGGCATGTCGACAAAGCTGGGGAACAGCAAAGCAGCCCGGGAGAAATAACAGTATCTTAGCTCGACTTGAGGCCCGAGCAGCTCAGGGTAACGCTGAAAGACATCGTGCAGCAAAAAAGCGTCACGGGCGAAAAACAACATGCGTTCAATGCGATGCCGGCGCGCCAATTGCGTCATCCATAAAACTTTGCCGAGAATGAGCGGGCCGAATATTTGCAGTCCGGCATCTTCCCAGAAGTCATATGTTTTTTCCATCAGCAACTGACGGATCGAACCCGCCATCAGCGACCATACATGTCCGTCTTGTGCGGGTTTCTGCAACGGTATCCGAAGCCGGGGTTCGACACGGTCTTGCAGATAATTGAAAAATTCCGGTTGAATGCCGATTTTTTTTGCAATCTTGACATCCGCATGCGCGTTGTCACCAAAGTGAATCACATCGTGCGGTTGCGCGGAGAAATGCTGCAGTACTTCATGATACATGGATCCTTCATGCTTGCTTTTGCGCCGGTCTCCGGAAACCAGCAAGGTGTAAGGCCTGAGATAGCCGCATTTCGTCAGTAACTTTTCGATGAAATCAGGCGGAAGATACATATCCGAGCATAACGCGATGCGCCGGTCATTTTGCCCAGCCAATGGGAAAAGCATCTGCATGATTGGATTCGGATGGCAGAACTGCTCTTCCAGCTCCAGCTCCTGTTCGATCAGATATTGTCGCTGTTCCTGCGACAAGTCGAGATGTTCCGCAAGGACGTCATAAATTTCCTGTAATCCAACTTCCGGCGTACCAAGCGTTGCTGTTAATCGAGCTCGTGCTTCAGTTTCCGCCGCGATCCTTTTGTGAGCAAAGCCGCTCGCAATTTCCGGATACATCAAGCCGAAATCATTGTGCCGCAACCTGGCCGAGAGAGTGTCGAATAGATCCGTTGGCCGGTGGACGGCACGATGGATCAACGTGTCGAATATGTCGAACGAAACAATCTTGAATTTCGTCAGTTTGGCCGTGTAATGTCTGAGTAACTCGTCATTATTCATGCGCGATCGATTCCTGAAACACTATTAATTACCGCCGCGGCTGATATACCAGGCCTTAATATGATGCACCGTATTGCGAAGGCCCTCCGAGCGTAAAATTTGAAAAAATTTTTTAATGCTGGCAATTTTCTGATCGGACAACAACCACAGCCCGATCAATTTAAAGAGGCGCCGCAAGCGGATTGCCGGGCGTGGCTGAATTGATTGAGGGAGCGACTGTGTGGTCTCAGCCAACGAGCGCATTCCTTGCTGCAAGGCGATCATCATCCCGATACCAAATCGCCGGTCCTGGATGTCTTGCCGCAACCATTCGTTTTTAAGCATCTTGGCGTACAATTCATGCTGACTCTTACCAGCGTGGATGGTGTTGCCGTATCCGCTCTGATCCGTAATCCGGTGATGATAAAACGCCAGAAATTGCGGGATGATGAAAATGTCATGGCGCGATAACAAACGGATGTTGAAATCCCAGTCGCCTAGGACGGGCAAATCCGCTCGAAAGAAGCCGATTGCTTCTGCTGCATCATAGCGGAACAGTAATTGAATTGGCGCAAACTGGTTATCAGCCAATAGTTCGGCAAATGACACGAATCCGCGTTTTCCGGAACTCCAATAAGGTTCGGTTTTGTCGATATGAACGATGTTGCCTTCGACCCGTTCATAAATGACATTTGCAAGGGTGACGACACCGGCAACTTGTGGAAATTTTTGACGGATATGCTCGATTTCAGCAACAGCGATCGTCAGAAATTCCGGGGCCCAGCTGTCGTCATCGTCATGGATCGCCAGGTAACGTGTTTTAATCGATTGTATGCCTTTGTTACTGGCAGCTTCCATACCGAGAGAAACTGGATTGTGGATGACGGACACTCGGTCACGCAATTGTACTGCAAAATGATTCACGAGCCGGTCAACCGCCGCAGGATCACCGCCATCATTGACAATTACCAATTGCCAGTCTTCGTAGCTTTGATTGACGACGCTCTCCAGCGCGCGTTTTAACAGCACAGGCCGGTCCTTTGTGCGCGTGATGATGCCGACGGTCGCGTCTAAGTTGAGTACCTCAGTGTCTATCATTGTTCCTCTATCAATTGCGGAAAGTGATTAGAAAATATTCTGATTGAATTAAGAATGTTGTTGTACTTAACATTAATCACTCGCCCCTATTTTCTTGAAAAGCGAACTGATAGCGCGCATTGGCCTGGTTATGCGCCAGCTGGTGGAATTCATCAATGCTAAGATTTGATGATCGCGATCAGCGATTACCTCCTCGAGCTTCAGTCGCACCCGTTCACTAGCGATAGCGGTTTTATGGTAACGAGCGTATTCCAGAACGGACCATAATGTGTCATCACTCCAGCGCGAGATCCATTTTCTGTATATTGCGGTCATCACTTGCCGGGTACGAACCTTGTTGTCGCGTATGCCGGATCCTGCACCCCTTTGAATACGATAAACCGCTCCAATTTCCGGAACGAATTTGAAATCACCCATTTCCGCTAATTGTAGCCAGAAGTCCCAATCTTCGCATAGCTCCAAAGCAACATCAAAGTGAGCGCCGTTATCCAATGCTTTGCGTTTGAACAGTACGGCATGAATCGGAATGAAATTTTCAATGCGCAACTGGATGGGGTCGAAGTTTTCGGCGTAACGGCTGATTTCTTCGCCAAACTCGTTGATACATTGTATTCCGGCATAGGCGGCGATGGCAGCTTCATTGCACGAAAGAATCTGCTGTAATCTTTCAAGGTGATGCGGTAAGAACCAGTCATCGTCGTCGAGAAAAATCAGGTAATCGCCACTAGCAGCGTGCAATCCGATATTGGCAGCTTGGCAGCGATTCAGAGATTCCTGATTATTCACTATCCGTATCGGGTGATTGCCGCATTCAGTGCTCAAAGCGCTATGATTCTTGCCAAACGCATTGACAATAATAATCTCAATATTGGGATAGGTTTGCGCGGCTATAGAATCCAGTGCTTTTGATAGCGTTGGTCGATCCATGCTACGGATGATGACGCTCACAAGAGGATGCACAACGCCGTTTTCTACAGGCATCTTGGAATTCCGGAATTATTTAGGAAAGAAAACACTTAAACGCGTGAGGTAAGCCAAGTTTAACGCTTCAATAGGCTTTCAAGATAGAGCCGTAAGTTTAGCATTTTTTGTTGTAAGCTTTCAAAAGTAGCTTTTTTTTCCACTTCGGTAAAAGCTTCGGCATAATTACCGTCTCGCTTGCCAGGCAAGTAAAGACCCCGGTAGCTCGCTAAACCCAAACTGGCGGAAAGATAATCGCAATGCGCGAGCGGTAAGGCGTAGCAGGAAATGGCCTGCCGCTTGATTTCGATGACACTGCCGATGTCGATGACATGGGTAGCAGGCAGCGGGCACCAAATTTCGTAGATGAATGCACGCCCCGATGTTTTCCATTTCTTCCAGCAGGATAGTACGGCTTGGCCGATGGCGACATGGTCGCGATGATAATCAAGCACCGAAGGCACGAATAGCCAATCCGGCTGAAATTGCTGTAGTAAATTGCGAACTTTGTTTTCAAAGTGAGTTGAATTACGAAAATTCCCGTCGGGCTCATCGAGAAATTCGATATCGTCAATTCCCAGCACTGCCAAGGCAGCTATCGCCTCCTTGCGGCGGATGGCGGGGGCGTCGGCGTCCAGGCTGCCTGCGCCTGCGCCATCGGTGACGAAAACAACTTTTATCGCACATTGTTTCTGCCGCAGCAACGCCAAGGCGCCGCCGCAACCTAGAGTCTCATCATCCGGATGTGGCGCGAAAACAAGCACGGCGCCATGTTCAATCGGAGTGAGCATGGCTGGTAAGGGACACAGATCCAGGCGGGCGATTTTAGCTTGCTGCAGCTTGGCGATAAATTGTTTCATATTGATTGGTGATTTCAATGAGATCGGGCCATGCTTCGGCTCTTGTCCGGCCTTTTTGAGCAGTTGTTTGACGCAGTTGAGTGTCGTTTAACATGCGCTGCATCGCCGTTGCAAGAGCATTGGCATTTGGTTGAGTTAACAACGCACCGTCACCGACAACTTCCGGAACGCCGCCTACCGCGGTGCACACCGCGGCAGTGCCTGCGGTTAGCGCTTCCAGATTTGCCAGGCCGAACGATTCCGACGCCGAAGCGCTGACATACAAGTCGGCGGCGCAAAGATACAAACCGATATCGTCGGTGACCGCGAACAGGATTTCACGTTGAAATTGCAGTTGCCGCGCCTGCTGTTGCAATAGCCGGTGATCGCCTTCGCCGAGGATGACCAGTTGCAGATCTTTTTCCAGAGTCAATTGGGAGCACGCTTCGATGAGCATGGCAAACTGTTTCACCGGAGCGATGCGGCCAACGCTGAGAATATAGATAGCGGTATCATCCCAGCCAAGCCGCTGCCGCGCTTCTTGACGACTATAGCGATTGACCGGTGGCCGGGCATGTACGATGGAATGCCAGTTATCAGGAAGTGGAGAAATTCCCAAGTCGTTCGCAATCTGGTTAAGGCACCGGCGAGTCGGCGCGATTACCCAGGATGCAGCGCGCAATGTGCGTGCTTCCCAGCGGCGGATAATATGCATGACGCCTGGATTCATGTGAACGCCGTCTTCATGAATTGCTTGCGCATAGCAGCCGAAGCCATGTTCGGTGATGCCCCAAACGATGGAGCGGCCAGAGTAGAAATGCAAAAAAAAACGCAAGCCGGCGGCGATAAAAGGGTCATGACAATGTACATGCGTATATCGCTGTGTAGCTGAAAGTTTGGCGGCAAGGCGTCCCATGTTGAACCGTTCCAGCAGAACTTGGAGCAGCACGGGGAAATTCGTACGTGTCGGCCATTTGCCAAACAGGAAGGAGCCGATAGCAAAACAACGGTGTTGCCAAATTAAAGCGCGTTGTCCCAAGTCAGCTTGACATAGATAATCGATAGCAGTTCCACGGCGGCGAAACTCCTGAAGCAAAGGCGCAAGGCTGCGGCCAAGGCCGTAGCGCTGGTCGGCCCTTGTCTCGCGGGTAACCATGAGAATTTTCATGAATGCGGATGGTTCAACGGAAATCCATGTCTCCGGACATGAGCCACCAACGGTCGCGTAACAATTCGATGGCTGGTGCGCAATCCCAGATGCTGGCTGGAATGCGGAAATCCAAAGCTTGCTGGATGCCGCCAGTGGCGGCAAATGGTGTTGCAAAATTTTCCGTGATCCGGCAGTAAAGCCGTCGATGGCCGTTGATGCCCGCCAGCCGTCTGGCGTGTACAATTAATTCAGGAATTTCGTTGAGCGCTGCGACCAGATCGACCACTTCGCAGCCGCTGGAATCATGACGCAGCACGATAATTCCACGTGCTTTTCCGCCAAAGCGCCTTTTTACGAGTACGATTTGATAGTGATTCGAGGGGTGATTCAGGTAACGATACTGCAAATAAGACCAATCGCGAATGCCGACGAGAGACTCGGATAAATCATTAGCCATTTGCTGCCAACAATGGTTGACAGCGCCAGCGGCATAATGATCGTCTGCTTGGTCAATTGCGTACAGCCGGGACTTGATGCGTGGCCATTTCGGTAGCGGATTCCAGGAGAATTCGGCCATTCTTCCGACTTCTGCATACAATCCATAGCGTTCCGCAACTTTCATTGCACGTTCGTTTGGAAAACCGAATCCCAATAAGTAGGGTTTGTTGTAGCCGATGTAGCGTTCCAGGAAAGTCGCGGCCATCAGGAAGAAGGGGCCTTTTTTCGTCAATGTGCCACGCTCACTGCTATCCACCATGACATCACCGATTTGCACCGCGGTTTGCGGTTGGCCAAAGAAAAGAATTTTTCTCGCGATACCGCCATAATGAGCGATTAATTGACGCTCCCGCCACACGCCGATTTCCCGTCCGGGGATGGAATTGTATTTCCAATGCCAGATTGCCGGGGTCATGTCATGGTTGAATGTTCTCTTGAACAGCTCAAACAGTTCCGGGATCTGATTTTTTTTCAGAAGCTGTAAACGCCATTTCGGTTGCGTTTTTTTTCTGAACTGCAAGAGCGCATAGCCAATTTGATTGTTGCTGTACAAGCCGCGGCAAGTCCGGTTGAATTGTTCGAGCTCTGCAAGTTGTTCATGACTTAGTGACAAATCCTTGATTAATCGTTGCCGATGCGTGGCGACGAGTTGCAGCAGATAATCCAGTGCCGATGTGGCTCGAGCGGATAGATCGGTGGTTCCGATGAGTTCAAAACCGAACCGGCCGGCCAATGTGATCAGATGATCAAGCAGTGGAAGTTTCTTGATATTGCATGTTGTTGCATCGTTTTTCAGCAGGAATTCACCCGCTATCAGCAGATGCCCGGAGAGTGCCAGCAAATCTTGCGCTTTGTTGAGTATTGTTAACGGTTCGATAGCTTGTGTTGCGTCTCGCAACAGAATGGCAGTGAAACTTTCCTGCTCCGCTTTATACGTCTCCAGTGCCTGATTAGTAACAGGAATATCCGTTGCTGAGAAGCCATGAGGATAAGCTGTCTGCTGAACAGCGGGGGGCATTTTCTGGACTTTGTAACCGTGTTGGTTTAGCAGTGACGACACGGTGCTCAGATCGGCGCCGACTTCGAGGATCTGGCCCGGGGGCGGTGGTAGTTTGTTCAAAATCAAATCCGCAAACTCTCGTTGTGCTGCGAGAAAATTGGGAGTGCTGGCAGGGAATAGGCCATCATAATACTCCGCGGCTTCGCCTTCTTGCAGCATCGTGGCGTGCGCGTACACGTTTAACGGAAAGGGAAGATTCCTGTATGGTGGCGGCAAAATTGCGCCGGTGGACACCCCATGATCCGCGTGCCGATACAGCTGCAAATCCGGTTTGATTATTTTCTGCTCTACTGATTTCGTCATACTCTAACCATTCAGCGTATTTTCCCATCGATGCGGGATTGCGAAATAACCCTGTAAGCGGCCTGATTGTTTGACTTGAAGCGTTGCTGCCGCAACTGCAGTATCGTATATGTGGATGCCGCGTTCGCACATTAGATAGATATTAATCAGATAATCACCTTTCAGTAACGGTATTTGATCTAATTTAAGACTGACTTCGCCCATTCCTTCCGCTGTCCGTTCCAGCATAAACTGATCTTCCCACGTGGCTGCGCTTGCAATCGTGCGGCCATCCGGTGTTTGCAATGTCATTGCAACATTGGGACAAGGCAGCAAGGGATCGGAAGCGAAGGCAATCGAAACTTGCACGTTGGATTCACCGCTCATGATGATAGCATGCTGTGCGCTCGCATCAATTTCTTGCAGCTTTACTTTCAGCAGCCGGGCAGTGCCGGCAGGTTGTTCAGTACTTTCTGTGGCGATGGTGCTGCTGGTCGGGATGGCAGGCGCTTCACTTGCGGAGTTAGCGGTATTCCGGTCAAGAAATGCTTGATAGGCTGTCACGACTCCGGCTGAGTCGCCATCCATCATTACCCGGCCGTGATTAATCCAGATCGTCCGGGCGCACAGCGATTCCACCTGGAATAACGAATGCGAGCAAAACAAGATGGTTTTTCCGGCATCGCGCATTTGCATGATGCGCGCAAATGATTTGCGGGCGAAGGCACCGTCACCGACCGACAAAGCTTCATCAATCACCAGGATATCGGGATCGACGTTAATCGCAACGGAAAAAGCCAAACGCACATACATGCCGCTGGAATAGGTTTTCACCGGCTGGTCAATAAAATCCCGGACACCCGAAAAATCGATAATGTCTTCCATTCGATCGTCAATTTCTGTTTGACTCAATCCCATAATTACCGAGCTCATCAGAATGTTCTCACGCCCGCTAAATTCCGGATTGAAGCCTGCGCCAAGTTCCAATAACGCGGCAATCCGGCCATTGACTTTAACTTCTCCGCCGGTAGGTGTGAGTGTGCCGCACACCAATTGCAACAACGTGGATTTACCCGAACCGTTCTGACCGACAATTCCAACCACTTCTCCAGGCATAACGGTTAAATTGACGTCATGTAGCGCGCGCACTTCACGAAAAAAAGCCCGTGATCCTAACCATCGGTGAGGCCATAAAAACTGTTTAAGACGGTCTTTGGGATGCTGATACAACTGATAGCATTTCGATAAATTGGCGGCTTTTATCGCCGGCTCGGGATCAACCATATTAAAGGACATCTGCAAAACCTTTCCGGGTTTTATGAAACCAGATTAATCCTGTCCAAGCAACGAAGGCAGCTAGAGCATAATACGCGCTCAGGCCAACCCAATCGGGTGTTTGACCGTAGAGAATGACGCTTCGCGCTTGTTCGATGATGAATGTTAAGGGATTCAGGAATAAATAATCGCGAATGGATTCCGGCAGCGCCGAAGCAGGGTAAAAGATCGGGCTCAGAAACAGCAGCATGGTTAAGACCAGGCCGATAAACTGACCAATATCGCGCACAAAAACACCGATCGAAGTGAGTATCCAGGACAGTCCCATCGTGAGTAAAACGAACGGCAGTACGATGATGGGCAGGAACATCATCGTTAAATGAACGGGATGATTAACGACCAACAAAAAAATAATCAGCACCAGGAAGCTGATACCGGCGTGAAACAGGGCCGAACCGAGAGAAACCAACGGCAAGACTTCGAGAGGAAAAATTACTTTTTTCACATAATTAACGTTCGATAGTATTAATCCGGGCGCTCGGGATAAGCATTCAGAGAATAAATTAAATAGAATCAAACCGGTAAACAGCAACAGTGCGAAGGTGAATTTATCCTCGTAAATATCATTAGCTTGCGGTTCGAGCCGCACCTTAAAAACAACACCGAAAACGAACGTGTAGATAGCAAGCATCAAAATGGGATTGATGAATGACCATAATATTCCCAAAAAAGAGCCGCGATACCGGCCGATGATTTCCCGTTTGATCATTTGCACGATCAACGGGCGGTGTTGCCACAGGCTAATGAAATTACCTGGAGAAGAGAATTTGGATTGCTGCAAGAGATTGAATAAAGAATATAACAAGAGGCTTGTGTGTATAATATGCGAAAAATAAGAATCAATAAAGGTTGTTCGGAAGTCCGCATTAGTTAACAGGCCGTTGAAAAACGTTTTCGAAGCAGCCGATACAAGGCAAAAAACAGGCGAAAAAGCGCAGTTTATGCGGTATAAATGAGCATTTTTGAGCTTGTTTTTAACACCGTAGCGGCAACGCAGATAGTTTTTCAACGAGCTGTTAATGCCATGGTATGGATGTTGTGTTGTATAATAAGCCATCTTCTTGAGCGCTTGTATTTTTGCGATAAAGCTTGAGGTGCGGTCATCTACCATATTTTACCGAGCGTCGGTAGTCGGGATTCGCGATTCAAGTTGAAAAAAGCATCCACCTTTATGGCTATTCAGATTAATGACCTAAAATCATTGCTGTTATTCTTCGCAAGAATGTTGCAAATTAGCAACAATTCAATAGAAAACTTCCGTAGCAGACTTGCATTGAGAGATTGTTTTGGGCAGAATGCACTTTAACTTGGCTTTTGTGGTAATTTCTGCTAGGCAAATTGCTGGTTTTCACCGAGGTTACAAAGAGACATAGTGAAAAGTGAAAAACTTGCAAGTAATTTACTTTCGTAATTATTTTTAATTTTTTATCAAGGGAGCTCCCATGGCTATTACGAGTGCACAACAAACCGAAATACTGAAAATTGTTGCAGGCTTATTCAATGCAGCACCAGGCGGCAGCAATCTGTCTGAGCTGGCAAATTTTGTTTCAAACGGCGGTACAACCCAGCAATTGGCAAATGCATTGGCTGCTCTGCCATTGTTTACCACGGGTGTATTAGCCGGTAAGGTAACGGTTGAATCTCAAGTCGATGTTCTGATGAAACATTTCGGTTTGACGGATAGTGACGATGCAGCCAGTGCAGGTGCTCAAGCTCAAGCGCATGATTACTTTCACGATCGTATCGAAGCTGGGGATGGTTTCGGCGCCATCGTTTACGATGCTGTGACATTTCTGTCTACAACAACTGATACAAAATTTACCGAAGCTAAAACATTGCTGGATAACAAAGCTAAAGTAGCTGCAGCCTATTCAGCAGAAAATTCATCGAGTGATCTGGATACGCTGCAAAAAGTATTGAGCAATGTAACCGGCACGGCGCCTTACACAGATGAAGAAGTAACGGAAATCTTGGAAGGCAGCGGATCGGCTGGCGATACATTCACGCTGACAAATACCACTGATAATTTGGTTGGTACAAAAGGTAACGATACTTTTATTGGCGACAATACTTCAGCTTCTGCAGGGGACACGCTGGTTGGCGGCACCGGTTCCGATACCTTGAAAATCTTCGGTACCAATACCGTTCCTAACATTTCCGGCATTGAGAACGTTTATTACAATGCACCGGGTGGCAATATTGATTTCTCAGCGAAAGCAGACGTTACTTCGATTGAAGTAGATGGTTTTGGTGCCAACACATTGACCATTGGTTCTGGTCAAGCGGTCAAAGTATCCAATCAGGCAGCAGGCACCACCGCAACTATCGCAGGTAATAGCCCGACCACCCTGGGATTGACGCTCAACAAGGCAGGTAGCTCTACAACAGATGCAACTGTTGCGTTGACTGGTACTGGACTGACGACATTGGATGTAACCGCTTCTGATAATGCCAGCTATGTTACGCTGACCAATGCAGGCGGTAAACTTGCAACCATCAATATCGCAGGTGATAAGGATCTCGAACTGCAACATGCGTTAACCACTGTGACCACGATTGATGCATCTAAAGCGACCGGAAATGTGACGATTGATGGTGTCGGCGCATCGAATTTAAAATTTACCGGCGGTAAAGGTAACGACAAGATCGTTATGGCAGCGACAATTACAGCTTCTGACGTATTGGCGGGCGGTGACGGTACCGATACATTGAGCGTGTCTGATGCGGATACCGTGGATACCGCGGCTGAAGTGGTTGGTATCACCGGCTTCGAAACATTCGAAGTGGCTGGTGCCGACGCGATAACTTACAATCTGTCGATCATTGGTGCTAAAAACACCCTTACGGGTCTGGTTATTAGCGAAACCGGTGGTGCAGCAACCGTTTCTAACATCAACGCAGCAACGGCGGGTAACATCAGCATCACTGGTGCTGCTCCTACAACATTGACCTTGACAGCAAGCGATTTCGTATCAGGCGGTACCAGTGATACGACAACTATCTCTTTAGATAACAGCACCACGAAGAGCGGTACCGGTATTGATGTCACCTCGCTGGTGTTTGCAAATGCTGACGTGATTAATCTGAAATCGATTGGTGACGGTTCTTCGCCCAAAACAGTCGGTGGCGCGGAAGAAAACTCAGTTATTCTGACTGCAACCGATGTTGAGAAAGTTGTGATTACCGGTAATGAAGCATTGAGTTTTGCAACAGCCGCAGGTACCAATCCAACTGAAATCGATGCATCCGGCTTGACCAATGACGCAGCAGTAACCATCGACACCGATGCTTCGGCAATCGTATCCCTGCTGGCTAAAGGCACGGCTAAAAACGATACCATCGATATCGATAACGCTGCTACCATTACCTCAACCTTGTATCTGGGTGGTGGTTCCGATACCGTGATAGTCGATGGTGGCGGTACTTCGGCGCATACCCTGATATACAGTGCAACCACTCTGGGAGCTGGAGACATTAAAGCAGGCAACTCATCAACTCTGGCGTTAACCGGCGTAGCAGCAGCAGCAGGCGATACCGTAACGATCAACTTCACCGCTGCTCTGGAAGCGCTGTTGAAGAGCGGAAGCACGCTGTTATCAGCAACTGGTGCAAACATCAACGTACATGGCACAACTCTCAGCGCAACCACGAATATCGCGGCAGCACAAGCGGACGGTACCATGACATTGCAAATTGACATCAATGGTGACGGTTCTTATGTCGCCGCAGACGATTGGCAACTGACGATTACCGGCAAAGGTACCGATGATACGTTGATTTACAACGCTTCTACCGATACTCTGGTATTCACAGTAGTGTAAAAAGAAACCGAACTTAGCAGTTTTAAGTTTGTAACTGCAAAGGCCAAATCAGAATTGATTTGGCTTTTGTTTTTTTGAAACGAAAACTCGGGATCGATCACTACAGATAGCGCCGCTAAAAGCATTATGAGTGAATCAATTTGGCATGAGATTCGTATATTCAACTTTCAGATTAAAATGATATGAGTGACTGGACCGCGGGGTATGTAGCAGACATTGGCTATACTTACGGATATTATTCCGAGCTTAATCCGTTACGCATCAAACAGCTCTTCACCCATGCAGGACTTAAGTATCCAACAATTAATACTGCATGCGAATTGGGGTTTGGGCAGGGATTAAGCATCAACGTCCATGCAGCAGCATCGCAAATCGAGTGGTACGGAACCGATTTCAATCCATCTCAAGTGGTGTTTGCCAAAGAATTAGGAGAAGCTTCTGGAGCTAGTGTAAGGCTTTATGATGACAGTTTTAGTGAATTCGTCACACGCACAGATTTACCTGAATTCGATTTCATAGGAGTGCATGGTATCTGGAGCTGGATCAATGACGAAAACAGAAAGATAATCGTCGATTTCATAAAGAGAAGATTGAAGGTCGGCGGTGTGTTGTATATCAGCTATAACACGTTGCCTGGATGGTCTCCGTTTTTGCCAGTTCGTCATTTGTGGACTGAGCATGCTAGAACGCTTGGTGCTGAAGGTCACGGAATCATCAATCGCATCAACAGCGCACTGGACTTTTCTGAGAAATTGTTGGCAGTAAATCCGATATATTCGAAGATTAATCCGCAAATTGCAGAAAGAGTGAAAAAAGTAAAAGCGCAGAACCGGCATTATCTGGCCCATGAATATTTTAATCGCGATTGGCATCCGATCCACTTTGCAACCATGATGGAATGGCTTGCGCCAGCAAAATTAAACTTTGCGTGTTCCGTCCATCCGATCGACCATATCGATGTCATTAATCTGACAGAAGAGCAGCAGAATCTGTTGAATGAAATTCCTGATGCGATGTTTCGGGAAAGCGTGAGAGATTTTATTGTTAATCAACAATTCCGCCGGGATTATTGGGTGAAAGGCAGTTATAGCATCTCAAAATTAGAGCAGATAGAAAGGAATCGCGAGCTTCGGGTAGTGTTGACAGTATACCGCGCAGAAGCGGAAATGAAAGTTACGGGCGCACTGGGTCAAGCAACACTCAGCGAAGCTGTATATGGCCCGATTCTGGATTTTCTGGCTGACTACAAGATTAAAACAGTCGGACAACTGGAACAGACATTGCAAAACCAGGGAATTTCGCATGCACAGATCATTCAAGCCGTAATGGTATTGAGCGGCGCCGGCCAATTGTCATTAGTTCAGGAAGACAGCGAAATTAGCCGAGCTAAAAAACAAACCGACAAATTGAATCAATTCCTATTAAAGAAATCCGCAAGTTCAGGGGATGTTTCATGTTTGGCAAGCCCAGTGACAGGTGGAGGTGTCGCGATAGGGCGCTTTCAACAATTATTTTTACTTGCAATGAGTAAAGGTAAGAAAAATGCTGATGAATGCAGCCAATTTGCCTGGCAGATTCTAGCGGGGCAAGGACAGAAAATTATAAAAGAAGGTAAAAAGCTCGAATCGGATAATGACAATCTTCAGGAATTGAAGGAACAAGCAGAGAAGTTTATTGAGAAACAATTACCAATACTTAAAGCACTGCAAATCGTGTGATCAGGCCGTTAGCTTGGATGCGCGAAAGTAATAACTCAAAAAGATGTTAAGGAAGCGCTGATTAATTGACTGCACGAGCGAATTGCTTCGTTGCGCGGTACTCACTCCCTCGCCTATCAGATTGATATGTCTCGGTTGTTGCGTTCCGTGCGCCTCGCCCTTCATCACGTTCGTTGAATTAATCAGCGCTTCCTTAAATTTAATTCACACTTGCAAAAGCGCGATTTCGGCATTAATCCGATGACATGCTTGGAGCGGGTCTTGCGCTTGCGTGATTGGCCGGCCGATTACTAAATAATGAGCGCCATTGATAATGGCCTGAGTGGGAGTCGTAATACGTTTTTGATCCCCAACCTGAGTATCCGCAGGCCGTATTCCCGGTGTAACCAAGCAGAAATTATGCCCCAGTGCTTGCCGAAGCTGAATCGCCTCTTGTGCGGAGCAAACAACACCATCCAATCTGCAGTCATTCGCTAAGTGTGCCAAGCGCTCAACGATATCTGCAGGTTGGCCTTGTAAACCGATTTCTGCAAGATCTTCCTTATCCAGACTAGTCAGTAATGTGACAGCAATTAATTTCGTTGAAGTAGTCTGTATTGCTTCTCGTGCCGACATCATCATTCTCCGCCCGCCTAACGCATGAACATTAACCATCCACACGCCGAGAGCAGCAGCGGCTTTGCATGCCTGAGAAACCGTGTTGGGAATATCGTGGAATTTCAAATCAAGGAAAACATCGTATCCTTTGGATACGAGTTTTTCCACAAATCTGGGGCCAGCTACAGTGAAGAGTTCTTTACCGACTTTCAACCGGCATAATCCCGGATCCAATCTGTTAATCAATTGCCACGCATCCGTTTCACATGAAAAATCCAGTGCGAGAATGATGCGTGATTCAGGCATGCAAGAATAGGAAATCTGTTTAGTCAGTATGACACCGGCATCGTACCACAACAGCTGCAATCAGGGCGCCAGCAGCAAAGAATATCAGCAAAGCAACACTAAGAGGCAATTCGATAGACTTGTCGTAATAGTATTGCAGCGTTATCGGTTGCGTGTTGTTGGAAGCAAACACCGCAAGCACCACAAAGACAAAAATGCGAGAAAACCAGGTGATTAGTTTCAGCATGATAAAAATAACCCACACAAATTATGAATTTTGATAAAAAAACTAAAAGCAACTCATTACAACTAACCGATCACGAGAAACTGCAGCAATACATCAGAGGTTTCTCGTGATCGGAGATAAACTTACTTCTTGTCTTTGAAATCAACACGTTCGCGCATCTCTTTGCCAGCCTTGAAATGCGGGACATATTTTTCAGGTACTTTGACTTTCTCGCCTGATTTAGGATTACGACCGATACGTGGCGGCCGGTAATTGAGATCAAAGCTTCCAAAACCACGAATCTCAATACGTTCGCCCTTAGCTAAGCTTTTAGCCATAGCATCGATAATCGTTTTAACGGAAAGTTCGGCATCTTTAGTTACTAGCTGCGGAAAACGTGCCGCAAGTCGAGAAATCAATTCAGATTTTGTCATAAAATTCCTTATTGCTCAGTACTCTTACTATCCATTTTTGCTTTTAAAAGCGCGCCCAAGCTGGTAGTACCCGCGTTAGTCGGTGCTTTAATTTTTTGCATGGCGCTGGTTTCGTCTGACTTGTCTTTTGCTTTGATAGAAAGATTGATCGTCCGGTTCTTGCGATCGACGTTGATAATCATGGTTTCAACTTTATCGCCCTCTTTCAAATGGGTCCGGATATCTTCCACGCGATCGCGAGAGACTTCGGAAGCGCGCAAATATCCTTCCACTTCATCGGTCAGAGCGATGACAGCGCCTTTGGCGTCAATGGATTTAACCGTGCCTTCAATGATGCTGTTTTTATCATGTTCTGCAACAAAGCTGGTAAATGGATCACCTTCCATCTGTTTGATACCCAACGAGATACGCTCTCTTTCAACGTCGATGGATAGGATTGTTGCCTCAATTTCATCACCTTTCTTGTAGTTTAGAACCGTTTCTTCTCCAGGCTGGTTCCAGGATAAATCCGATAAATGCACCAGGCCATCGATATTGCCAGGGAGTCCAATAAATACCCCAAAATCGGTAATCGACTTGATCTGCCCGCGAACTTTCTCGCCTTTTTCATGAGCAGCTGCAAATTCTTCCCATGGATTCGGCTGGCATTGTTTCATGCCGAGAGAAATGCGGCGCCGTTCTTCGTCGATTTCAAGGATCATAACCTCGACTTCGTCACCGAGTTGTACAATCTTCGACGGATAAACATTCTTGTTGGTCCAATCCATTTCGGAAACGTGAACCAAACCCTCGATACCTTGTTCGATTTCGATGAACGCACCATAATCAGTCAGGTTGGTAACTTTTCCAAACAGACGGGTACGTGCGGGATAGCGGCGTGATAATCCAACCCAAGGATCTTCAGTGAGCTGCTTCATGCCTAAGGATACGCGGTTTTTTTCTTGATCGAATTTAAGAACTTTGGCGGTGACTTCGTCGCCGATGGTGACAACTTCGGAAGGATGTTTTACGCGACGCCAAGCTAAATCGGTAATGTGCAATAAGCCATCAATTCCGCCTAAATCCACAAACGCGCCATAATCCGTAATATTCTTCACGATTCCATGAACAATCGCACCTTCCTGCAAATTGGACAACAAAGTTTCCCGATCAGCGCCTTGTGTCGCTTCCAGGACAGCGCGCCGGGAAACAACGACGTTGTTACGCTTCCGGTCCAGTTTGATAACCTTGAATTCCATTTCCTTATTTTCATAAGGTGTGGTGTCTTTTACCGGCCATATATCGACAAGCGAGCCTGGCAAAAAAGCACGGATCCCATTGATCATCGCTGTCAAGCCGCCTTTTACTTTGCCATTGACCATTCCGGTCACAATTTTTCCGCTTTCCATGGCTTCTTCCAAATCATGCCACGCAGTCAGTCGTTTTGCTTTATCGCGGGAAAGGCGTGTTTCTCCAAAGCCATCTTCGAGCGATTCGATGGCGACACTGATAAAATCTCCGGGTTTTACTTCAATTTCGCCGCGATCATTTTTGAATTCTTCGACTGGAATAAAACTCTCGGACTTAAGCCCTGCATTGACGACAACAATATTGTAATCAACGCGAACTACTTCGGCGGTAATAACTTCGCCGATGCGCATTTCTTGGCGTGTGAGGCTTTCTTCAAAGAGCTGAGCAAAACTTTCAGGGGAATTCTGGGTAGCAGGGGAAGCATTAGTCATTCGTAAAATACCTAGTTAAACAGCCCTTCCGGAAAAAATCCAGCGGACCGGGTTAGTTAAAAAATGCTTGATGCAAAATGTCAGTTTTCTAAGAAATAACTGAAAATTTTGATTTCAAGCGCTGGTTTTCGCACAGATTTCATTATACCAGGCGAGCATTGTATCCTGTGCCTGAGATATGGTTAGCGATGAGGTATCCAGTAATCGTGCGTCACTACATTGCAGCAAAGGTGCAATACTACGATTGCTATCGCGTTCATCCCTTTTCTCGATATCTTGCAAAAGGTCGGAAATGTTAGCACTTATTCCTTTCTCTATCAACTGGTTATAGCGTCTTTGTGCGCGAATTTCAGCAGATGCGGTTAAAAAGATTTTAAGAATCGCATCGGGAAAAATAACCGATCCCATATCTCGACCATCGGTCACCAACCCGGGAGGTTGACGAAATGCCCGCTGGCGCTCAGTCAACGCAGCACGGACTTGCGCATAAGCCGCCAGCTTTGATGCTAAGTTACCGCATTGTTCCGAGCGGATCTCGTCGGTAACGATTTTTCCATCCAGATAAATTTGCTGATTCTTAAAAACAGTATCTAAATTTCTGGCTAAATCGGCAAGTTGCACAATATCGTCAATATCAATGTGGGATTGTAACGATTTTAATGCAACTAATCGATACAGCGCGCCGCTGTCCAGATAATGAAATCCGAGCTTATTGGCAACGAGCTGTGCAATGGTTCCTTTGCCGGATGCTGATGGGCCATCAATGGTAATGACGGGAATAGTATGAATGTTCATTCAGGTGTTTTGAGCATGAAATCGGTTGTCAAACAAAGTATATTTTATGAAGTGTGAACAAGCTGTGAGAATAATTCAAAATAATTTGGGAAGGTTTTTGCAACACAATCGGGATCGTTGATACGAACCGGCGCCCCAAAGGAAACAAGTGAGAAACACATCGCCATGCGATGATCGTCATAAGTATCGATGGCGATATCCGGGGTTAACCCGTTAACAGGCGGAGTGATGCGTAAGTAATCCGATCCTTCTTCGACGATCGCGCCGACCTTGCGTAGTTCGTTAGCCATAGCCGCTAACCGGTCGGTTTCTTTTAGGCGCCAGCTGGCAATATTGTATAGTACGGTAGTGCCTTCGGCGAACAAGGCAGTAACGGCCAGTGTCATGGCGGCATCCGGAATGTGGTTGCAATCGAGTTCGATGGCGTGCAGAGGTTTTTTTCCATTGACTGCTGTGCTACTCGCTTCAATCCAATGTTCTCCCATCGTGATTGTTGCGCCCATCATTTCTAGTGCTGCTGCAAACCGGATATCGCCTTGAACACTATCACGACCCACTCCGTGAACGCGAACGGGGCCTTGTCCAATTGCGCCTGCAGCTAGGAAGTAAGAAGCCGAAGAAGCATCACCTTCAACGCTAACCTTGCCGGGGCTGCGATATATTTGCTGCGGCGGGATGACAAATTGTTGCCAATCGTGCTGCTCAACTTTAACACCGAATCGCTGCATTTGAGCAAGCGTCAATTCAATATAAGGTTTCGAAATTAAATTGCCGGATACATTGATGACAGATTGTTTCCCGGTTAATGGTAAAGCCATCAAAAGCCCCGTTAAGAACTGACTGGAAACATTACCCTTCACGTTAACTGTCAGCGATTCGTCCTGGTTTTGCATGCTGGCGGGCCCGATTTCCAGAGGAGGATAACCGGGATTGCCCAAGTATGTGATACTTGCACCGATTTGCCGTAACGCATCGACCAAATCTGCAATCGGGCGTTCGTGCATGCGCGGCACACCGGATAGACGGTAATGCCCTTGCATCAGAGATAGGACGGCAACCAAGGGGCGGAATGCAGTACCGGCGTTACCCAGAAATAAATCGGCTTCAATCACCGGGAATTTGCTGTTGGCTCCGGCTACGCAATAATCATGACCGGATGACTGCGTAATGATTATTCCTAATTTGGTAAGGGCGTCGAGCATGCGCGCAGTATCATCAGACGCCAACAAATCATGAATATGTGTGGTGCCTTCTGATAATGCAGCTAACAACAGAATCCGGTTGGAGATACTCTTGGAACCCGGTAGCTTTACGCTGCCGCGTGCTACTTTTGAAAATGGAAGATCAAGCCATTTCATAGTGTCTTGAATGTTGAAATTGGTAGATGATATCCCATAAAGAATATTTTTAGCGCAATTTTATTGGCGTATCAAAAACGTAATTTTGCGGGGATCATTCGAAGCCGGGGAAAAAATCTTTATTAGACGATGCAGTTTAAGGTAATCTATCATCATTGATTTTTGATGATCGATAAGCGATAAGTGAACGGGTTAGTATGAGTCTGGCGATGTCATGTGCGGCTCGTTACTGGCGTATGTAACCATAAGTTTTTAAAAATAGTTAATTGTAAAAGAGGTTAATGAATGGAAGATGCAGAAATTGCTTTAATGTTCTCTTTGCTGGTTATTCCGGTTGCGATCTGGTTGCAATTATGGGTAAAACAGCGCAGAGAGGACCGGAGAAATGCCCAAGGAGAAGAAGAATTTGATAATGCGGCGCGCGCTTTTTTTTCTATTATCGTAGAAGGTGCTGCAATTGTTGGCGGGCTAATCATGATTATTATGGGTTCGAGCGGCGTTATCAAATACATCCTTAAATTCTATAGTTAGTGATGTATTTGGGATAGAATGGCAATGATCGGGAAGATTTGTTTGATTGCTCCCGGTTATTGCCGCAAACAGCCAAGGATGGCAATAAACCAAAAGCAATCATCCTGGTTTCTAGATTAAGTCGCGGTTTTGCGTGCAGTCTTGGTTTTTGAAGTCTTCGTTTTGGATTTGGTATCCATCGTTTTTTTGGGAGTTCTCGGTTCAAATTCAAATCCAATTTTTCCATCCGCGGCTCTGATCAGATACGCAGAAAAAGGGCGGCCTTTTTTGGAAATGAATCGTGTCAATAAATCGGTTTTTCCTGTTTCCAATAGTTTTGATATCTGCTCGCGTTCGATGGGGCGCTCCAAAATAATCTTTCCGGTTTTAAAGCTGCAGGTTTTGTTTGCACCCACTGCTTTTTCACAAACATAATGCAATCCATGTTCATAAACCGCGTGACCGCATTTGGGGCATTTTCCTAAGGAAACTTGATTGCTGAAGTCGATTGCTTCCTGATTCTCATCTTCATTACCAAAATCAAACTTCATTTCAAAATTATCGGTCAACCGGATAATTGCGTTAAACGGTTGCCCCATTTTGCTCCGGAAACCTTGAAGCGGTCCCACTGCATGTTCGGTGATCAGAGTTTCCATTTCAGCAACCTCGAATTGGTGGCCTGCCAGTATTTTCCAAAGCGCAAAATCACAGGATTGGCATTGGAATTTTTTATAGGTTTCGTGAACATTGCCGCCACATTTCGGGCAGGGTGTTTTCAATATCGCGAAATCTCCCGATATGGTCTCGCCGCGATGGCTTTTGGCCTGTTCTACAATATGCCGGGTCATCTCAGCAATTTTGTCCATGAATGAGCTGCGTTTCAATTGACCTTGCTCAATTTGGCGCAACTGAAATTCCCAATTTCCGGTTAATTCGGGAGAGATCAATTCCGGGATCTTCAAGCCGCGCAGCAACGTGATGAGCGAAAAGGCTTTAGCTGTTGGATGTAGTTCACGGCCTTCGCGTTGGATGTAGTTTTCCAAGACCAGCCCTTCGATAATGGCGGCGCGTGTAGCCGGGGTTCCCAGCCCTTTGGCGCTCATAGCCGCGCGCAATTCTTCGTCTTCAACAAATTTTCCCGCGCCCTCCATGGCCGAAAGCAATGTGGCTTCAGTAAAACGTGCGGGGGGACGGGTTTGGTGGTCGGCAATCGTGATGTCTTCGGTGGCTACGGTTTCCCCCGGTTTTATCGCAACCAGTGAAACAGTTTCTTCCTGTTCATCGGATTTGGCCATTTTTCCATACACCGCTTGCCAACCGGGATTGACCAGCACTTTTCCTTCGGTTTTGAAAGGCTCCGTTTCCACTCGCGTGATCCGTGTCGTAATCAGATACTCGGCAGCGGGAAAGAAAATAGCCAGAAAGCGTTTCATGACCAAATCATAGAGTTTTGCTTCCGCTTCGTTCAACTTGGCTGAAGTCAATGCCGTCGGAATAATCGCGAAGTGATCGGAGATCTTGCTGTTATTGAAGATCCGCTTATTGGGAATTACCCAATTGGAATCGAGAATCTGCCGGGAAAACTTTCCATAGTCCGTATCTTTAAGGCTTTGCAGGATATCTTTGACGGTAGCGATATAATCTTCCGGCAGCGCGCGTGAATCTGTCCGTGGATATGTCAATACTTTATGTTTTTCGTATAGAGCCTGCGCTAGTCCAAGCGTTGTTTTGGCGGAAAAACCAAAGCGGCTGTTAGCCTCTCGTTGCAAGCTTGTCAGGTCGTAAAGTAAAGGACATATTTCTTTGCTGGGTTTGCTTTCCTCGCTGACTATTCCCGGTTTTCCCAAGCATTTGTCGCGAATGGACTCCGCCCTGGGTTGTTCCCATAGCCGTTCGGGTTTCAGCTCTTGATTGCTGGCATTCTTATTGAATTTCTCGTCAAACCATCTGCCTGCGTATTGGTCGCTCGCTGTTGCAAAAGTAGCATGGACTTCCCAGTATTTTTGCGGCTGGAATTTCTTGATTTTTTCTTCACGTTCTACAAGGATTGCCAGCGTCGGGGTTTGTACGCGACCAACCGTGGTTTTATGAAATCCGCCTTCCTGGGAATTAAAAGCGGTCATGGCGCGTGTACCGTTAATTCCGACTAACCAGTCCGACTCAGAACGGCTAACGGCGGCCTCTGCCAGTGATTGAACGGCAGTGTTATCTAATAATTTGGTAAACTCTTCACGAATCGCATCCGGTGTCATTGATTGCAACCATAATCGTTTGACAGGCTTGTTGGACCCGGCATGGCGCAAGATATAGTAAAAAATCAGCTCCCCTTCACGTCCCGCGTCGCAAGCGTTAATCAGCACATCCACATCTTTGCGTTTAATCAGTTTATTTAACAGCGCCAAGCGGGAAGATGTTTTTTCGATCGGACTTAAGGCGAAATGGGGCGGTATGACAGGGAGATTTGCAAAACTCCATTTACCGCGCTTGACTTCGAATTCCTCAGGAATGGCTAATTCGAGCAAGTGCCCGATCGCCGAAGATACGACATAGTGATCATTTTCGAAGTAATCCGTATGTTTGGTGAAACCACCCAGCGCCTTTGCAATATCCGCTGCAACAGAAGGTTTTTCAGCAATAATTAATGATTTGCCCATGAATGATCTGGAGAAAAATGTTTACTAATCTTGATCCGCTGTAACGATCGGATGTTGCGGGTAGATAAGCGTTTCTGTTCAAAGTTGCAAGCATGCTCTAAGTCGATGCATCGCTAACTCTACTCGCCATTATGAATGGCGCGGGTAGTCTTCCGGCTACTTAGTGCCGGTAATGAGAATCGCTTACAATCAATAATTTCTCCAAAATTGCATCGTCTGTGAGCTGATTTTGAATCCACAATTCAGTTAAAACAATCAGTTTAATTTTTTCCAGACTGGAAGAATCCTCATTCATCGCCAACACCCGATCAATCAATAATTCCCGCTGCAACGGATTGATAATGCCGGCTTGCTCAAGGAAAAAGATGAATCCACGCCCTTCCGTGTCAATCCGCTCCATTTCATACTCTGTGTAGCAACGGAACGAATCGTTCTCGGCAAAACTCGCAGGATAATTGCCGATATCGTGGCGTTCCAGTTCTGAGAGCCAGTTCAAGGTTTCGCTGATATCTTCGTCGGCGAATCCAGCCATGGCTAGTTTCCGCGTTAATGTGGCGGAATCAGGATAACTTCCTGAATCAAAATAATTCTCAAATAAATAAACAAGTATGTCGAACATAATAGTACTTTGTAGATTGCTGGAGTTTTTCCAAATAAATGCAGCGAGTTGTCAGTAGTTATCATTGAATCCGCTGATAGCATCCTCCCGGTAAACTGCTAACCCGGCCATCAAGCTCAAGTGTTAATAGCATGGCTGATACGACTTCCGCAGTCAAGCCGCTACGCGCGCATAAAGTGTCGATGTCAACGGTATCATAACCGAGGTATTCAAGTAATACCGTATCCTCAGACGATTCTGCCGGAACAATTTCTTTTCTACCGATGTTGTTTCGATGGTGGATCAATGGCAAAAAATTTAATTCATCCAGAATGTCTTGGGTATTTTCAACCAGTTTCGCGCCTTGTTTAATTAATGCATGACATCCTTTCGAAAGTGGCGAGTGAATGGATCCGGGGATGGCCATTACTTCCCGGCCTTGTTCCAAGGCCTGGCGCGCTGTAATCAAAGATCCGCTTTGTAAAGCCGCTTCGACCACGAGGCAACCTTGACTGATGCCGCTGATGATACGGTTACGCCGCGGAAAATTCCTGCCGATCGCGGGAGTTCCCAAGGGAAACTCTGAGATCAATGCTCCCTCTTTTGCTAATCTGTGAGCGAGCGGGTGGTTTTTTGCCGGGTACACAATATCCAATCCGGTACCGACGATAGCGATGCTGGCAGCCGCGCCGCGTAAACCGCCGTGATGGGCGGCGGTATCGATGCCTAAAGCCATGCCGCTGATAATGCATAGACCGGCGTTGCTGCTCGCTTCAGAAAAAGCTTCCGCGTTCAATAACCCCTGTGGTGTTGCATTACGGCTTCCCACGACGGCTAAAGCAGGGAGCTGCAATAATTCACGTTTGCCTTTAAAGTACAGCAAGGGGGGCGGGTCGGCAATATTCAGTAATTGTGCCGGATAATCCGTATCGGCAAGGGTAATGATTGCATTAGCCGGGTCTTCCAGCCATTTCAGGGTATGGTTGATTTTGTCGCGATCAGCACCTTGCTTGATGCGTGCGGCGATGTTTTTTTTTACAAAGCGTTCCAACCCGATGATAGGCGCCGACAGTATTGCAGCAGGGTTACCGAAAGCAACCAGGAGCCGCCGGATGGATTCTCCGCCCAATCCGTCAATCAGAGTCAGACTTAACCATGATTCGATATCTGTTGCTTGTTTCATCATGAGCAACTTCAGGGTGTTCTGACAGCATCGAGCGTCCGGATGGGTTGCGTGCTTTGTACAACCAGGGCGTAAGCGACTTTTTCAAAGACGCGGAAAACAAAAACCAATCCGGCTCTCTCATCCGGCAATTGGAGCATTTCACCTTTAAGTGATTTTACCTGGCTTCTGCGGTAGATGGCGAGTACATGTCCCATTTCCAAACCGTCCGCCTCGCCTTTGTTAAGAGTAACGATGTCACCGCGCCCGATTTCGGTAACGCCGCCGTATACCGAAATAATTCTTCCCTTAACTGGGAAGTCGGGCGCGTGCGGCGCATAATTGTTGTATAGAGTATCGGGTGACGGAACCAGGCGGTCGCCTTTCAGAATTTCTTCCGCTGCGCGTGTAATCGTCATCGTACTGATCGTGTCGAACACATCGACTTTGGCATTTCCCAAATAGATTGCTTCATAACCCAGAATCAGGCCTTTCTGATCGGGGTCTTTTAACGCTTTTCCGGGGCGGAAAATTTGCCAGGTCATGCCTTTGTCTTTAGGAAGGCCATGGATATAGGCTTTACTACCCATCGTTAACACAAAACGGCCTTCACTGGAACTCAATACGTACGGCGCGTTGGCCAGACTGTCTTTTTCTATGACCAGCGGCTGTCTTAAAAAAGGTTCTATGGCAGTGGCCGGGATACTTGGGATTGCCGCTGTACTTGACTGCTCGTCACGTACTTTGGGAGAAAGTTTTACAGTCCTGATTCCTTCTTCGTCTCCCGCCAGCCTTAGACGGGTGCCCAGGCGTGTTTTTTCTAAGAGAATGACGTCGCCAGGATATATTTTGTGCGGATTTTTTACTTGCTCACGATTAAAACCCCAGACCTCGGGCCAACGCCAGGGATCATTCAGAAACTTTGAGGCGATGCTCCAAAGCGTATCGCCAGGCACAACGACATAGCGGCTGGGTGAGTCGCTGCGCAGAATGTTATTGTTATCATTCGCGCTTGCAGTAGCGATATTAAGCGAGTTTAGAAGAAAAATCGTAGCTATAATAAGCTTTTGCATGGATGATCCCGGTGACTGGTTGGTAAGGGTACAGAATAACCTGCAAATGATACGGTCTAAATCGGTAACTGAGTTTACTAAACTATACAATTTTTTATGGCTATTCTTAAAATATTACAATATCCGGATGAAAGGCTGCATAAAAAAGCGCTTCCCGTTGATCAAATAACCGACAAAACGCGCGCATTGATTCATGATATGGCGGAGACAATGTATGCTGCGCCGGGTATAGGGCTAGCGGCTACACAAGTCGATGTGCATGAGCGTGTCATTGTGATAGATGTTTCCGATACCAGAGATCAGTTAATGGTGTTCATTAATCCTGAAATTATTGCAAGCAGCGGCTTTTCAGACTATGAGGAGGGTTGTTTGTCGGTTCCGGGGATTTATGGCAAAGTGAATCGCGCAGAATCAGTGACAGTCAGAGCTTTGAACGCGCAAAACGAATCGTTCGTTTTGGAAGCCGATGGTCTGCTGGCAGTTTGTATTCAGCATGAAATGGATCATTTGGAAGGAAAAGTGTTTGTTGAATATTGGTCGAAACTGAAGCAAACTCGAACACTCGCGAAGTTGAAGAAAAAACAGCGTAGTACTATGTAATATGTGATTCACAGAAAAAATCGAAGTTTTTACGTTGGAAGTGGCTGGGATTGTCAATTTCTGCGCTAACAACTCAATCCCGGCTATCACGTTATCAAGTTATTTTCCATAAATATGAAAATCATCTTTGCTGGCACTCCCGCATTTGCAGCGACGGCATTGGAGGCGCTGATACAGGCCGGTCATAATATTGTGATGGTACTCACTCAACCCGATCGGCCTGCGGGTAGAGGCATGCAAATGACTGCGAGTGCTGTCAAACTGCTCGCGCAGCAACAACATCTTCCAATATTGCAACCGGCATCGCTCAAGAACGCCGATGCACAAACGCAATTGCAATCGTTGAATGCAGACGTCATGGTAGTAGCGGCGTATGGATTGATTTTACCGCCAGCGATTCTTGCTATTCCCCGATTCGGTTGCTTGAATATTCATGCGTCCCTATTGCCGCGGTGGCGAGGCGCTGCGCCGATCCAGCGCGCTATTTTAGCGGGCGATCATGAGACCGGCATTACTATTATGCAAATGGATGCCGGATTGGATACCGGCGATATGCTGTTGAAACGCACGATTGCAATTGCACCGGACGACACTACCCAGTCGTTACACGACAAACTCAGTTTGCTGGGGGGGGAGAGTATCGTTGAAGCGTTGCGGTTGCTGCAACAATCCCAGTTGATACCTATTCCTCAAAATGGGGAGCAAGCGAGCTATGCCGCTAAAATTACCAAATCCGAGGCAGAGATCGATTGGCGGATGACCGCGCAGCAAATTGATCGAATGGTGCGCGCATTTAATCCGAGTCCCGGTGCTTATTCTTTTTTCCGGAACAATTTGTTGAAAATCTGGCAAGCCTCAGCAACGCATGAAGGAGCAGGTAAACCAGGTGAGATTGTCGCATTCGGCGCGAATGGAATCCTGGTGGCTTGTGGTTCGGGCTCACTGCGGATAGAAGTGATGCAAAAATCCGGCGGCAAAAGAATGACCGCAGCAGACTTTCTGGCCGGTAATCAGGTAATTCCCGGTGAGTTTCTGGAGGCTAGCGGTAATTCCGCATCTGCACATGATTAAAACACAACTGGCTGCAGCATCTGTAGTAGGTAAAGTACTGGCCGGCGCTAGTTTGACCGAAGTTTTGACACACCTCTGGCGCGCTGATCCGGCGCTATCCAAGCAAGAAAAAGGTGCCATACAGGATTTCAGTTATGGGGTATTGCGATTTTATGGGCAACTGGAAGCCATTCTGAATCGTTTACTAAAGAAACCGCTTCATCATAAGAATCTGGCTCATCTGCTATTGGTAAGCTTATATCAATTGCGCTACAGCAAAGCCCAACCCTATGCTATCGTTGACCAGGCGGTATCGGCGTCACGGCATTTGGCTGGTGGAAAAGGAATGCAAGGGTTGGTGAATGCAGTGCTGCGTAATTTTATCCGGTACCAAGAAAGCATCGTGGTACAAGCAGCGGCTGAAGATTTCGGACGTTATTCGCATCCGCGATGGTGGGTCGACAAATTACGTCAGCAATATCCGCATCATTTTCAGGCGATTCTGGAAGCAAGCAATCAACGTCCGCCCATGACCTTAAGAGTTAATCAGCGCAAAATTCCGCTAGCGGATTATCGCAAGCTCTTGGCGGAGAATGCGATTCAAGCCCGATGGCTTGGTTCGAATACTTTGCAATTGGAGCAGCCGCTAGCGGTGGAGCTATTACCCGGTTTCACGAAAGGCTGGGTCAGTGTTCAAGATGCCGGCGCACAGTTAGCGGCGCCGTTTCTGGATGTTAAAGATGGGATGAGGGTTCTGGATGCTTGTGCTGCGCCCGGAGGGAAAAGTATGCATTTGCTGGAATCGGCCAATGTGTTGCTAACGATTCTGGATAACGATTCTTCGAGGTTGGAACAGGTGCGGCAGAATCTTGAACGTTTGCAGTTGACTGCTGAGCATTTAGTTTGCGGCGATGCTGCTAAAACCAGTGACTGGTGGGATGGACGGTACTATGACCGGATATTGGCGGATGTGCCATGTTCGGCTTCCGGTGTGGTGCGCCGTCATCCGGATATTAAATGGTTGCGCCGCGAGGGCGATTTGATCAAGTTTGCAAAAACGCAGCAATCAATTTTGAATGCTTTGTGGCAAATTTTAAATAAGAATGGTAAGTTGCTTTATGTAACTTGCTCAATTTTTACTGAAGAGAATGCCTTGCAGATCGAGAAGTTTCTTGAATCGCATCTTGATGCGTGCTTATTGCCATTAACTGAGGAAGCCTTGGACGATGGTCAACTGTTACCGAATATTCAACATGATGGTTTTTTCTATGCGTTGCTGCAAAAAAACTGACACCAGCCGGAACGAGGGACTGCTGCCTTTCGCCTGGTTGTTCATGCTGTTACTGCTGCTTCCATTGACCGTTGCTCAAGCGGAAAACATTCATATCAGATCCTTTAGTCTGGCGGCAACCGACAAGGGTTATGAAATGAGCCTGGACTCTGAAATTACACTGAATGCGACTTTGGAACAAGCGCTCGAAAAGGGCATCGTGCTTTATTTTGTAACAAAATTCAGTATGATTGATTCGCGCTGGTACTGGTTGAACGAAGAAGTTGCGCGCAGTAAATATCGCGTGGGGCTTCGCTACTATGCGCTGACACGGCAATATCATTTAAATCACCCTTCATTCGTACAAAGCTATAACACTTTGAATGAAGCCTTACAGGCATTGGGGCAATTACGCGAATATCCGGTGACTGTCAAAGCCGAGTTGAAACAGGATGCTGATTATTTTGCGTCTATACGGATATGGCTTGATCTGACGCGTATGCCAAAGCCATTTCAAGTTGAAGCGCTTGGATCGAGTCAATGGAGTTTGCACTCGGAAAAACTGG
This sequence comes from Proteobacteria bacterium SG_bin4, assembly GCA_002083395.1. Lineage (GTDB taxonomy): Bacteria > Pseudomonadota > Gammaproteobacteria > Burkholderiales > Nitrosomonadaceae > Nitrosomonas. Next base: position 19,208 of record LWDH01000011.1, on the reverse strand, counting down.
AATGGCGTATGAAGCTGCCGACACCCGAACAGCCGTTCTACTACAAGGACCGGTAATGAAATACGTACTGATTGTGGGAGCAGGGCTGGGAGCCGTGATGCTTTTCCTGTTAGCCACAGCCGGTGCCAACACCGAATTTTTTGAGCGGAAATACCGCTTGTTGCTTGTGATTAATATCGCCTTTGTACTATTTCTCATGGTGATCGTGGGTTTCTTGTTGTGGCGATTCAGGCGTCGGCTCAAGTCGGGTGTTTTCGGTTCCAGGCTGGCGCTTCGCTTAATGCTGATTTTTTCATTGATGGCGATACTGCCCGGTGCGCTGGTTTATGCCGTGTCGGTGCAATTTCTCGAGAAGAGCATTGAATCTTGGTTCGATGTTAAAGTCGACCGAGCGCTGGAAGGCGGTTTGAATCTAGGGCATACCATGCTTGAGAATTTATTGGCTGAGTTACAGAAAAAAGCACAGGCAACTGCGCTGGTTTTGACCGAATCCTCCAATCCGCCGTTACTGGTACTGAATGAACTGTTATTGCAATCACAGGTGGAAGAAGCGACGTTATTCAATCAAGACGGCAAGGTAATCGCTTTTTCCAGTGACAGTAATTCGGCGCTGTTTCCAGATGCGCCGAATGCCGCGGCCTTGCGCCATATCAGAATTCAGAAGGCGTATAGCGCAATCGAATCGGTTCCCGGCAAGGGACTGTATCTTCGGGTTGTTTCTCCGGTTAATGTGCTGAGTTTGGAAGAAGATATCCGCATGTTGCAGTTGTTGCAGCCAGTGCCTCGGCAACTGGCGAAAGATGCTGAACGCGTGCAAGCGGGCTATCAGGATTATCAAGAGCTTTCTTTGTCCCGGCAAGGATTAACTCGGTTATATAGCGTTACGCTGACATTGGCGTTATTGCTCTCGTTATTTTCGGCATTAGCGTCAGCGTCGCTGCTGAGTGAACGGTTAAGCGCGCCGCTCGGCATGTTGGCGGAAGGCACGCGCGCGATCGCGCAAGGCGACTACAGTCGCCGGCATTTGGTACAGAGCAGGGATGAATTGGGTGTGCTGACGGAATCGTTTAACTTGATGACGCAGCAGCTTGAAGAAGCGCGCGCGGCGGCTCAGCACAATCAGCAGGCGGTTGAGAGTGCGCGCGCGCATTTGGAAAGTATTCTGGCCAATCTTTCATCTGGTGTACTGGTGTTTGATGAACAATTGGTTCTGTCCAAAGCGAACCGGAGCGCGGAACAAATTTTGCAAGTGCCGTTAATCAGTCTGGATGGCTCAATCATTGAAGGGTGTGTGGGCAAAGAACCGCGGCTCGATGCATTGGTCGCGGAAATCCGGGAAGGATTTAATTCCGAAGAATTGGGTGTTTGGCAGCGTCAATTGACGCGCTCGGAGGATGGCCATAATCAGGTTTTGCTCTTGAGGGGTACTCGATTACCCAAGTTATCGGGCGGTGGCGGCGTAGTGGTTTTTGATGACATTACCAATCTTTTGCAAGTTCAGCGCGCAGTTGCTTGGGGTGAAGTGGCGCGCCGGCTTGCGCACGAAATAAAGAATCCTTTGACACCGATTCAACTTTCTGCCGAACGGGTACAACATAAATTGATCAATAAACTCGGTGAAGAAGATGCGAAGATATTGAGGCGTTCCACCGAAACGATCGTCAATCAAGTGGAAGCGCTCAAGAGAATGGTCAATGAATTTAGCCAGTACGCGCGCGTTCCTGAGCTGGAGTTACGTCAGCTTGATTTCAATCGATTGGTCCGGGAGGTTTTGTCGCTGTACGAAACCGCTAGCATGGCCTCGGAAACAACTAAGCATGTACAAATCAGGCAAGAATTGGCCGAAGATTTGCCGGCGATTAAAGGGGATTCGACACAGTTGCGGCAAGTTTTGCACAATTTGTTGCAGAACGCGCAAGATGCGCTGCTGGATGAATCAGAACCTTTAATTACGGTGAAAACCGAGATGGTCCATGGTGGCGTGCAATTGAGCGTGCGCGATAACGGCTGCGGTTTTTCTGACGAGATCAAAGCGCGGGTATTTGAACCCTATGTGACCACTAAGCTTAAGGGAACCGGTCTGGGATTGCCGATCGTCAAGAAAATCGTTGAGGAACATGAAGGGCTGATCCATATTGAAAACATCAAACCGCATGGCGCGCAAATTTCAATTATCCTGCCAGCAGTAGAAAAAAACCAAACAAGCGGGAACAGTAAATTGGTACATGGCTAGAAACGGAAATGACTTGCTAATAATAGAAACGGTCAATGAAATCATTGCATTCGGAAATCTTCGGTGCCAAGAATTTATTTTTGCTAGTAATCGTGAAATTTGACAGTTGAAGATAAGCCGATTAGATTTCGGATGCGGAGAAACTGTAAATGATAACTAACAATACGATACTGATTGTTGACGACGAAATTGGCATACGCGAGCTGCTATCCGAAATTTTGCGTGATGAAGGATACCGGGTGGCGCTGGCAGAAAATGCCGAGCAGGCACGGGTATGGAGAAATCAGACGCGTCCGGATCTGGTGCTGCTGGATATATGGATGCCCGATACCGATGGCATTACTTTGCTTAAAGAATGGGCGAGCAACGGGTTGCTGACGATGCCGGTAATCATGATGTCGGGACATGGAACCATCGATACCGCGGTGGAAGCGACTCGCATTGGTGCGTTCGGTTATTTGGAGAAACCGATCCCGCTGCAGAAATTGCTCAGTACCGTCAGTAAAGCATTGCGAGGCGGGCAGAGCAAGCATCAATCGGCGCTTTCCCTTGCCAGTTTAGGCAAAGGACAATTAATTGCCGATCTCAGGAAAAGACTGGAGCAAGTCGCCAGCTTGAAGACACCCGTGCTGCTGATGGGAGAGCCTGGTGTGGGAGCCGAAATATGCGCCCGTTTTCTGCATCGTCCGAATACCCCGTGGGTGGAGCCTGAAAACCTGACATCGTTGGCTGAATCGCCGCTGGATTTATTGGAATTGGCGCGAGGCGGTTTGCTTTTTCTTAAAGATGTCGGAGAAATTAGTAAGTTAGCGCAAAAAGGTTTGCTGTTGCTGCTTAGCAAGCTTGAGAAATACAATGTGCGGCTTATTTGCGCAACTTCTCAGCCGTTGGCGGAATTGACCGCGCAAGGCGCGTATCATCCTAAGTTATACGAAGCTTTGAGCAGCCTGAGCATCGGTATTCCCGCGCTGAGAGCGCATCGTGAGGATATTCCGGAACTAGCCAGTCAGATATTGTCACGTTTCGTGGAGTCGGGTGAAGCGCCCTCCGCGCTGCAATTTAGCACCGCGGCGCTGAATTGCTTGCGGAATTACGATTGGCCGGGCAATCTGACACAGTTGACGGGTGTGGTGCATTCGTTAGCGTTGACGTGTTCTGGAGATGAAATCTCAGCAGAAGCGGTTCAGCAAGCGATGGTTTTTCCGGAATCATCTTCCACATTGGTCGCACCTGAGATTCCTTTGGATTTGTCATTGCGAGAAGCCCGGGATTTGTTTGAGAAAACATATTTTGAAAGGCTGATTGATCAAGAAAATGGCAACATGACACGGGTTGCCGAGCGTGCCGGATTGGAGAGAACTCATCTTTATCGTAAAATTAAATTACTGGGCATCAAATTGCGCGGTAATTGATTCCATCTAGGAATTAGCCTGTTATGCAAATTACTTTAAAGGGTAATTTGCTTGTCTATGGTTGTGATCTCCCTTTTCTTCAGCGATAATACGCGCTTTTATATTGTTTTTTGAAAATATTAGGGAGTTTGCATCGATGGGGACATTTAAGGATTTTGACGCGCCGGTATTTAGGGATTTAACCAGTGCGATTCGCGCATTGGCGATGGATGCCGTGCAAAAAGCTAATTCCGGTCACCCCGGTATGCCGATGGGTATGGCTGAAATTGCTGAGGTGCTGTGGATTCATCACCTGCGTCATAATCCTGGCAATCCGCAATGGGCTGATCGCGATCGTTTTATATTATCAAACGGCCATGGATCAATGCTGATTTATGCATTGCTGCATCTGACAGGCTACGATCTGCCGATGGAAGAAATCAAGAAGTTCCGGCAGTTTCATTCTAAAACGCCCGGGCATCCGGAATATGGTTATACGCCGGGGGTCGAGACCACGACCGGTCCGCTTGGACAAGGTATTACCAATGCAGTAGGCATGGCGTTGGCGGAGAAAGTACTGGCTGCCGAGTTTAACCGGCCGGGATACAATATCGTTGACCATTATACTTACGTGTTTTTGGGTGATGGCTGCATGATGGAAGGCGTTTCTCACGAAGCATGTTCGTTGGCGGGGACGCTGGGCTTGGGTAAATTAATCTGTTTCTACGACGATAATGGCATTTCCATCGACGGTCATGTGGAAGGCTGGTTTACCGACGATACGCCGAAGCGCTTTGAGTCATACGGATGGCACGTGGTGCCCAATGTTAATGGCCACGATCCGGTAGCGATCGAAGCAGCCATTGAAGCCGCCAAGAAAGTCAACGACAAACCGACGATGATTTGCTGTAAAACAGTTATAGGCTTGGGATCGCCAAACATGGCCAACACCCACTCCGTTCACGGAGCGGCGCTGGGTGATGCGGAAATTGCTGCTGCTCGTCCGCATATCGGCTGGCATCATCCGCCTTTTGAAATTCCACAAGAAGTTTACAGTGCGTGGGATGCAAGAGCGAAAGGCCAAAGACTGGAAACCGAATGGAACGAGAAATTTGCAGAGTATGCCGTGAAATATCCAGCGGAAGCAGCAGAATTCAATCGCCGCATGGCTGGGGAGCTACCAGCTAACTGGCAGAGTCACGTTGAAAGCGTTGTTAACCAGATCAACGCCAAAGCAGAGACCATAGCCAGTCGTAAAGCCTCACAAAATGCGATTGAAGCGCTCGCACCGGTGTTGCCGGAATTGATTGGCGGTTCCGCCGATCTCGCAGGTTCGAATTTGACGTTGTGGTCGGGCTCTAAAGGAATTAGCAAAAATAACGGCGGCAACTATGTCTACTATGGTGTGCGTGAATTCGGCATGAGCGCCATGATGAACGGATTATCACTGCATGGCGGTTTGATTCCTTATGGCGCGACCTTTTTGATGTTTTCGGAATATGCGCGCAATGCATTACGCATGGCTGCATTGATGAAGATTCGCAATATTTTTGTATTTACGCACGATTCCATCGGTTTAGGTGAAGACGGACCAACGCACCAACCGGTCGAACAAACGGCGACGTTGCGTTACATTCCGAACATGGATGTATGGCGTCCTTGCGATACGGTGGAATCCACAGTTTCATGGGCGCGTGCGATTGAGCGTAAAAACGGCCCTTCGACCTTGATTTTCAGCCGTCAGAACCTGCCATTCCAGAAACGCGATGCGGCGACTATCAAGTTGATCGATAAAGGCGGGTACATATTGTCGGAAGCGGGTAATGGCAAACCGCAAGCCGTATTGATCGCAACCGGCTCCGAAGTCGGTTTGGCGATGAGTGCGCAAAAGGCATTGGCTGATGAAGGTATTCATGTGCGCGTAGTATCAATGCCGTGCACCAATGTGTTTGATCGCCAGGAATCATCGTATAAGGATGGTGTGTTGCCAAAAGGCGTCAAGCGTGTAGCTATCGAAGCGGGGGTAACCGACTTCTGGCGTAAGTACGTCGGCTTGGACGGTGCAGTGGTCGGTATCGATACCTTTGGTGAATCGGCGCCGGCGGATGTGCTGTTTAAACATTTCGGTTTCACTGTCGAGAATGTCGTCAAAACGGTTAAGAGCATTCTCTAAATCAATAACGTTTTAAGCACAATGGCTTGATTTGACTTGATCTGAGCTGTGGTGCGCAGGTTTTTTATTTAAGGAGCATAGAATGACAATAAAAGTGGGTATCAATGGGTTTGGTCGTATCGGGCGTATGGTTTTCCGCTCGGCTGTACAGAATTTTCCGGATATTGAAATCGTTGCGATCAACGATTTGCTGGAACCGGATTACCTGGCGTATATGTTGAAGCACGATTCGGTGCATGGCCGTTTTAGCGGTGATGTGTCGATCGACGGTAACACGCTGGTGGTCAATGGCAAAAGAATCCGTCTGACAGCCATCAAAGACCCGGCGGAATTGAAGTGGAATGAAGTGGGTGCGGAGGTTGTGATCGAATCGACCGGCTTGTTCCTGACCAAAGAAACTTGTGAAAAGCATCTGGCTGCCGGAGCGAAGAAAGTCATTATGTCAGCACCATCGAAAGATGATACGCCGATGTTTGTTTATGGCGTCAATGATAAATCGTACAAAGGCGAAGCGATTATTTCGAATGCTTCCTGTACCACCAATTGCTTGGCGCCGATTGCCAAAGTGTTGAACGATAAATGGGGCATCAAACGTGGCCTGATGACCACCGTCCATGCAGCGACCGCTACACAAAAAACTGTGGATGGTCCGTCCAATAAAGATTGGCGCGGCGGTCGCGGTATTCTGGAAAATATTATTCCTTCATCGACCGGAGCCGCTAAAGCAGTGGGTGTGGTAATCCCTGAACTGAACAAAAAACTGACCGGTATGGCTTTCCGTGTACCGACATCGGATGTTTCGGTCGTCGATTTGACGTGCGAACTGGAAAAAGAAGCGATCTACGACGAAATTTGTAAAGCGATGAAAGACGCATCGGAAGGTTCTATGAAAGGTGTATTGGGTTATACCGATCAAAAAGTGGTATCGACCGATTTTCGCGGTGAAAGCTGCACGTCGATCTTTGACGCTGAAGCAGGGATGGCATTGGATAAAAGCTTCGTCAAAGTTGTTGCCTGGTATGACAACGAATGGGGTTATTCCACCAAAGTGCTGGAGATGGTTCGTACCGTTGCCAAGTAATTTCGTACCTCAGTGGTGTTATCGTGGTCTGTATCCTGATTGCGCGCACCACTTTGAATTTTAATTCATTAAGACATAAAGGATAGCGTTTGCTATCCTTTGTACTTTCTTAAAGACAATTCTGGAGTTTACCGTGTCTGTTATTAAACTAGTTGACCTTGACCTGAAAGGTAAACGCGTATTTATACGCGCTGATCTGAATGTGCCTGTGAAAGATGGCAAAGTGACCTCGGATGCCCGTATTACCGCCTCCATGGCGACGATTAATCATTGTCTCAAGCAAGGCGCCAAAGTGATGGTAACCTCTCACTTGGGACGGCCGGAAGAAGGCGTATGGACTGAGGAAAATTCACTGAAGCCGGTTGCTGATAATATCGCGGATCGTCTCGGCAAACCTGTTCGTTTGATTAAGGATTGGGTGGACGGCGGTTTCGATGTGGCTGCCGGAGAATTGGTAGTGCTGGAAAACTGCCGTTTCAACAAGGGCGAGAAGAAAAACGTTGAAGAAACCTCGCAGAAATACGCAAAATTATGCGATGTTTTTGTCATGGATGCTTTCGGCACGGCGCATCGTGCAGAAGCTTCGACACATGGCATTGCAAAATATGCGCCGACTGCTTGTGCGGGCATCTTGCTGACAGAAGAATTGGACGCACTAACGAAAGCATTGCTGAATCCAGCTCGTCCGATGGTCGCGATCGTCGGCGGCTCGAAAGTTTCTACCAAACTGACGGTGCTCGAATCGTTATCCGAAAAAGTCGATCAACTGGTCGTGGGTGGAGGCATTGCGAATACTTTCCTGAAAGCGACCGGTAAGAATGTCGGAAAATCATTGTGTGAGGATGATCTGGTTCCAACCGCCAAGGCATTGATGGAAAAAATGGCGAAACGCAATGCATCGATCCCGGTTGCGGTCGATGTTGTCGTCGGCAAAAAATTTGATGCCAACGAACCGGCGGTATTGAAAGATGCCGGCAATGTCTCCGACGACGATATGATTTTCGATATCGGCCCGAAAAGCGCGCAAGAACTGGCGGATATCATCATGAAAGCAGGAACGGTGGTATGGAATGGTCCGGTGGGCGTGTTTGAATTTGATCAATTCGGCGCAGGAACTGAAAAAATCGCTCGAGCCATTGCGGAAACCAAGGCTTTCACGCTGGCGGGCGGCGGAGATACCATCGCAGCGATTCAGAAGTACGATATCTATGACAAAGTTTCTTATATTTCAACCGCAGGCGGAGCTTTCCTCGAATTTCTGGAAGGGAAAAAATTGCCGGCAGTAGAGATATTGGAAATGCGTGCAAACTAACCGTCAAGAAGAACATGATCCGAAGAACTAAAATTGTAGCAACGCTGGGACCTGCCTGCAGCAATCCCAAAATACTGGAACGCATGATCCGGGCCGGCGTCGATGTTGTTCGGATCAATTTCTCCCATGGCACGCGGGAACAGCATATAGAATTTGCTGAAATGACCCGCTCGATTGCCCGAGCTGCCGGGGTTACCGTGGGCGTATTAGCCGATTTGCAAGGACCGAAGATCCGGGTCGGTAAATTTGAGCATGGCAAAATCCGCTTGGAAGTGGGCGACCAGTTTATTCTGGATGCGACTTGCGAACTCGGGAATCAGGAAAGAGTCGGCCTCGATTATAAAGAGCTGCCGAACGATCTGGAAACCGGCGCCACGCTGATGCTGGACGACGGCCGTATCGTGCTGGGGGTGTCGCATGTAAAAGGACATCAGGTATTTTGCGTAGTCGAGCAGGGCGGAATCCTGTCAAACAATAAAGGTATCAATCGCAAGGGTGGCGGATTGGGCGCGCCAGCGCTGACCAGCAAAGACTTGGAGGATATCAAAACCGCCGCAGAATTTGGCGCGGATTATCTGGCCGTGTCGTTCGTCCGTTCCGGAGACGATATCCGCCAGGCGCGCTCATTGCTGCACGAGGCGGGCGGAAAAGGCATGGTCATGGCCAAGATCGAGCGCTCCGAAGCAATTCTGGCGTTGGACGATATTCTCGATGCTTCCGATGCAATCATGGTTGCGCGCGGTGACCTGGCGGTGGAAGTGGGGGATGCAGCGGTTCCCGCGTTGCAGAAGCGCATGATCCGTTCGGCGCGGGCGAATAACAAAACGGTTATCACGGCAACGCAGATGATGGAATCCATGATCACCAATCCGATCCCGACCCGTGCGGAAGTGTCGGACGTTGCCAACGCAGTGCTGGACGGTACCGATGCAGTAATGTTGTCGGCAGAATCCGCAGCCGGAGAATATCCGGTTGAGGCCGTTGAGGCGATGGCCAGAGTATGCCTGGAAGCGGAAAAGGAATATCTGGTGAACGTCGACCGGCGCATGCAAAACATCAACCCGTCTTCAATTGAAGAAGCCATTGCCAGGGCGACCATGTATACGGCTGGCGGTTTGCACGTTCGTGCGATCGCTGCGCTGACGCAAAGCGGCGTGACCGCATTGCTGATGTCACGCCGAAGCTCCAAAGTACCGATTTTTGCACTGAGTCCGAATGAAGAAACCCGCCGACGCGTTACCCTGTTCCGTGGTGTCTATCCGGTGGAATTTGGCGCGGGATTGAATGATCCGGAAGAGATTCTGAATTTAGCCGAGCAGGAATTACTCAGCCGCGGGGTGGTGCGCAACGGCGATATCATGGTGATGACCATTGGCGAACCAGTTGGTAAAACCGGCGGTACCAATACCATGAAAATTATCAAAGTCGGTGAATGGAAAACAAGACAAGGCCTTGATCCAGCCTGAGCTAGCAGATGCTCTTGGCGTCCGGGCACGATGCGTACGGGTTGATGATTCAAGCAGCAATCCTGCAGAATAATCGCTTATACTTATGCATCACAGAATTTTATTTCGATATTTTATAAGGAGATCTAAATGGCACTCGTATCACTCAGACAATTACTAGATCATGCGGCGGAAAACGGCTACGGTTTGCCGGCTTTCAACGTCAACAATCTGGAACAAATTCAAGCGATCATGCAAGCAGCCGACGAATGCAACAGCCCGGTGATCATGCAAGGCTCCGCCGGTGCAAGAAAATATGCCGGTGAAGCGTTTTTGCGGCATCTGATCGCAGCAGCGGTTGAAGCGTATCCGCATATTCCGATCGTGATGCATCAAGATCATGGCGCATCGCCATCCGTTTGCGTGAATGCGATTCGCAGCGGTTTCTCGAGTGTCATGATGGACGGCTCCTTGCAAGCGGATGCTAAAACCCCTTCCACCTACGAATACAATGTCAACGTTACGGCGGATGTTGTGAACATCGCGCATTCGGTTGGCGTTTCGGTAGAAGGCGAGCTGGGTTGCTTGGGTTCTCTGGAATCCGGCATGGGCGAAGCCGAGGATGGACACGGCGCGGAAGGTGTGTTATCGCATGATCAACTGCTGACCGATCCGGAAGAAGCCGCCGATTTCGTGCGTAAAACCGGCGTCGATGCTTTGGCGATCGCGATCGGCACCTCGCACGGCGCATACAAATTCACCCGTAAACCCACCGGCGATATTCTGGCGATTCAACGTATCAAGGAAATTCATGCGCGCATTCCCAACACTCATCTGGTGATGCACGGTTCCAGCTCGGTTCCGCAAGAATGGCTGGAAATCATCCGCAAATTCGGCGGCGACATCAAGGAAACCTATGGCGTCCCAGTTGAGGAAATCCAGGAAGGCATCAAATACGGCGTGCGCAAAGTCAACATCGACACCGACATCCGTCTGGCGATGACCGGCGCGATCCGCCGCAGCCTGGAAACCGACAAAAGCAATTTCGACCCGCGCAAATTCCTGAAAGAAGCGACCGCTGCGGCCAAAGAAATTTGCAAAGCCCGCTTCGAAGCTTTCGGCTGCGCCGGCCAAGCCAGCAAAATCAAAGCCATTTCGCTGGAAGACATGGCGAATCGCTATGCTAAAGGCGAATTGAACGCGATAATTAAATAGATTAATCACGGTTTACCCACCATCTAAACTTTAAACTCTATGATTGTTAATCAGAATTAGCAATCATAGGGCTGATTTTTGGGTAATCTTTGTTTTTTCATGATTAATTATTACAAGCGAGCTTTGGGAGGGATGAATATCTTTTAGAAAAGATATTCACAATAAATGTAATTGGAATTGTTTTCTATTTGTAAGGGAAGCAAGTTATTCAAGTCTTAAGTTAGATTTCAATTCGAATATATGTCCCAATCCCCTTCTAATGAAAGGCTTCGCGCTCAAATTCATCGCATGATTCTTTCTGAAGATGATTTTTATGAAGCTGAAAAATATCTACTTTGCTTCGAACAGAAACTCATCGATAATGAAAATATTAAACGTGCTCTCCTTTTGGCTGCAATTATTTCATTTGCTAGATCTTTTCTTAAGAGTGAAGACCATCCCAAAGCAGTATCAAAATTACCAAAGAATGTAACTCGAATTTTTTTAAATGATGATGAGCGTGAACTTCATCAGAAAATAATCAGCCTGCGTAACCAGGCTCTCGCCCATTCAGATTACAACTATAAGCCGGTTATTTGGTCAGGTGGAGTAGAGAATGGTTTTTCATTTCAAGCTAGTTCTTTTAATTTGCTATCTGAAGAGATTGATATAAAACAGTTCTTATTGTTGGCTAGGAAATTGAAAGGATACTGTACTAGCAAGCAATTTGAATTAAATAGTAAAGTAATCAATAACTCATAAGTTTTTTGCAAAATTAAAAAATGAGATTAAATGTTTTTTTATACTATTTATTTGGAGATTGTTCTTCTATATTAGAAATATGCTAGTGACTAAGTAGGATTGTTCGGCGGCACATACCCCGCTGCCTGTTCCGCACCTTCCCCAAAAAAATGCGCTTCCATTTGTTCCGCCAGATATTTACGGGCTTTCGGATCGGACAGGTTCAACCGGTTTTCGTTGACCAGCATGGTCTGGTGTTTGATCCATTGATTCCAGGCTTCTTTCGATACGTTTTCAAAAATCCGTTTGCCGAGTTCGCCGGGGTAGGTTTGGAAGTCCAAGCCTTCGGCCTCGCGGCCCAATTTGATGCAATTCACCATTCTTGCCATTGTGGATACGTCCTTGAAAAAAACGGCATTATGAAACGTTCGTTTCATTGCGTAAACCGTTCGTATGAATTTTTTGCTAATCGCTGAGGTGTTTGATCAGTACTTTTGATCGGCGTTGGTAGTTGTATAAATTCTGTTTGACTTTCGGCAGTTCGGCGGGTGTGGCTACATTGAATCCGTGTTCGATGAACCAATGGGTGGCATGCGTGGTGAGCACGAATAGTTTGTGAATGCCTTGCGCAATCGTTTTATTTTCGATGTGTTTAAGCAAGCGCTCGCCGTGCCCCTGATCACGGTAATCCGGGTGAATCGCCAGGCAGGCGAGTTCACAGGCGTGTTCTTCGGGGAATGGGTACAGCGCCGCGCAGCCCAGAATGATGCCGTCGTGCTCGAAAACGGTAAACCGGTCGATTTCAATTTCCAGCAGTTCGCGGCCGCGCCTGACCAGAATGCCTTCGGTTTCGAGCGGTTCGATCAATTGTAAAATGCCACCGACGTCTTCGATTTTTGCTTTTCTGAGGGCTTGCAGCGATTCTTGCGTGATCATGGCGCCGATGCCATGATGGGTGAACAGCTCTTGTAAGATGGCGCCATCGCAATGGCGGCTGACTAGATGCGCGCGGGTGACGCCCATTTCGCAAGCTTTGGTTGCTGATTGCAATGCGGGCAATAAGGCATCTGGTACAAGAGGTGTAGCAGTTGGAATTTTATGCTCCAGCAATAACTTGCTTTCGGCGACGGTCAGTTCGCGCGGCAATTTTCCTGTCTTATTTTCATCGGATGCGGTGCAATCGACGGTATCCAGCAGCAGAATTAATTTTTCTGCGCGGAGCGCGATGGCGGTTTCGGTCGCCACATTTTCCATCGTGAGATTGAAAATCTCGCCGGTGGGTGAGTAGCCGAGCGGCGAAATCAATACTACATCGCCTTGTTCCAAGCGCGAATGAATGGCTGGCGCGTTGATTTTGCGCACTTTGCCGGTATGCATCAAGTCAACGCCTTGAATGACGCCATACGGACAGGCGGTAACAAAGTTGCCGCAGGTGACCCGAATCGCGGCGTTGGCCATCGGCGAATTCGGCAATCCCATCGAAAGCAGCGCGGCAATTTCGTGCTGTACTCGTCCGACCGATTCCTTGACGCATTGCAACGCGGCGGCATCGGTGACGCGCATACCCTGGACTGTTTGCGTTTCCAATTGCGATTCGTCCAAACGCAATTGAATTTGCGGCCGGGCGCCATGAACCAGAACCAGTCGTACACCGAGGCTGGCAAGCAAGTTGATGTCATGAATGAAGTTGACGAATTTGGCATCGGTGATCATTTCACCGCTAAAACCGATGACAAAGACCTTGCCGCGAAAGGTATGGATGTAAGGTGCTACGGAACGAAACCAGGCGACAAATTCCGCGGTTGTATCCGGTTTATTATTGATGGTTGTCATCAGTAATCTCCCCAAAGCGCTTGCATCGCAGCAATTGCCGCGAGCGCGGCGCTTTCCGTGCGCAAAATGCGGCTGCCCAGATGCAGTGGCACGAAACCCGAATGTCCGATCGCGAATTCTTCTTCCTCGGTGAATCCGCCTTCGGGACCGATAACAAGAGCCACTTTAGCATCGGCTGCCGGTTCGGGTAAATCTTTCAAGCTTTGTGTCGCCGTGGCGGATAACATGATAAGAATATCTTGCGGGGTGCGATGCATTTTTTTCCGGCTCAACCATTCCGGCAGAGTGATCAGTGGATATATTTGGGGTACAAGATTTCTGCCACATTGTTCGCAGGCTGAGATGACGATTTTTTGCCAATGTTGCAGTCGTTTCTCGGAACGTTCATTTGACAGATGTACAATGCTGCGAGCGGTGGATACCGGTTGGATCTGCGTTACGCCGAGTTCGACCGATTTTTGTATGATCCAATCCATTTTTTCATTGACGCAAATGGCTTGGGCCAGTTCGATGTGTAATGGCGATTCCCGGTCGATGTCTTGATAGCTATCAACCAATACCGTGATGCTATCTTTACGGATGGAATCGATCCGCGCGCTATACTCGCCGCCGTGACCATTGAATAACGTGATCGCATCGCCATTTCTAAGGCGTAGTACCCGCGCGGCATGATGTTTGTTTTCAGACGATAACTCAATCATCTGTCCAGCGGTGATAGCTTCAGGATGGTAGAAACGAGCGTGCATGTTCGATGTCGTTGCCTTGGAGCGGCGATTTCAACAAATAGAGTCATGCTAATATAGCATGTTATGCACCAGGCATTGACTGGGTAATATTAATGATTCTGCTATGCAAACAATTATTGAAATAATTTTTAATCGATGGAGTAAGTTATATGGCAAGTTTAGAGACGCCAGTCTGTGATTTCGGTTGGCAGGCGATTGATTTTGATTTGCTGGGTGTCGATGGCAAACGCTATAACCTGGCTTCGGCAAAAGGGGAAAACGGACTTTTGGTCATGTTTATTTGCAATCACTGCCCGTATGTTAAGGCGGTGCAGGATCGCATTATCCGTGATGTTAATGAATTAAGGCAGCATGGCATCAATGCCATTGCCATCATGTCCAACGATCCGGCAGATTATCCGGAAGATTCTTTTGAGAACATGAAGCTCGTGGCTCAGCGATTGAATTATCCGTTTCCCTATGTTTGGGATGAAACACAAGAAATCGCTAAGAAATATGGCGCGGTCTGCACGCCGGATTTTTTTGGATTCAATGGCAATCTGGAATTGCAATATCGCGGACGTCTCGATGCATCCCGTAAAGAAGCGGCGCCTGCGGATGTGCGCCGGGATTTGTTCGAAGCGATGTTGCAAGTTGCCAAGACCGGGCGTGGTCCCGCCGAACAAATTCCCAGCATCGGTTGTTCGATCAAATGGCGTTCGGAGTAGCTGTGTTAGAAAAAGTGATCGCGGCAGTCAGAGACGTTGCTCAGGAAGTTATCATGCCGCGCTATTTGCGAGTAGGTCGGCAAACCAAATCGGATGGCAGTTTTTTTACCGAAGCGGACGTGGCTGCACAAAACGCGCTGCTGGATCGATTGCAGAAAATCCATCCAGCTGCAGCGATGGGTGAAGAAATGACCGATGCGGAACAGCAAGCCGAATGGATCAAAGGCGAATCGGGATTATGGAGTATCGATCCGATCGATGGGACATCCAATTTTTATAACGGTTTGCCTTACTTTGCCACGTCCGTGGCCTATATGGAACAGGGAAAGAGTGTGCTTGGCGTGATTTATAACCCTGTGACGGATGAGATGTTTTATGCGACCAAAGGGAATGGCGCGTTCCTGAATGGCGTCGCTTTACCGCTTAAAAAGCATGCGCCGCCATTATCAAGCGCGATGGCGAATGTGGATCTGAAGCGATTGGATCGGGCATTTGCTGCCAGAGTTGCCGCATATCCGCCGTTTGCGTCACAGCGGAATTTCGGCGCTTGCGCACTGGAGTGGTGTTATACCGCTGCTGGTTATTTTGATTTGTACTTGCACGGTGGACAGAAGCCGTGGGATTACGCAGCGGGTTCTCTGATTCTGGCGGAAGCAGGCGGCAATATGTGCGGTTTTGAGCATGATGATTATTGGGCTAGCCCTATATGGCATCGCTCGGTGATTGCCGCACTGGATCCCGTATTATTTGCGCAGTGGCGGGATTGGGTGCGGGAAAATCGCAAAGAAATAGGTCGCTGAATTGAAGATTATTATTTTAGGTGCCGGTCAAGTAGGCACATCCGTGGCAGAGAATCTGGTCAGCGAGGCCAACGATATCACCATGGTTGATGTCGATCCGAAACGCTTGGCGCTTTTGCAAGATCGCTTGGATTTACGCACGGTTGTGGGCAACGCTTCGCATCCTTCGGTGCTGGTTAGCGCCGGTGCGCATGACGCGGATATGATATTGGCGGTCACCGAACACGATGAAACCAACTTGGTTGCTTGTAAACTCGCCGCCACATTATTTAATACTCCCACGAAGATTGCCCGCATCCGATCCACAGAATATCTCGAGCATCCTGAAATTTTCTCGACCGAGAATTTTTGTGTGGATTTTGCGATTTGCCCTGAACAAATTCTCACGGAATATATTGAAAAGCTGATTGAATTTCCGGAAGCGTTGCAAGTGCTCGATTTTGCGTCGGGAGAAGTCAGTCTGGTGGCGGTTCGGGCGCTGCAAGGGGGATTGCTGGTCGGTCAGCAGCTACAGGAATTACGCAAACATGTTCCGAATGTCGATACCCGGGTTGCGGCTATTTTTCGTAAAGATCGCCCAATAATTCCGGAGGGGGATACTGTCATCGAAGCAGAAGATGAGGTGTTCTTTATCGCTGCAACTGAAGATATTCGAACGGTTATGCGGGAATTGCGCAGGATGGATGAACCGGTCAAGCATGTAATGATTGCCGGGGGAGGCAAAATTGGCAGACGGCTTGGCGGAACGTTGGAGAAAGATTATCAGGTCAGAATCATCGAACGCAATTATCAAGCCTGTGAGCGACTGGCCGGTGAACTGAGTAATGCATTGGTGTTGCATGGGGATTCTACCGACGAAACCTTGCTGGAAGATGAAAACATCGCTGAGATGGATATGTTTTGCGCACTGACGAATGATGATGAAAATAACATCATGTCAGCGCTGCTGGCAAAACGTATGGGAGCGCATAAGGTAATCGCACTCATCAATCGCGGTGCTTACGTCGATTTGGTTCAAAGCAGCGGGATTGATATCGCCATTTCGCCGGCGCAGGTTACCATTGGTTCCTTACTGGCCTACGTCCGGCATGGCGATGTGGCCGCCGTGCATAGTCTGCGGCGTGGCGCGGCGGAGGCTCTGGAGTTGGTGGCGCATGGCGATGCAAAATCGTCCAACGTAGTCGGTCGCAGGATCGATGAGATCAAATTGCCGAAAGGTGCAACGATTGGCGCTATCGTCCGTGGTTTAGCCAAATCGGATGGATGGCTCGGTGAGAGTTTGAACAATGAATCAGGTCAGTCGGCAAATGCCTCTAAGGGTGCGGTCAAGGTTGTTATTGCACATCACGATACAGTTATTGAATCGGGAGATCATGTGATTTTGTTTGTGATCAACCGCAAGATGATTCGCGAAGTGGAAAAGCTATTTCAGGTTAATGTCGGCTTTCTGTAGAAAAATAATCCATGTATCGACTGCTTGTTGTTGTTAACGTACTTGGCAAAATGGTGTTGGTATTCGGATTAACAATGTTGATTCCACTTTGTCTGGCGCTATGGGGTGAAGACGGCGCGGGACTTGTTTTCAAACAATCGATTTTAATTACGCTCGGATGCGGTTTGATGATGTGGTTGTTTACGCGTCCTTTTAAACGTGAATTGCAAACCCGGGACGGTTTTTTGCTGGTAGTGCTGGTATGGTCGGTGTTGCCCGCTTTTGCGATGCTGCCGCTACTATTGTATATGCCGCAACTCAGTATCAGTATGGCTTATTTCGAAGCGGTTTCAGGCTTGACTGCGACTGGCGGTACAGTTTTGTCCGGATTGGACAAATTGCCGCCATCAATCAATTTATGGCGTGGCGAGATAGTTTGGCTTGGCGGTATGGGGTTGATTGTATTGGCGGTCGCGATTCTGCCGCTACTGGGGGTCGGTGGCCGACAGCTATTAAATGCCGAGATTCCGGGGCCGATGAAAGAAAATAAGTTGACTCCGCGTATTGCGGAGACAGCTAAGGGCCTGTGGTCCATATACGCCTGTTTGACTTTGATTTGCATCGTTGCTTATAGATGGGCCGGTATGGAGTGGTTTGACGCCGTGATGCACGCTTTTACAACACTGGGATTGGGAGGATTTTCATCGCACGATGCCAGCTATGGCTACTGGGATTCCCCATTGATTGAAGCGGTCGCAATTTTTTTCATGTTGATTGCCGGGATCAACTTTGCAACACATTTCTTGGCTTGGCGGGCAAAGAGCTTAACTTCTTATCGTTATGATTCCGAAGTTGGCTGGTATATTTTAATTATCCTGGTCAGTTGCTTTGGATTGGCTTTTTATCTATGGTTTGAGGGGGTTTATCCGGAACCGCTCACAGCGCTGCGCTATGCGGCTTTCAATATCGTTTCGGTGGCGACGACAACTGGTTATAGCAATACTGATTACAGTCTCTGGCCGATATTCATTCCGTTATGGATGTTGTTTTTATCAGGTTTTTGCACTTCATCCGGATCAACCGGGGGCGGTATCAAAATGATTCGTGCGCGGATCCTGTACCAGCAAGTTTATCGAGAAATTATTACGATAATGCATCCCAATGCGGTCATTCCAGCAAAATTAGGCCGAGGTCTGTTGGCAAATCGAGTGATTCTCGCAGTGTTGGTGTTTTTATTTGTGTATGCCACGAGTATTGTTGTTATGACACTCCTGCTGACACTGAGCGGCTTGGATGTCATTACAGCCTTTTCCGCTGCAGTTGCCTGCCTGAATAATCTCGGTCCTGGTCTTGGGGGCATTGGCCCGGCGACAACCTATGCGTCATTGTCTGATTTTCAAATCTGGATATGCAGTTTTGCCATGCTACTAGGCAGATTGGAATTTTTTACGGTGCTGGCAATTTTTATCCCGGCATTCTGGAGAAAATAAGATTCATGCAAGTTAGGTGGGCACGTATGCGAAGCAAGGAAGAATCGTAAGTTATTAAAATGGTACGTAAGCATTAAGGAGCTTGAGTGAATAATACCGATGTCTTAAAAGGCATTAAGGTTATGGTAATTGACGATAGCAACACAGTACGAAAAAGTGCTGAAGTTTTTTTGCGCCCCTTTGGGTGTGATGTCATTTTGGCCGAAGATGGTTTTGTGGCAATGTCGAAAATTATTGATAATCAACCTGATATTATTTTTATTGATATCACCATGCCGCGGTTGGATGGGTATCAAGCATGCATGTTAATTAAGAAAAATCCAACTTATCAATCAATTCCAGTCATTATGCTCTCGAGTAAAGATGGTTTGTTTGATAAGGCGCGGGGTAGGTTGGCGGGTTCAGATGGATATCTGACTAAACCATTTACTGCGGAGGGTTTATTGAGCATAATACGCACCCATACTTTGCAGCAAAATTAATTAACCTATTTCAAGTTCATACAAACCATTAGAATTGACTTTTGGAATATGGAATTAATTTTTGTTTTCAAAGTATAAACAGGCAATTTGTGGAATAAAACCTGACTTAGAAAAAGGTAATTTTATGACAAATGACTTGACTTTGGAC
>LWDH01000010.1 GCA_002083395.1 Proteobacteria bacterium SG_bin4 | reverse complement strand
ACACTTCTTTAAGTGCTTAACTTCCTAAGACCCATATTTTTATTTACGAGACCCGATCCTTAAATTGCCTATCTAAGCGGTCTCGCCTAAAACATCGTCATTAAAAAAATTATTCTCCCGCCTATCAATAATATAGGATGCGGTAATATTTATTTTAGTCACTCCTGTCTTTTAAGATTTTGAATTTATATTGATTTTCGTTGGATTATTTGGCATTTCGCTAGATGTTCAATTTATGAAAGATAAAATTGGGTAAATGTTGAATAATCAACATAATCAGCCTCCATTTTGGCGGTGCATACACAACCGGTTGACCACGCTTAACGCCTTCCACAATATTTCTCGCAATTTCTTCGACAGGCGCCAATTTAGCACCCTGAGCTTTTAGATGAGCAGTCATGGGCGTATCAGTCGGACCCGGTTTAACCAAAACAACTTTAACACCGGTTCCAGCGAAACGATGTTGCAAGCCTTGCGCATAGCGTGTCACCAAACCTTTAGCCGCGCCATACACATAATTGGATTTCCGCCCTCTGTCCCCAGCTACCGACCCTACCAGCACCAAGGTTCCAGAATCCGCTTTTGCCATCTGCTTCGCAAAAGCTTCGGCGAAAAGCAGCGGAGAAATCCCATTGATTTCCAGCGCCTCCCGGCATGCCTTCAAATCATTCTGACAGGCATCCTGCTCCGGCAAAGAACCATGCGCGATCAAAACAATATCAATGGCATGCGGCTTGGCAATTTCATCGACCGCCGCTTGAATGGCAGCTGCATCGAGAAAATCCGCTTGGGTCACATGAATATCAGAGCCAGGACTACGTGCACTTAAATCAGCAGCGACTCGTTCTATCCGATTGGTATCCCTTCCAACCAAAGTCAGATCCAGCGGTTGTTCTTGCGCCCAAAGTCTGGCGCAGTGCTCGGCGATAGCCGATGTGGCACCGATGATGACAATCCGTTTCTTATTATTCAATTCACACTCCCATTAAGCGGCGTGATAACCCCGAACTGATGCCAGGATCACGATATTTCAAAAATTCATTGAGCCGCGGATAGCCCGATTCAAACAAATCTCGCGGCATGCGGGCATCCTTGGCCGGATAAATCCTGCCTCGAGCTTCTCGCACAATCGCATCCAAGCGCTCAAACAACCGCATTGTTTTCGCGCCCTTATTCGGAAAATCGAGCGCCAAGGTAACGCCAGGGCGCGGAAAACTCATCATTCCAACCGGCTGTCTGTCGCCAAAAGTTTTTAACACGGCCAGAAAAGATCCATCACCGGATTTAGCAATTTCGCCTAACATAGCCCGGACCGCTTCTTGCCCGATTTCTCGTGGAACCACGCTCTGGTATTGAAAGAAACCTTTGGGGCCGTACATCCGGTTCCATTCCAAAAGATTATCCAGCGGATAAAAAAAAGATTCGTAGTGTACGATTTCCGATCCTGCCTTCGATTTCTTGAGATTGTAGTAGATGGCATTGAACGGCCGCAGCGATAAGCCATTCACTAGCGAAACAGGCGGCACGAAAGGCATAGTTAGTTGACGTTTCGTGGGTTCCATCTGCTGCTTTTGATCGCATGGATTACCTCGCATGAAAAGCCCCCGCCCGCCCCCACCGGAGACACAATCAATCCAGGATACGGTATGCTCCCAATCAGCTTCGGAGCCGTCGGCCAACCGGAAAAACTCATCCAGATTGTCATAAGGAACCGTTTCAGTCTGCAACCACGGACTCACAACCCGGCGTAATTGAATTTCCGCTTCCACGATTACACCTGTCAGACCCAATCCGCCAACAGTTGCAGAAAACCAGTCCGGTTGAGTTCGGGGACCGCATTCGATCATTTCACCATCGGTACGGATCAATTTGATTCTCTGAACATGATCGCCGAACGAACCAAGAAGATGGTGATTCTTGCCGTGTACATCGTTGGCGATCGCGCCGCCAACGGTCACGAGCTGTGTTCCCGGTGTAACAGGCAGGATCCAACCTCGTGGAATCACCAGCCGCTGGATATCTCGCAACAATACACCGGCCTCGCAAACCAGTCTTCCGGTTTTGTCATCGAAAGCAATGAAGTGATCCAGACCGGTAGTAAGCCAAAGCACACCATCTGGATTAAGACAAGCGTCGCCGTAACTTCGCCCCATGCCATGAGCCAATCCTGAAGGATATTCACAGGAAACGATGCTCTTTACCCGCCCCGGATCATTAAGCACAACAACCTGATGCAGGGGTGCGCTGAGACGGCCCCAAGAGGAAACAGCTTTCACGCCTCCCCCTTATCGCGGAAGACAAAACGCTTATCGAGATGGTATTTAGTCAAATAGCCGATAGCCAAACCGATGACCCCCCCCAAATAACGCATCTCTTTTGTCCCGAAAAGATAGTGAAAACCAAACTCAAACCCCCAGAAAATTAAGGTTGTGGCTCCCCCCATTAACACATAGAGTGTAAAAACTTGACCGTCATGCACCACGCTACGGGCACGAAACTTGAAAATATACCGCTTATCGAGAACATACTTCACCACTAACCCGACCCCGGTTCCTATCGCCACCGATAGCAAGACATCAAACGCTCCGGAGTACACGCGAATGACCAGATCCTGGGCGCCAATATTCGCTGCAGTCGCGATTAGCGCGAGAATCGCATAGGTTATTGCCAGTTTCATCAAGTAAGATTTTAATTAAACTGCAAGATCTTGCAGGTATAAGTGTATGGGAAAAAACTTGTAAAAAATCTTATTTTATTACAATTGCCACCCTAATACTTTGAGTATTAATAAAAATACTGCAATAATCCTATCCATTGACAATAAAGAATGATATTACCTCCAACAATAATATCAGGATCAAAAAACGCATACCTATGAACGATACCAAACAGACCTACACGTTTTCACAGCAGATGATCGGTGTAATTAAACTCATGCGGCCGAAGCAATGGATAAAAAATAGTTTTGTCCTGGCCCCGCTTCTGTTCACCGGTGAATTTCTTAATCCCGAAGCGGTGCAACAGGCATTGCTGGCAACATTGCTGTTCTGTTTGGCTTCCTCTGCCACTTATATTATCAATGATTTGCATGATATCGAGCATGATCGCCGTCACCCGAAAAAATCCAAAACTCGCCCCCTGGCAGCCGGTACCGTGACGATTCCCACTGCATTGTTGACACTGGGTGTGTTATACGCATCATTAATCGGGGGGTGGTTTTACTTCTCAAACGTGGTATGGGTGATCGTTGTTTACCTCGTTCTCAACCTGGCCTATACCTTTATACTAAAATATCAACCGGTATTGGATATTTTCACCATTGCCATCGGTTTTGTGCTCAGAGTCTACGCGGGTGCGATCGCCTTGTCGGTGCCAGTTTCGGACTGGATGTTTATTACCACCCTCAGTTTGGCCCTTTACCTGGCGGCAGTCAAACGACGCCAGGAATTGAGCCAGATAGGCGTTAAAAGCCGTAAGGTTTTGGAAAAATACTCGGTATCGCTCGTAGATCGATATGCTGAAATCTCAGCAACCAGTGCACTGATTTTCTATAGCATGTTCGTAATGTCGGCCAAACCCCAACTGGTTATCACTGTACCTTTGGTATTGTTCGGGATGTTTCGCTATTGGTATATCGTAGAAAAATTCGAAGGCGGCGAATCACCCACTGATGCATTATTAACGGACTGGCAATTACTGCTCACGGTTGCGCTTTGGGTTGCTGCGTGCAGCTGGGCTCTCTGGCCGGTTTAAGGATATAACTATATGGACTTTTCTTATGCATTAACGCCATTTCTTGCTTGGTTAACGGCTGGCAGCCTGAAATTTATTATTAATAGCCTCAAAGCGAAACAACTGGCATTCGGTCAAATCGGTTATGGCGGTTTGCCAAGCAATCATAGCGCCATTGTCAGCAGCATGGCCGCTCTCATTGCGCTTAAAGAAGGCATCGCTCACCCCGCTTTTGGAGTGGCCTTAACGCTTGCGTTCATTGTAATACTGGACGCCAATAGTCTACGTCGCCAAGTTGGAAAGCACGCTGCAGTTATCAACAAGCTGGCGATCGCCATGCCGGATCACCAAGCCCTGCGAGAGCGCATGGGCCATACTCGCATCGAAATCGTTGCGGGTATTTTGGTGGGTATTGCGGTAGCAACAGTTGTTGCTATGATTTTAAATTGAACTAGAAATACGCTGAATACAACGAACAAAACAGTATGCGAAGCACTTAGAACACAACAGCTGAAACATATCTATCCGATAGACAAGGTGGGTACTACGCCGCAATGCGTTTCGTTCGTGCAGTCAACTAATCGGTATTTCCTTGAAACTTAAAGAAGATAGTTCTAAACATTCAAATCGACATCGCCACCTTGACAGAAAATTGATTAGAGCATAACAGCGATCATTTAACATCGCTCATCGAAATCCGGGAAACTTACGAAATGAAAACCGACAAACTTGCATTTTGGTACTTAATCGCAACCCTCTTGTTAGCAATTGCTGGTGCGGTTTCAATGAATATGACTTACTTCTGGTACGATGAACATATGTATATCGCAGCCAGCATTTTTGTTTCAAAAGGCTACTCGCTCTACCAAGATTTTGCTTATTTGCAGATGCCCTATCTTCCAATCCTCTATGGAAATCTTTTTAAAATTCTCGGTATAGAATCGCATTATTTATTAATAGGCAAGCTATTTAGCCTTTTTTTTCTCACTCTAGCGTCCCTAGTTTTGTATTTGCTATCGCGCCGGATCTTGCATGACCGATTTCTTTCCTTAGGTATCGTTATACTGTTTTTATTAAACCTGAACATTCTCAGTTCAGCGGCGCTGGCCACGAATTTCATTATGCCGGTGGCGTTTTCGATAATCAGCTTTTATCTATTTTATATTTCGTTTTTCGAGAATCGGATCAAGCTTCTTGGCATCATGTTTGCCGGTATCTTCCTCGCTCTTGCGATCGGAACAAAACTCACTTTCGCAACATTGACCGCACCATTTGCAATGATGATCATTTGCTTCATGCTATGGAACAAAAACTCATCCGAAAATTATAGAAAAAGTATTCTGTGTATTCTTTTTTATCTAACCGGAATCATCATTGGATTACTTCCCGTTCTGCTGTTCATTTCCGATCTAGAATCCTTCATCTTTAACAATCTCGGATTTCATAATTTCAATACCCAATGGCGGCAGATAACTGAGTTTGATGGGCCAATGTCCTTACATTCAAAACTGCAATATGCATACAGGCATTTTTTCAAATCTGACAACCTGATTCTTCTGCTGGCTATTTCTCTCGGGTTTGGATTATCCGTCAGGATCTTTCAGTCAATGAGAGAAACTTATCAACAACTACCTGCGGGAACAACGCTAACTTTCTTCCTGGTTTTAATCGCGATTGTAACAGCACTGATTCCAACGCCTACCTGGTCACATTATTATTCAATACCCATAAGTTTCTTATTCATTCTACTCATTTTTTCTTTTGCGACCGACTCAGGAAAAATATCAACAATACATAAACGTTTGATTATTATTTTATTATTCATAACCACTGTATACAATGGGCCGAGTTTTCTTACGTTCATATCTCGTCTATCTCACGAAGAATCTTGGACCGCCCTCAAATTACAGGCTATCTCCACAAATATGCGAATTGCACTTCTGGAAAATAATATCGGTACTGATCGTAAGATTGCTTCTTTATCACCCCTGTACGCTTTAGAGTCAAACCTTTCGATTTATCCAGAATTTTCAACTGGTCCGTTTCTATACAGAATTGGCGATCTACTTACCGCTCAGCAGCGAGATCACTTTGTTGGAACTTCGGCAAACAGTCTCAGTGAACTGTTTTCCAAAGACCCGCCCGCAGCGATTATTATCGGTTCTAATGAAGACGGAGACTTGACAGCTTTAAATCAGCCTCTGATTGAATATGCGATAGCCAATAACTATAGAAAAATACCGATTGCCGGATTCACTGGCGAATTTTATATCATGCCTTGAGGATGATTTGTTTTATATATATGAAACTTAAGAAGAAGCAGTTTCTTTTAATTGCGGTGCCACATGCTTTCCAGGCGCTAATTTGATGAGATTATCAACTACAACGCGATCACCGGTTTTCAGCCCATCCATGATTATCCAATCCTTGCCGATCCAATCTCCTACGGTTACCGGCCGCTGCATAACCGTATTAGCGTCATCAATTACATAAACATACCGTCCAAAATCGGAAGTCAATACCGCAACCTGCGGCACCACGAAAACTGCTCTGGATTCCCTTGCAATCACACGTACACGCACAAATTGGCCAGGTAGAATGCGTTGATCGGCATTATCGAAAGTTGCACGTAATTGTTGTGTACCCAGCAACGAATCAATTTTACTGGCGGCGAAATTAATTTCCCCTTCCTGCTGATACTCGGAACCATCCGGTAAAATCATGATGACTTTCTCAACGTTATTGCTATGTAAATGGCCGCCGAATTTCGTTAACTCATTATCCGAGAAACTGAATCGCACCCAGATTGGAGTTAATTGCACCAGTGTCGTTAACACGCTGCTATTAGCCGATACCAATGCACCCTCGGAAAAAAGCGACCGGCCCGTAACACCATGAATAGGCGCCTTGACTGCGGTGTACGACAAATTGAGTTCCGCTTGCTGAACACGAACCTTTGCTGCTTGCAAGCCGGCTAATGCTATCGCCAGATCCGCGGTGGCCAAATCATAAGCCCGCTGACTAACGAAGTTCTGCGCCAATAATTGCCGTTGACGTTGCTCATCGCTTTTAGCCCGCATAACACGCACATCCTGTTCACGAAATTCCGCTTTAGCTTCAGCCAAGGCATTCTGGAAAGGTTCCGGATCAATGAGATACAGCGTTTCGCCCGCTTCCACCTCGGATCCTTCCGCAAACAGGCGCTTGAGGATAATCCCGCTTACCCGTGGGCGGATCTCCACATCTCTCGCGCCCTCCGCCTGCGCGATTGTTTCGAGGCTCACCGGAAGATCAACCGGTTGCGCTGTAATATAGGTAACTGCGATAGCAGAGTTAGAAGGTGCTTTTGTCTGTTTTGTATCACTCGCATTGCAAGCAGCGAGCAGAAAAATAATCAAGCAACATCCAAGAGAAATTACATTTCCCCTCGGTATTAACTTGAAAATCTGCAAATATTGCTGGTGAATTCCAGCAATTAAAAAATAATGATTCGTCACCCGGAAATCTTCTTCAAGAATTAAAATTTAACATCAATTCGATAATGGAAAACCACAAAACCATAATAGGGTTCTGTATAATAATCTATTACAATAGCGTGATAGATGATGAAGTATTGCACATGTAAAGAAAAAACATTCCTCGTAATTCCGCCTGCCTGTGAATACGCTGCTACACGAATTTTATTCTTTTAGAACTGTCCCTGGCAGTAAATCTTGGCTATTGGAACTTGATACCTAAGTTAAAGAATTGCACAACCCGGTTAAAAATTATTTATTGTGATTAGATTAATTCTAAAGGTGCGTTGATATGCCTAACCCTATATTTATTGCCCTATTGACTTCATTTTTCATGTCAACTGCAATAACCGCGCAAGCATCACTGAAGTTGCCCAGTACGGTAAAAGTTGATCCGGCTGCTCTAACCTCGGAGGAGCCATGCGACCCGATTATTTCACCTGCTTGGCGTGAAGCACAAGAAATTGAAGGCGTGAAAATTGAAGCATCACCTGGTTGCAGCCCGGATAATCCGGCGTGGATCGCAGCGGCGGTCAAGGGCACCAATAATATTTCGATGGATACTCTGATGAAAACCGGTTTGTCACCGGATGCCATTATAAAAACCGACGATTTGGACGGCGATGGCGACCCTGACAGAATCATCATCAAACTGGAAATCATGGAATTGAACGGCAAATCACCTGATTTCCCGGGATTGGTACCGACATTCGACATTGCACCCGGGATTCAGCCTGGAGCATGGGTATTCGCTCCTAAAACCAGCGGTATGTCGACCGAAAATTTCGAAAGTGTCAGAGCCAACCCCTTGCTAAGATTGCCATCCCCGGTTATCCGCGTTGAAGTGGGTGATATTGTACAAATCGTATTGGAAAATACGCATTATTTCCCCCATAGCATCCACTTGCACGGTGTTGATCACCCTTTCTCACACGGTGAGCATGGCGGTCAAGACGGCGTGCCGCAAACCAGCGAAAAAGAATTGATGCCTGGCGAACGCCGCGTTTACCAATTCCAAGCGCGCCAACCAGGAACGATGTTTTATCACTGCCATGTGCAAACGCATACCCATTTGGCAATGGGGCTGGCCGGTATGATCGTCATCGAAGAAAACCGGCCGAATAACTGGCTGCAAACTTTGAACATCGGCGCTGGCCATGTCCGCCACCCATCCGTCGCAGTTAAAGAGCAATACGATCAGGAATATGATCTGCATTATCACGCGATGGATAAAGAGCTGGGTGAAATCATTCAAAAGTATAACGATCCCCGGTTGATTGCTCGTGACATGAATCAGCGTTACGACATTACCGATGCCAGCGAAGATTATTACACGTTAAACGGTTTATCTTTCCCTTACACGCTTAGGGAATCGCTGATCATCGTGGAACAGGATCAAAAGATCAAACTACGCATGTTGAATAGCGGTGGCGAACTGATCGCCGTCCATACGCACGGACATCATGCCACGATCACGCATTATGATGGCGTTGAGCACAATCCGGTTGCGCAGATCATGCGCGATGTCTTTGACATGGCGCCAGCGCAACGACTTGATCTTAAATTAGAAACTATCGATGACGGCAAACACAGTTATGGTGAAGGCGATTGGTTGATCCACGATCACCGTGAAAAAGGGATTACCACTAACGGCATGGCCGAGGGTGGCAGTATGAGTTCGATTGTTTACAAATCCTATTTGAATGGCAACGGCCTGCCCAAAGTCAGTCATTTCGGCATCGACTTGAGTGAATATTTTACCAAGGAATATTACCAAAGAAGGTATCCGATCTGGCAGGACCTTGACGATTGGGCAAGTCTCGGATCACCGGGCGAACGCGAAGGGTTGACACCTGCCGGGCAAACTTCAGCGATCTATGCATTTATTGGCCTATTGGCAGGGCTGCTAATCTATCTGGTTTTCGCCAAGCGGGAACATATCAAACAAAGCACGTTAGCGGCCGTTTCACGTTTAAGAAGCCCTAAAGGGGGTAATCAATAATGGCTAAGACTACAACTCTTACTTACTTAATCGCCGGTATTTTTGCTATTAGCATGAACAGTTATGCGCAGCAATCAACCAAACCTAGCGAACACGATCATAGCAGTCACAAAACAACGGAACAGGATGCGCATGACCATAGCGGCCATGACATGAGTCATGACGGACATGATCATAGCGGTCACAGCATGAGTCAGCAAAGCGGCGCCGCCATCGATCATTCAAAAATGGATCACAGCGACCATGAGCATGATCATAACGTCGATCACAGCACACACGGCGTGCAAGCGACGGAACACGGCGACATGCACCACCACCATCACATGGATCACGACCATATGATGGATCACGAAGGCACGATGATCATGGGGCAAAATCTGGATCAATTACCAAGCAGTTGCCGCAGCATTTCCGAAGAAGTGGAAATTACCGTCCGTGCCGGCAGAAAATATTCCGCGAAATTTCCCGGAACCGCTTTCGCTTTTGATCAGCAAGAGTGGCGTGTCAAACCGTGTGCAAAAGTCACGTTTCATTTCATGAATGAAGACAATATCCGCCATCAATTCATGATGCACGGGCTGCCTAAGTATCTGTACAAATACGGTATGTTCCATCTGGAAGTAACCGGCCCCAAAACGGTATCCGGCACGATCATTGTGCCTGGCGGGGACGATACCTACCTGGTCCACTGCGATATCTCCCATCACATGGAAAAAGGCATGAAAGCGCAACTGGTCGTTGGAAAAGGCGGGACGGATATACCGGGCATCCCGGGATTAACCCCTTACAATATCAACGATACCTACGAAGCGGAGAACTTGCCGAAGCTCGCGGATAAAGCCGAGCAAAGCAAAATGGTCAGACAGATCACGCAATTTACTACTAACAATTTACAAACGTATGGCATGATGCTGGCCGGTTTGCTGTTGGGATTATTCTGCGTTCCGTTGATCCGTAAAATCCCGTTGCGCCGCAACAAAGAAAATAAATCGTAGGATAGTAAATTCCGGATCGATACTCACTGGCCGGTTGTAACGTTACAACCGGCCTTTTTATTTGTCATTTTCGATATTTGCCCCACAAAAATAAAAAACCCCGCTGTTCGCGACAGCGAGGTTTTTATTGTACCGGCTTAATAAAAATTAACTGCTTTTTCTCATCCGGCGACCGGCAAAACCGATGATACCCAAACCTGCCAGCAACATGGCATAGGTTTCGGGTTCCGGAACCGGCGCGCTATATTCGACGATATAAGCAATTCCAGCGTCCGGCCGATCATTCCAAAGACCGCCGCCCCACGGGTTGTTATAAACTGCAAAATCTTCATTACCGACGTTGTTCGGCTCTCCCGGGCCCCAATTGGTATAAGTCAGCAAATCACCGGCTTCCGGGCCACTCGCCCAGCGCCATTCGCCTTCCACCGCGGCATCGCTGGCGCCCAGCCAGGCAGCGCCACCGCCGGTGAGTCCATGCACAAAGGCATTTTCATCAGCCGAGGTGATGGTAACCAGATGCCCACCCAGACCCAGATGTGTGCGTGTTGAAGCTTCCGCCACCGCATCGCCAAAACTGAGCGGAGTCGTTACCAATTCATACCAGTGACCGTTTCCGGCCCATTGCACAGGCGCCGCCACGGCGCCGGTCGCCGAAAGTAATCCCAACGACAAAATAACTGTTTTTAGTTTCATATTAACTCCCAATTTCTTAAAACATGATTGATCAGACCAATTGCAAATCCATCAATATTTCACTGATCTCAAGCAAAGCCGATTCACTTAAAATCTCGTTAATATTCGAAGAACCCCTTCGTCTTATTGATATTGATAACCCACACCTATGGAGAAATAAGTTTTTCTCCATATAACCAGAAGTTTAACTTTTAACCAACCATCCTGGCTATCCATTTGTCCTAATAAAATACTAAATTTGTCCTATTTTTATTCTTGCTACCTGTTTGAAAGGCAGTTACATGGAAAAAACTTTTCCAGATCAATCAAACTGCTGATACTACTTCATTGCTTCTATCCGGCGGTCTCTTTATCGGCTTAGTCGGTGATGATAGGTACTATGATCATTCTCTTCTTCCGATGCGAATACCCCACTTTTTTACAAATAAATAATTTCGAAAATGGCAAATCGATGCTTAAATTGCCGGTTTGTTCATAGTAATTCCCGAAGAATCCGAAGCATTTTACAACTCGTTAACCCTCAAACCTTAAACCGCACCTGCACATCACCAATCACGGACCAGGTTGCAACGGCTTGTTTCAGCTCCTGCATCAATGGCGCAGCCTGATCGATGTTTTGCAAGAGATTGATCGGCAGGTCGATGACGACATCGATTCGCCCGACCAGGTAGTGCAGCGTCACAGCGTCGATAGCCGCAACCGGTAATTGCGGCCAGCGTTGTTTGAGTTCCCGGATAACTTGTTCGCGTGGCGGCAGGTCGCTGCTGGGTGAGCTGGCTTCGTCGTTTTCCGGATCGATATGAATGGTCACGTCGGTGACTTCATCGATTTGCTCAAGTAACCGCTGGCGCACGGCATCGGCGATCCGATGACCTTCCGACACGCTCAAGCGGGGATCGACCTGGATATGCACGTCGACAAACGCATTGCCGGCGCTTTTGCGCGTACGCAGGGTGTGCGCTGAGCGCACACCGTTGACGGCATGAATATGATCGCGGATCGCGGATACCTTATCGGGTTCGAGCGCGCTATCGATCAATTCTTGCGTGCTTGAGCGCACCAGATCAAAGCCGATTTTGGCGATCATCGCCGCAACGATAACTGCCGCTACCGCATCGAGATACGCATGCCCGAGCATGACACCGGCAATCCCGATCAGTACCACAATCGACGAGAATGCATCGGAGCGGCTGTGCCAAGCATTCGCCATCAGCATTTCCGAACGCAGGCGGCGGGCTGCAACCATGGTATAGCGGTAGATCCATTCCTTCGAGACGATCGACATCACAGCAACCAGCGCGGCAACCACGCTGAACTCCAATAAAACATCGGGTTCGTTGAGCCGTTGCACCGCACTGTAGGCGATACCGATTCCAATTCCGGTCAGCACCAAGCCAAGACTGACTGTTGCGACTGTTTCAATCCTGCCGTGACCGTACGGATGCGTTTCATCGGCGGCTTGATGCGAATGCCTGGCGGCGTACAGCACCATGAAATCGGTCAACAAATCGGAAAACGAGTGTATGCCGTCGGCGATCAGTGCCTGCGAATTGGCCAGCCAGCCCACCAGGATTTTCGCAACCCCTAATACAAAATCGAGTATTGAACCGATCAGCGTAACCCTACGCACATCGCGATAGCGTTGTTGGTGGGCGGTTTCCTGCGAAATATTCATCCTGGTACCTCGATAGCTGTGATCACAGCGTTTGACCTGTGCAAAGATAGTGCGCGCTGCTACTTATCCAGCCTTGACGGCAACCGCCGGTGTTCGGTTTTAGGATGTTGCGTCAATTGACAGGCGCGGCGGAAAGCCAGCAATGTCTTCTGCGCATGCCCCATCACGGTATCTGACGGATAGCCATGCAAGTGCACCGACTCTCCGCTTCCCGCCGGTAAACCAGCGAGCAATTCCAATCCTTGCGTGACATGTTCCATGGTGTAAATGGCAAACTGTCCTTGCTTGACCGCCTCGATCACGGCGTAATCCAGCATCAAGTGCTGACGGTTTTGATAAGGGATCAGCACGCCCTGATCGCCAGTCAAACCTCGTTTCTCGCACAGTTTGAAAAAACCCTCGATCTTGTCGTTGATGCCGCCCACCGGCAGCACCTCACCATATTGATTCAGCGCGCCTGTCACCGCAATCCCCTGCTTCAGCGGCACATCCGCCAGTGACGACAATAACGCATAAAACTCCGCGCATGACGCGGAGTCGCCTTCGATGCTGGTATATTCCTGCTCGAACACAATCGATGCACTGAGCGCCAGCGGCGCGATATGCGCGAACAATCCGGTCAGATAATTCTGCAGAATCAACATGCCTTTGTCATGAATCGGCCCGGACATATCCACTTCGCGGGCGATGTTGAGCACACCATCTTCACCGGCAAACGTGCGTGCCGTCACCCGCACTGGCGTACCAAAACTATGATCGCCCAAGTCGATTTGCGTCAATGCATTCAGTTGCCCGATTTCCGATCCTGTGACCGCAATTGTGATTTCATCCTCCAGAATGGCTTCCTGCAAGCGTAAATCCGGATAATTGTGACGTTGCAGCCGAGCCTGCAATGCTGCGGCGATATCCATCACTTCCACCAAGCGGCCCCGGCGGGCATTGCATATCGCCGCGCTTTCCAGAATCAGCATTTCCGTGCGAGCAAAAATGGCACTTTGGCGTTTTTGGTCTTCCACTTCCCGATGCGATTCTTCAAGCAGGCGCGCGACCGCAGCAGCGGAGAAATGCGGCAACTGAGCGGCTTCGCAGGCATGTGAAACAAAAACCGCCGACGCCAGATAAGTATCCGGGCTGGCGATAAAGCTTCCGGCAAAATCCACTTTCACCCGGAAACGGCGCATGAATTCCGGATCGATTTCCTGCAAATCGTAGTATTGATCACGCGATCCGATTAAAACGATTTTGACGTTCACTTCGACGGCTTCCGGCTCGAGCGCAACCGGAGCGTTGGATGCCCAAGCGGATCCCGGCTCTTCAATTTGCAATCGTTTACTGCGCAAGAACCGCCGCAACTTCACCCATAATGGACCGTCGGTCAATAAATCATTGAGATGCAACATTAAAAACCCGCCGTGCGCCTTCAGCAGGTTACCCGCGCGAATGCGCATGAAATCGGTTTTCAGTTTTCCATTCTCGAATTGATAATCGATGCTGCCAAATAAAGCATAGGCGGATGGGTTGTCCTCGATAATGACCGGCGCGCCGCTTTCATCCGCATTGTCCACGACCAAATTGATTTGATAACGCGAAAAGATTTGATTTAATTCTGCTTGCCGCTTCTCGTCATCGCTATTATCAGTCTCAAACAACGCCAGGTTAGCAAGAACATCCGTTTCCATCTGTTCAAAATAACTTTTCAACCGGGTTTGTTGCTTGAGTTGTTTGTGCAAACCATTTTGCACTTTCTTTAATGCTTGATTGACAATCGGCTGCACGATGCGCTGCCGCAACATCGCCAGCGCATCGTCTTTATCTTTCTCAATGCGCTTGAAGTCTTCAAAGTACAGCAGGATCGCATCCCGCAGTGCTTGTTCGGACTGTTCGATCGCAATCCGCCGCGCCTTGGGCAGCTTCAACAAATTCTCCGCCGTCAGAATCTCGCCTTTTTCGTCCAGCAAAGTGAAAACAATCTGCTCATCTTCGCGGTGTATCGCAAAATGCAGTGACTCGGCAAATTTATCCAGCTTGTTATAGGCCTGTCCCGTTTCCAGCTTGAATTTTTTTTCAGCGCGTTCGCTTTTAAGTTTGAAATCCTGCGCATTAAGGCATTGAGTGATTTCCGCCGGCAGTGATTTAGCCAATTGCAGCAGCGATTGCCGTAACACACGCCCTTGACCGGCAGGTAACCGCAAAGCGAGCGGTTTTTCCGGCGCGACAAAGTTGTACAAGTAACATAGATCAGGCGGCGCAGGTAGATTTGCCGCAGCGGTCAGCATCGCTTGATGCAACAAAGAAGATCGCCCCGATCCCTCTTCTCCGAGCACGAATAGATGATAATCCGGCTGCATCATGCTCAATCCGAACCGTGCCGCCAGTTCCGCACGCTCTTGGCCGATCCACGATAACGGGCGTTGCCTAAGCGCCGAAGTATCGGGAAAACCTAAAGAAGCAGAATCGATGGTAAGACGTAACTGGGAAGGATCAAGGGATTGAGTCGACATGTTGTTTAGCCACAATAACGCGATGATATTTCACCGCTTGCCGCTATTGTACCGATTTAAGAGCGACACCGTTACTGCGAAATTTCCGGCGACCCCTGTCTGTTTCATCGTTGTTTTGAAATCACGGGATAATTATCTATGTTCCTCCCGCTTATCCAATTTTCTTCGAATCCATCGACGTTGCGGATGAAAACCTCCCAGTTTTAATAAACATAGGAAAACCGGAAAATTTAACCGTAAAGTTTTTTACGATCCGTCCGAAAAAACCACGCAAATAAAACTTAAGGAATATCGATGAATCGTGTTCTAGTTTGCAACAGTCAACGCGGTGAACTTGAAGCCATTCAAGAAGTGCTGCGAAACAGCTATGCAGTGCATTTAATGTCGTCATGGGATAAAGCACCTTTGAATCTTCAAGGAGTTGATGCGATTGTCCTCGATGTTAATTTCACCCCGGCGCAGGGACTCGATTTTCTGATGGAAGTATGCAGCAATCACTATATTCCGGTGCTTCTCATTTCCCCGCCGGATGATCCTCAATGCGCCATCGAAGCACGCCGCATCGGTGCATTCAATTATTGCGTCAAAACCGAAAGACTCTATTCGGTGTTGGAAATGGCCGTGCGGGAAATGATCTTTGCCTACAATGACCAGCAGGAATTGAAACACACCATCATGGCGCTTAAGGCGCGGATTGCAATCCTGGAAGGACAGTTAAAAGAAAAAACAACCCAAACGCCAGCAACGCCGGTAGCTGCGAAGACGCAACCGAATTCTCAGCAGCAACGCGCATCCATGCTGCAGGAAATTGCAAAGCGATTGAATAATGGAGAAATAAACTTACCCAGTTTACCTAGCATTAGCTATGAATTAGAGGAATTGGTGCGGCAAGATGCCGGGATGGATGCGATCGCCACATTACTCAGAAAAGACATGGTCATCAGCGCCAAATTGATCAGTGTTGCCAATTCACCGCGTTATGGCGGACTTCGCCAGAGCAGCACGGTCGAGCAAGCAATCAACGTCCTGGGTCTTAACACTTCGAAAGAGTTCGTGGATATCATCGCGAACCGCGCTCTGTATATGGCGCGAAATCCACAATACCAGCAAATCCTTAAAGATCTTTGGAAACACGGTGTCGCCTGCGCACACGCTTCGTATCTGATCGCACAACTAGCAAAGCTCTCAAGACCGAGAGAAGTGTTTTTCATGGGTTTGATGCACGATATCGGCAAATTATTTCTGATACAGGTCATTTCGGAACTGCAAGCCCGGAATGTGATCGATCCGCCTTCTTCGAAGAAATCACTGGATGATTTCCTGGAAAAACATCATGGATTGTTTGGCCGGAAACTCCTTGAGATATGGAAGTTGCCTTCTGAAATCGCGGTTGTTGCGCAGTTTCACGAAGCGCTTGAACAAGCAACCACGGTTACCCGTGAATTACTGGCAGTCGCTTTGGGTAACCTGCTCGCGAAACGTGCCGGATACGGCCAATACAACCTGAAAAAAGATGATGCAGAAGTAGAGCGTACGGCCAAATCCATCGGGCTGGAACCAGCTCATATTCAAAAAGTTCTTAAAGAACTGGTAGCCTTCATGGAAGAAACCGGATTGAGCTTTGACTAAATCCAACAGTCGTTGCCTTTTCTTCCAAAAAACACAAGCACAATGGATTAGGCCGAGTGGCGTTGTTGCGAGTTATCCGCGTGACAACCGATATAGCGCTGAAATTTCTTTTCCTTGATAGCATCAATATGCACCAGAATCAGCGCATCGACGCAATTTGAAAATTGCGGGTCGATATTAAAACCCAGAAATTCACACCCGCCAGACTCGCACAATTCGACGTATTGTTTGTACAGCACCGGCAGCTTGACATCCAATCCGTCCAATCTCTCTTTCAGCGCTGCAACTGCTTGCTTATATTCAGCTTCGTCGGCCACTTTGCAATATTGGGAAAATTCCGCTGCTGGGTCAAAACTAAATGGCAGCCTTGGTTCCACGAGTGATTCTTGATTTCCGAATAATGCATGATAAAAACCGGCGATTGTCTGCTGTGCCGACTTGGGCAGCGATGTGCTCATCGACACCGGTCCGGTCAAATAGCGTATTTCCGGGTATTGATGCAAATATGCGCCGATGCCGTACCACAAATAATCCAAACTGCGTTTATTCTGATAACGGGGTTGGATGAAACTGCGCCCCAATTCAATTGATTGTTGCAGGTACGGCAAAAAATCGGCGCCGAACTTAAACAAACTGTGCGTGTAAAGACCATCTTCTCCTCGCGTCTTGAGAATTTCCGCCACTTCACCGATGCGATACGAACCGATGATTTCCAGCTCGTCTTCGTCCCATAAAATCAGGTGGCGGTAGTAACGGTCGTAACTATCGATATCCAGCGCATTGCCGGTGCCTTCCTGTACCTGACGGAACGACAGCTCGCGCAACCGGCCGATCTCCCGCATCACGCTGGAATTCGGCAAGTAATCGAACAGATAAATATGCTTGCCGTCCTGCGTTTTACCGATCAGCTGCGATGCTTTCAATTCCTTGCGGATCTGTTTGGTGCGGACCGGATGAATGATGTTTTCAACCGGTTTGAACAGCTCTTTTTTCTTTTTCTTGCCGAGCAAATAGACCTGCTTGCGCATCAACTTGGCCACGTCTTTTTTCGACAAATTCATCGCAGCGATTGATTCCCACGGAATCGGCTTGCCGATACGGAACGAAATCTCGCCGCCTTGCTTGTTGAACATTTCATTGACCAGCATCATCGTACCGAGCGGCTTGTAAATACTCGATAAGCCGTAAAACATCGCGGAATTCTTGCCGCCGATGTGCACCGGCACAATCGGCGCTTTGGTTTTCTTCGCCAGCGAAACAAAACCCGATTTCCATTTGCCGTCGCGTACACCCAGCGGCGAAATACGCGACACTTCACCGGTGGGAAACACAATGACTGCCTGCTCGGCTTCCAGTGCCGCAACAATCTGATTCATGCTGTCGCGATGCTTTGTAACCTTGGAAAAGTTATCAACCGATATCAGCAAGCTTTTCAACGGATCGATGCAATTCAACAAACTGGTCGCCACGATTTTCACATCGGCGCGAATTTCCGATACCAGTTTCAGCAACGCCAAACCGTCCAAGGAACCCAACGGGTGATTGGCTACAATCAGCACCCTGCGCTGGTCCGGTATCTTCGCCCGATCCTTGCTGGAAACCTGAAACGAAAAATTGAAATGCTCCAGCACCGCGTCGTTGAATTCCAGTCCTTCCAAATGCCGGTGCGTCTCGATGAAGCGATTGATTTCATCCTGATGCAGTACGCGCTTTAACAGCGAAGACGCTGCCTTCATCAGCGGCTTATCATCCTGCGTAACCGCTCCCGGAAAATAACCTTTCAACATCGCATCAACATCCAGCATCCAATGACTCCATTATGAAAATTGCACATTGGATACGATAGTGAAGTTTTGTGACAGAATGATGACGGCGATTGTTAATGCCGATAATTCATGAGTAGAGGTTGAGATAGTCGATAAACTAGCGAAGAGAGACCTTTGCAAAACCCCTGATTTTTTAAAGTCAGGCA
>LWDH01000009.1 GCA_002083395.1 Proteobacteria bacterium SG_bin4 | reverse complement strand
CTTTAAAAAATCAGGGGTTTTGCAAAGGTCTCTACAAATGGAAATCTGCTTACGATGCTATGGATGCATCGCAACTCAAGCAGTTGAAGGAACTTTAAGCTGAGAACGCCTAACTCAAGAAAATGTATGCTGAGCTAGCGCTCATGCACAATGCGCTGCAGGATGTTGTCGCAAAAAAGCTATAGCCCCGGCGAGAAAGATTGAAATGGTTCGGTTCATGACTACGGAACATGGATTATCTTTTCGCCAGGCTTGCCAGGTGATCCGGATAGCCAGATCGTTACTCTACTACCGAGCCAGCAGCAAACCAGCCTATTGGCTTCCCGCGCTGTCCGGACATTGAAGAACTCATTGAGATTCATGGTAAGCCAAAGCGCTTGCTGTTGATAATAGCCCTGAATTTATCAGCAAATTACTGACTGATTGGGCAGTGCATCATGGCATCGACTTACGATTCATTCAACCCGGAAAGCCTACATCGAAAGGTTTAATCGCACTTATCGTAACGAGGTGCTGGATTGCTACGTTTTTGAAACACTTAATGAGGTGTGCCGCATGACCGAGGAGTGGCGGTATCGCTACAACCATGAACGCCCCCATAAGTCACTTGGCAGACCCCCACCTATCCAGTCCGCTATGGCAAAATCCCAATAACCTCTACTTTTGATTGGGTCGAAAATTCGAGGAGACTACACGGCCGAGTTTTTTATATAATCCTCCTCATGTATGGAATTGCATTGATTACCCAAACCATGCCTAGAGACAAACAAAAAACAACAACGGAAGCGATAGGGATCGATATTAATGAATTGTACGATAGAGGCCCATACCCCGTGTATTGAATTATCTCAAGGAAAATTGGGTGTATTAGATAAATCCCCAATGTCAGGGAAGAAATTTTATTGGTCAATTGCACATTGTATATTGGTTTTGTCCAACTTTTCAGTAGGCAAAATATAGCAATTGACATAGGAATAACAGTGATACTCAAGTAATGGTAAAAATATAGACCAGCATCCAACCCCTGATTCTTTGTAACAAAGTAACATCCCATCGCTGTTGAGAAAACTGATAAGCTAAATACTATCCATAAAATAGGCTTCTTGAAATGAATTTGGCCCGTTCTAATAAAATATCCGAGAAAGAAATATGGAATGTATGTAAGAAACCAATTAATAAACAGACTTGATTGAGATAATTCAAATTTTGCTATAAAAGCATTTAGCGCAGAAATAATAAATGTAAAAAGAATTAGCACTAAGATCTCAAAGCGCGATGAATTTGAAATAATTTTTCGAAAGAACGGCGTAAACAAATAGAGAAAAAAGATCATATATAGAAACCACAAATGAAAGTATGGCGCACCAGACAAGAGTCGATTCGTTATATCTCCCGCTTCAATAATTTCCCCTTTTAATGATTTTTTTAGAACCACCCATAACAAGAAGAAAACAGTCCAGAACATAATAGGAATCATGATCTTAGAAAGACGTTTAATATAGAATGATTTTAAATCTTCCATCTTAGTTGTATCAAGCAGCAATGCTCCGCTAATCATTACAAAAACAGGAACACACCATCGAGCAAAAGAGTCGTATATGTTGCCTAACCACCAATTTTCTGTTCCAATCGGACTATAAAGGACTACAAGTCCAGCAGAATGCAGGAATACGACTGCAAACATTGCGACTATTCTAGAATTATTCAACCAAATCATAATTTTCTTCCTGAATCTGCCATCCTACTTGAGGTTTGTACATTTTTCTGGGACTAATTGTAGTCTCCTCGGGAATTTGATCCAACTTAAAGTAGATTTTTCTTAAACAAAAGGTGCGCTATGATGAAGAAATCGGTAATTCTCCCCTAAATTAAAAGTTATTGTCAGAAATGGTGCTCAGAGATTTAATCAAGCTGCATTTTGATCTATCGCTGCTTCAATACCACTAATAAACTTGATTCCTGTAATGATTTTGGCGAGGTAATTGAATCCTCGTTGCCGCCGCCACTTGTTCTGCGCACATCCAGCCAACTTGAACATCATGTGCAACATGCCGTTGCGGGTCAGACAGCCTTTTGATCGCTTGGTCCAGTGGCGTATGGTGCCAAAGGTTGATTCGATCGGATTCGTGGTTCTCAGGCCCTGCCAGTGCTGAGCCGGAGAATCATAAAAAGCCAACAATTCTTCCCAATCTTTTTGCATGTTGATTTACAGCAAGCCGGAACATCACGATTACCAGCTCTATCTGGCTCTCAATGACATTGAGCATTCCAGAACCAAAGCCAATCATCCGCAGACCAACGGTATTTGCGAGCGTTTCCACAAAACCACCTTGCAGGAATTCTACCAAGTGACATTCCGGCGCAAGATTTACCAGTCTATTGAAGAGTTACAGTACGATCTGGATGAATGGATGGTGTATTACAACAGTGCGCGGACTCACCAGGTCAAGATGTGCTGTGGCAGAACCCCAATGCAAACTTCGGTTGACGCAAAGAAGATATGGAGCGATAAAATCACTGCATTGAATAACTGAATTTGATCTAAAAGGCGCTTCGTCAAATCGGGCGACTGTCAGATCAGGTCACAATTACTACAGATTATTTCTCAGCAATCTTACCCAATTCGAGTTTATCCCATATACACTTGCTACCGCATTCAAGTGCGATTTGAGTTAATACGGCTTGATGTTGAGTCACCTCTTCATCGGTTGCCTTAATGATTCTAAGGTTTCTACTATCAAGATCAGTTACTGAAAATTGAACCAGTTCAGCTTGATCTATCTCAATGAGTAAACTTTCTTGCCCGCGTGTCATTGCAAGATAGACTTCCGCTAGCAATTCGGCATCCAATAATGCACCGTGGAGGGTACGTTTGGAATTATCGACACTATAACGTTCACACAGCGCATCCAGATTGTTTCGTTTACCCGGGTGAAGTTCTTTAGCCAGTTTTAATGTGTCCGTTATGGATGCGCAATAACGATCCAGCGCTCCTAGATTCGCCAGGCTCAGTTCATAATTAAGAAATCCAACATCGAAGGGGGCATTGTGGATAATCAGCTCAGCTTCACCGATAAACCTCAGAAACTCAGTGGATATCTCGATAAATTTGGGTTTATCTTGTAGAAATTCGGTAGTAAGGCCATGAACTTGC
The DNA here is from genome assembly GCA_002083395.1 of Proteobacteria bacterium SG_bin4. Classification (GTDB taxonomy): domain Bacteria; phylum Pseudomonadota; class Gammaproteobacteria; order Burkholderiales; family Nitrosomonadaceae; genus Nitrosomonas. The sequence continues at coordinate 10,611 of LWDH01000009.1, read as the reverse complement.
AAGGCTCCTTCATCACTTTCACGTTCAGGATTCAGGTAATAGTGGAAATGATTACCCGTCAACTGCCGGTGATGAAGCTCTACCGCAGCAATTTCTATGATGCGATGCCCCAGTTTATGCTCCAAGCCGGTGGTTTCCGTATCCAGTACAATTTGGCGCATACTAAGATTCTTGATAAGTTTTGATAGCGGGAGAGCTCATCATTTGAACTCCACGATTTGCTAGTTGATCGGCGCGCTCATTATCAACATGCCCGGAATGGCCACGAACCCAGCACCATTCAATATCATGCTGCTGCGACAATTGATCGAGCAGTTTCCAGAGATCTTCATTTTTAACCGGTTTCTTATTGGAAGTACGCCAATTCCGCGCTTTCCATGCTTCAAGCCATTCGCTGATACCTTTCTGAAGATATTGCGAATCGGTATGTAAATGCACTTTGCAACGGCGTTTTAGCGCCTCTAGCGCCCGGATTGCTGCCAGTAATTCCATGCGGTTATTTGTCGTTTGTTCTTCCCCGCCAAAAATTTCTCGCTCATGCCCCTGGTATTTTAATAATGCCCCCCATCCGCCCAGACCGGGATTTCCCTTACATGCCCCGTCGGTAAAAATTTCGACCACCTTCTGCGTTTCTCGATTCATAACTCATTCCCAAGTGAACTTAATCACATTCTCCCGATGATCGATCTTGCGTCGAATTCTTTTCCATCTTTTGGGCAACAGGTACCATTTTCCTTTTACCATCCAGACAATTTTTCCAATCGGGTTTAATAACACGCATTCCGTGCATATATTTAATGGCTTGTAAAAAATAAACACCCCCAGAAATAGGCCACCAGCGATCGCCCGCAGCTTCCATAAAATGGAAACGCCGCCGCCACTTTTCTTGTTTGAAAGGCGGTACATAACAACCAAGACGGCCACCGGCCATTTCGAAATCCAATAACTTTAACCAATCCTTTAAGCGTGCTAAAGAAATAAAGTGGCCATTCCAGGGAAATTCTTCACGGGTTGGTTTTAAATAATGGCAAATTCCCCACAGACTCATTGGATTAAAACCAGAAATGACGATATGTCCACCTGGAATCAGGATTCGATGCACTTCCCGCAATATTTGATGAGGATTTGAATTAAATTCAAGGGTATGCGGCAAAATGACCAGATCCATACTATTGCTTTGAATTGGCAAGAATCCAGGTTCGGCAAGAATTGAAGTGCCATTTTCCGATCCCACGGTAAAATGGAATGGCATTCTATTCAGACGAAGAAAATTAAACTGTGACCAACCAATCTGCACTGCATTGTAACCAAATATATTTGCAACCACTTGATCAAAGTAGCGATATTCATGCTCAATCAAATATTGACCAAGAGAGGACTGGAACCATTGTTGATCATATTGAATATTCATTTTGGTCGATTATTTTTCCGCACGAATAGTTTCACGCTCAATTTCCTGGAAACGCTATGCTGAAAGTACATCCGATAGCTGCATTTAAAGACAATTATATCTGGGTTATTCGCAGCCGTAACGCTGCGATCGTGATTGATCCGGGAACGGCTATACCCGTCATTGAGTATCTTAGATCAGAACGGTTACAGTTAATTGCAATTCTCATTACTCACCATCACCATGATCATACCGGCGGCATTACCGGTCTGCTGCAATTTTCCGAGGTGCCGGTATACGGCCCGCGCTCCCAAAATATTCCAGCCATTACTCATCCAGTCATGGAAAATGATGCGATTTCCTTTCCGGAATTGCCATTAACTCTTAGCGTTTTTGAGATCCCAGGGCACACGCTCGATCATATTGCTTACTATGGATCGCACCCATTCGGCATGCTGTTTTGCGGTGATACGCTTTTCGCGTGCGGATGCGGACGAGTCTTTGAAGGAACTGCAGAGCAAATGTATCGATCACTGCAGAAGCTTTCCCAGCTACCTGATGAAACACTCATCTACTGCGCACATGAATACACGCTTAGCAATATCAAGTTTGCTCTTGCTGCCGGCCCTCAGAATGCGGAATTGCTGGCATTTGGAATCGCTGCGCAAAAACAGCGCGACCATAATAGACCTACAATACCGACAACCATCGGCAATGAGAAATTAATGAATCCGTTTCTACGATGTGAAAATCAGGAGATCATCGCCAGCGTGCAAAAACATTACGGGTATTCACAACCGGATCCACTCGACATTTTCACGGCTTTACGGAATTGGAAAAATAATTTTTAACGCGATGATCCGTAATGATTAAGCAGGCACTTGCAAACTCAGAGAGCCTGCACGAGCCGCCCGCAAGCATTACTTTCAAGAAAAAATAAAAAGATAATATGCTGAATAAAAATGGCATATTCAATGAATTGAATATGCCAAATTAATTAACTACAGCTAAAAACTAATATTACTTATTTTGCAGGTTTAGCAGCACGTAACACTGGGTAATATTGAATAAAGACCATATCCTGCGCTGCGTTTTCTTTGTGGCAAGCGGCACAAGCTTCATCGGCCTGGATCGCACCGTTTTTGGCTTCATAAGATTCGAAACCGAAGAACGCCCAGTTCCCAGGTCTATCTGCATAACGTTTCGAATCTTTAACCATGGCAGCAATTCCATTGAATTCGCCAGGGAAATAACCATGCCCGCTTGATGCTTCTTTGGTTCCTACACCCACCAATTCTTTAACGATAACGGTTCCATCGCGGAATTGACCCGTTTTCTTCCAATGATTCCAGCTGGTTGGATCAATATAAACATTATGAAATTCAGGGAAAGCCGCTTTTCCATCGTTCATATCGTTTGGCGTTACCGGTGCACCAACAAAAACCCATTCGCGATAGTCTTTTGGAGTCAACAATAGATTATCTTTAGTAAATCTTCCAAAATCATGATCTTTACCGTGTGCATGGTGCGCATCAGAAGCGATTACTGGGCTTGCCAGCGCAATGGATAACAATACTGGTGCAATACCACCTAATAACGTTTTTTTTAACTGTAACATAATAAGCCCTTAAAATAGTTAAAGAATTACAAAGAAAGCAGCAAATTCTCGGACTGCTATCGGCCCTAATAGTATTCAGACAACCTACCTTCGTCAAGAGCAAACGCAATAATAGAAACACGTCCATTGATCCATTGAATTCAGGCTTTTCAATAACCTTGCAACGCATTGTAAATTTAATGAGTAACCTCAGTTATCTGAAGAATAGATATTTTGTTTACATACCAAGGTAGAATTGGCACATTGATGCATTAAACTGTACCGTAACTTCGATTGAGTCATCAGGTGATAATTTCATTCAATCTTCATCGTACATCGTTACCATCCATCTAGCCGCAAACATGAATAAACAATGACCGCGATCCCACCACTGCAACCGCATCAACTATCCCGTTCATGCGATCCAAATCAATTTACTTTCCAAACCACATCCGAATTAGCGGATCTGACGGATATCATCGGACAAAAACGGGCGTTGGAAGCCATACGTTTCGGTTCCGGCATTCGTCAGGATGGTTATAACCTTTTTGTGCTGGGTCCGCCCGGTATGGGAAAGCACAGCCTGGTAAACCAATTTCTGGAGAGCAAGGCTGGCTCTGAATCGAGACCCTATGACTGGTGCTATCTGCATAATTTCTCTCAACCGCACAAACCCAAAATGTTAAAACTCCCCTCTGGAAAAGGAGAGGAATTGCGGTTGCACATGGAGCGCCTGGTGGATTACTTGCGGACTGCGATTCCCGCACAGTTCGAAAGTGAAGACTACCGCAACCGGCTAAATGCGATTCACCAGGAATTTAACGAACAACAAGAACGTGAAATCAGCGAGCTGGGCGCAGAAGCTCAGAAAAAAGAAATCATTCTGCTGCGAACGCCCGAAGGCTTTGCGCTAGCTCCTAGCCGAGATCACGAAGTCATCCCACCGGAAGAATACGATAAGCTGCCACAAGCTGAAAAAGACCGGATTGAGACCGCCATCACGGAACTGCAAGCGGAGCTGGAAAAAATTCTCAGTCATTTACCCATGCGCCGCCGCGAACGAAGCGAGCGTATCAAGCAACTAAACCGCGACACGATGTTGTCAACCGTTGCGCATATGATCGACGAATTGCGTGCGATCTACCATGATCTACCCGATGTGCTCGAGTATTTTGATGCCGTTCAACAAGACATGGTTATCCATGTTGATGATTTCCGTAAACCTGATGAATCTATCAATATTTCCGGAATGACGATCGTCACGCATCAGACGTTCAACAATTATCAGATCAATGTTTTGACCTCTAACGCGCAGACTCAGGGTGCGCCGATCATTTTTGAAGACAACCCGACCTATAGCAATTTGATTGGCCGCGTCGAATATCTTTCCCAGTTTGGCGCACTGGTTACCAATTTCACCTTAATTAAAGCAGGTGCCTTGCACCGGGCCAACGGCGGATATTTGCTCCTGGATGTGCGCAAGGTGCTGATGCAATCGTTTGCTTGGGAAGGACTGAAACGTGCGCTGCAAGCACGGAAAATTTATATCGAATCACTGGGGCAGCTCTATAGTCTTGTCAACACGGTTTCGCTCGAACCCGAACCAATTCCGCTCGATGTCAAAATCATATTATTCGGCGATCGTGTTTATTACTATCTTTTGCAGGAATATGACCCGGAATTTAGCGAGTTATTTAAGGTAGCTGTTGATTTCGAAGAAACTATCGAGTGGAATGCCGACAATCATTTCCTTTATGCACAACTGATCGCCACATTAGTCCGCAAACAAGGACTATTGCCTTACGACCGACGTGCCGTAGCGCGTGTTATCGAATATAGCGGGCGTTTAGCGAGTGACTCGGAGAAGCTATCCATGCATATGCGCAATATCGCCGATTTACTTGTTGAAGCCGATTTCTGGGCGCGAGAAGCGCATCACGATATTGTACTTGCAAGCGACATTCAACAAGCGATTGATGCTCAGATTCGTCGTCAGGACCGTATCAGGGATCGTCTTTACGAAGCGATTCAGCGCAATATTCTGATGATCGACACGCAAGGGTCTGTGATCGGACAAGTCAACGGGCTGTCGGTAATAGAATTGGGCGGATTCGCTTTTGCGCAACCCACCCGGATCACCGCTACGACCCGCTTTGGCAAAGGCGATATGGTTAATATCGAACGCGAAGTCAAACTTTCCGGTGCTATCCACTCCAAAGGCGTATTGATATTATCCGCATTTCTAACAGCGCGTTATGCAAAAAATCAACCCCTGGCTCTGTCTGCCAGTCTGGTATTTGAACAATCTTATGGCATGATCGATGGCGACAGCGCCTCACTCGCAGAGTTATGCGCACTGCTTTCCAATCTTGCCAATGCGCCCATTGACCAATCCCTGGCCATCACTGGCTCAGTCAATCAGTTCGGCCAGGTCCAAGCAATTGGCGCGGTGAACGAAAAGATAGAAGGTTTCTTTGATATCTGTGCGGCTCGCGGACTAACCGGTAACCAAGGCGTGTTAATACCGGCGGCCAATGTTCAACACCTGATGTTACGCAAAAATGTCGTCGATGCAGTTACTTCCGGAACATTTCATATTTACGCAGTGGAAACCGCCGATCAAGCCATCATGCTGCTCACCGGAAAACAGCCGGGTGAAGCGGACCAGAACGGCAATTACCCCGAAGAAAGTATTAATTTTGAAATATCCAAACGATTGACGGAATTAGCAAGAATCAGTCAATCATTTGAACAGACGAACGGAAGAGTTAAAGGTTAACAACGCACGGAATAAGTTATTAGAAAACTCATCTCAGTTTTTCATTAGTAGGCGGCAAATCTTTCGGGCGCATACCGGACCATATCCTGTTCCAACAGTTTCAGCTTCTCACGCATGGCGTTACCGATAAATAACTGAGGCTCGGACGGGATTAAGTTTTCAGACAACTCACGCTGCCGGATTTTCTCAATAGCCTCGCTGAAGTTTTCAATAAATTGGTAAGGCCTGTCATCTATGCTTCTGAAAAGCGCTTCGCCGAAATACGTATACTCGTTCTCATGAGCGCAGCCAAAGGATGTTTTATCGGCGGCGGCTGCAGTGAGAATCAAGCTGTGATCATCCTGCAAAGCATCAATAAATCCGCCGGAATAACACGCTGAAATCAGTATAATGCGCCAGCGGATACCGGCTTCATCGAGGTAAGCTTTGATATCTTCAGGCCGCACGTCGTTGAGTTCGAGTGGCCACATATTGACTGAAAGCTCGTGGTTAATCGATCCATGGCTGGTAAGGTACAAAAACACCACGTCTTCCTCACGGTTCATCTTACCTCCTACATGACTCAAAGCGATCCTTAAATTTGAAGCGGACGCGAGCGGGGTGGTATCAATGGTTTTCAGGTTATTGATTAATACCACCGACCGCCCCGATGCGCCCAGGTTTTTATTCATGGCGCGCTGCACATGATCGACTTCTCTCATAAAGACATCCTGAGCCGCATCGGAACCAAATCCTACAAAAAATAAATCAGTGACGCCTTCCTTACCGGGTTCGATAGGGCTAAGAGCGTTATTCAGAAGCCTATACTGATTGTAGTAAACCTCTTCCTGGTTAATGTAGCTGAAATCGGCATTGCTATACGCATCCATCACCCTTGAATAGTCAAAATCTTCGTACCAAAAGCTGAATGGCACATTCACCAAAGGATAGGTTGCGCTCATCCAAAAAATCGCTAACAGGAGTGCTCTGATTTTTCGGTAATCCAGCAGTTGCAATGCAAGAAAAAAACAAACGAGAAAGCTCCAGATCGCATAAATCGTGTAACCCGTCTCCAGATAATCATCCGGCAACTGAGGCAAGGCAACAAAAGATATCAAATAAAGAAACGGTAAGACGCTGTATGCCAACACCAAAAACAGCAATAAATGCTCCCGGTTGTGCGTAACCTTTGTCACCACAAAACCGACCATCAGCACAATCAGTAATTCAATTCCAAGATAACTTAACCCAAATAAATCGAAGATCGGCTCGGATGTCAGCGAATAGGAAATGACCAGTGCGGTTAAGCTGTAGAAAACCACGAGCAGAGCCAATTGATTATGCGTAGCCGTCGCATGCGCGATCGCATTCCGGCGGAAGCAAAGCAATCGGATCCCGCAAAAAAGATTTTGGGTGAGGCCCAAAAATTCTCTAACTAACGTGGATTGATTTGATTCTTTGGCAATACCTGCATATAAGTCCATTTCAAACTCCGGTTCCCGATCTGCGAATATAGCTTGCTATTAACGGCAAAAGAACCGATTGTTAAAGTCAGTAAAGACAGGAATAAGGTCGGTTTTTTATTGAATAACTTCGCCGGAAAAATTCTAAGCCAGAAGTTAGACCATCATACAAATCCAAAGTTAATCAGGAATGAAAAATAAGGCGGACTTACTCCGAACGGCATCATTTAGTCAATGGCCAACCGATCAAGAGTACCGTAATCGTAACAATCCCCGTGACGATATTCATCGGTATGCCAACTTTCAGGAAATCCGAGAAACGGTATTCGCCAGGACCATACACCATCATGTTAGTTTGATAACCGAGCGGCGTTGCAAAACTGGCGGATGCGGCCATCATGATGGCCAATACAAAGGGAATATTGTTCAAATCAGCCTCTGCGGTAATTTCCAGCACGATCGGCAGCATCAGCAGCGCTGCTGCATTGTTGGTAATCACTTCGGTTAGCAGTGACACAGCGATATACGTGAGAATTAACAACAGCCAAGGCGTTCCTCCGCTGATATCGACGATATTGCCCGCCAGAAATTTGGCGACACCGGTTTTTTCCAGCGCCATGCCAAGTGCAAACGACGCCGCGATCGTCAAAATAACCGTCAGATCCAGACTCTTTTCCGCCTGGCTGGGTGAACAACAGCCGGTAATGATCATCATGCAAGCGCCGATCAAAGCGCCATTGAGCATGGTAATCACCTCAAAGCTCGCCAGCGCCACGATCCCCAGCAAAATAGCCCACGCGATAAAAGCCCGGTCATGCCGCGGCGCTTCGGTGTTCAGATCGTTAATCAGTAAAAAATCCTTGTTGTAACGCTGGCGCGTAACGAACGCCGGCCGGGCTTCCAGCAACAGGGTATCGCCCGGCTGCAAAATGATGTTACCGAGATTTCCCTTGATGCGCTCGCCATTTCGCGCCACAGCCAGCACCGCTGCGCCATAGCGGGCACGGAAACGGGCTTCGCGGATAGCGTACCCGATCGCCGAACAATGCGGGGATACCACTGCTTCGACCAACCGTCTCTCAGGATGTCTGTGCGTAAACGCATGCACTTGCCCGTCGTCGCTGGACGGAATCACGCCATTGATGCGCAACAGATCGGAAATTGCGTCGGTATCGCCCGCAAACACCAGCCGGTCGCCGCCTTGCAGCACTTCTTCCGAAGAAACGACCGCCAGCGCGGTACTGTTCCTCTCGATTTCCACCAGATAAACTCGCTGCAGATGCCGGAGTCCGGCTTGCTCGACGGTTTTTCCGACCAATGGGCCGTTCGGGTCGATAGAAACTTCAAGGGTAAACTCGCGCAGATTAGAAAAAGCTTCGCCTTGCTTGCGGTCAGGCAGCAATTTTGGAAAAGCCAGCCACATGAATAAAAAACCGGCAATCGCCACCGGCACGCCGACCGGCGTAATTGAAAACAGGGAAAAACCGGCTTCACCGGTCAACGTTTGAAATTGGCCGTTCACGATCAGATTGGTACTGGTGCCGATCAGCGTCACAGTACCGCCCAGAATCGCCGTATAACTCAGCGGAATCATCAGCTTGGAAGGCGAAATCCCGATTTTACGCGACCAACTGTAAATCGCCGGGATCATCGTCGCGACAACCGGCGTGTTATTGAGAAAACTGCTTAAAAATGCAACCGGCCAGAACATCCGGTTCAGCGCGGCGCGCGAGGTTTTAGGGCGGCCTAACAGGGTATTCACCAGCAAATCGATGGCGCCGGAAGCATGCATCCCGGCGGCAACCACGAACATCCCCGCCACCGTAATCAAACCCGAATTGCTGAAGCCGCTGAGCACATCGCCGCTTTTTAAAATCCCGGTTACACTGAGGATCGTCAATGCGCCGATCATGATCAAATGCGGACCGATCTTGGTAAAAATCAACGTCGCCAGCACCGTGCCGCACAAACCCAAGGTAAACCAGCCTTGCCATTCCATAGTCTTACATTCCGCGCAAAGCTACGGAATATACAGTAAACATCTTATAACCAGAAATAATAATTGATTATAATGATATAGAAATGAATTATAGGAAATCCGCATGCCCCGCGGATTTCTGCGGAATGAATGAGTTTTCCGCTAAACTGGCGTGCAATAATTTATGAAACGCTCACTATCACTCCGAACGGCAAAGCCATCATGCGAACAATACTCTGCACCCTGCTCCTCAGCTTCATCATGACGCCTGCATATGCACACCAGCATATTCGCCCCGGCTTATGGGAAGTCACCACCCGTTCCGACCTGCTGTCGCTGGTGCCGCACATTCCCGCGGAACATATGCAACAACTCAGCGACCTCGCCCGGCGCTATGGCTTGAAACTGCCGAAAATAGAAAACGGCGCCGCCACCTCGCACCTCTGCATCACCGAAGCCATGGCCAAAGAAGACATCCCCCGGTATTTCTACGAACACCGGTCCGGCTGCACCGTGCAAAACGCCACCCGCACCGGCAATCGCTATCGACTCGAACTGACCTGCGACAACCAGCATTTTCAAGGAACCGGCACTGCCGAGGGTACTTTTATCAACCCGGAACGTTTCACCGGCAGCACCGAATTCGATAGCACCGTCAGCGGCATGCCGGTACACGCATCGGCGCAAACCGCGGCACACTGGATCGGCGAACGCTGCACCGGGGTCAATCCGCTGCAATGACCTTCGATTTTCAGCGACCGACAACCGGATAAGTCAATCGGCCCCTTCTTGCTCAGTCGCATCCAGCCAGGATTGAACCAAAGCCACTTTGTCTTTAGCACCCAGTTGTTGAAATAGCGCCAAGGATTGTTTCCAATATTCAACCGCGCGGTCGAGCTCGCCGCGAATGCGGTAGACGTTGCCAAGGTTGCCGTACTGATTGGCCATGCCTTCCTTGCGCCCCAGCTCCTTTTCGATTGCCAGCGAGCGCTCATAATATTCAACCGCGCGGTCGAGCTCGCCGCGGGTTTCGTAGACGATGCCGAGGTTGCCGTACTGAGCAGCCATGCCTTCCTTGCGCCCCAGCTCCTTTTCGATTGCCAGTGAGCGCTCATGGTATTCAACGGCGCGGTCGAGCTCGCCGCGGGTGCGGTAGACGTTGCCAAGGTTGCCGTACTGATTGGCCATGCCTTTCTTGCGCCCCAGCTCCCGGTTCAATGCCAGCGACTGCTCATAGTATTCAACCGCGCGGTCGAGCTCGCCGCGGGTTCGGTAGACGATGCCAAGGTTGCCGTAGTCGCTCGCCATGCCTTCCTTGCGCCCCAGCTCCCGGTTCAATGCCAGCGACTGCTCATAGTATTCAACGGCGCGATCCAGCTCGCCGCGGGTTTCGTAGACGTTGCCAAGGTTGCCGTACTGATTGGC
>LWDH01000008.1 GCA_002083395.1 Proteobacteria bacterium SG_bin4 | reverse complement strand
TGATGTCGGTCACGCGCTTCACCGCACTCACGATCTCGTCCATCGTCGCACCTGCTTCATCCACCAGCCGCGTACCATCTTCCACTTTCGCCACCGAGTCGCTGATCAGTTCTTTGATTTCTTTCGCCGCCGCCGCTGAACGTTGCGCCAGGGTTCGCACTTCCGTTGCCACTACCGCAAATCCGCGACCTTGTTCCCCAGCCCGTGCCGCTTCGACTGCGGCGTTCAATGCCAGAATATTGGTTTGGAACGCAATGCCATCGATCACGCTGATGATGTCGACTATCTTCTTGGAACTTTCATTGATCGAACTCATGGTCTGCACCACTTGACCCACTACTGCTCCGCCTTTGACCGCGACTTCCGATGCGCCTGCCGCCAATTGATTCGCTTGACGAGCATTATCGGCATTCTGCTTCACGGTCGATGTCAGTTCTTCCATCGACGATGCGGTTTCTTCCAGGCTCGATGCTTGTTCTTCGGTACGCTGGCTTAAGTCTGAGTTGCCTGATGCGATCTCTCCTGATGCCGTAGCAATCTGGTCTGTACCCATGCGTACCTTTCCAACCAAATCAACCAGATTATCATTCATAGTTTTAAGTGCTTGCAGCAATCGTCCTGTTTCATTAGTCGAATTCACATCAATCCGGCTAGTCAAATCACCGGCTGCCACTGCATTGGCAACAGCTATTGCTTCATTGAGCGGACCTATCACGGCGCGAATTAGCAGAATCCCGATAATAATTGCCAATACAACTCCTAAACCCACCATCGTTGCCGTAAGCGCAAACACCGTGCTAAAGTTGCTTTGCGCTTCTGCGTACTCTTGTCCTGCGACCTTCGACTGTAATTCAATCAGCGCCATTAAAGTTTTATGTGCTTCATCAAATTTCGGAGTTGCGTCATTCACCGCATTTGCATTTGCTTCTTCAAAATTCCCTGCCATCGCCAAATTCATCGTCCGATTGCGTGATTCTTTATAAATCGCCCATTGCTGTGTAAAACTTTTTGCCAATTGCTCTTCTTCGGGCGTTAAAATCGTACTCATAAATTTTTGCCAAGTTGCTTCGATTTCCGCGTCTCTTTCCGCCGTCATTGCTGTACGCTGCTTGGCGATCGAAACATCTTTCATATTAGCAGCCATCACTGCGTTGAGACGTACCCGATGGACCCGGTCAAGAACCGTATTTAAATCACCTAAAACCACAGTCCGGTCTTCGTATACCGTCTTTAAATTTCCATTGGATTGATCGATTCCGTACAAACCCAGGCCGCCAACACCGGCGAGTAACACTGACAGTATGCCGATAACAAATACCATTCGTGATTTAATCGTCATATTATTAAACATTTAACTCTCCTCAAAGTAACCACCAATATCCAATCCGTTTCAAAAATCAATTAATGCTTTGCTCGATCAATCCCATATCACTGCTGCTCATCATCTTCTCGATGTCTATCAAGATGAGCATTCGATCATCGATGGTTCCTAACCCCATAATATATTCGGTATCAATGATCGCCCCCAACCCGGGCGCCGGACGTAATTGATCGGCTGTCAAATTAATCACATCAGATACGCCATCCACCACGATACCCATTACCCGGCCCGCAACGTTCAGAATAATCACCACCGTGAATTGATCATAATTAACGTCACTCAGATTAAACTTAATCCGCATATCGATGATCGGTACGATGATGCCGCGTAAATTCACAACCCCTTTTATGAAATTCGGTGCGTTGGCTATCTGTGTGATGGCTTCATATCCACGTATCTCCTGCACTTTGAGGATCTCGATCCCATATTCTTCTTTTCCTAAGCGGAAAGTCAGATACTCATTAGTGATGCCTGCAGCTACTGCACCTGCAGGTTCAGTCGCATTGTTTGCCGTTTGTTCCTGAAACATGAAAAAACGCTCCTTTTGTGCTATCTGGAAACCAGATAAATCTATTAAAACGAAGTTTTGTTTACGGAACTTCATTCATTAGGTTCTGCCAGCAATTTCTTTTTTTATTTCAGAAAATTTCCTGATTATTTGAAAGATAAATCTTACATTAGAGCTCAATTAATACATTAAGCCATTGAATATTAATAGACAAACCAGTGTCACCCCGATCAAAGAGGATTTCTGTTGAATCCAGCAAAAATTGGCTGGTGAAAATCAGACGAGTTAAGCGTCAATAGCGTCCGCTATCCAGCTTGTGGAACTAAGCAAGTTTGTTATGATGACAGCCAAATTGAAATTGGACGATTCTCAAAACTTAACCGATGCCCCGCGCCTTCGTTTCTCACAGCAGTGCCGACGACAGCTTCGTCGCCGAAATGAAATCCTTTCTGCTCGCAGCGGGTTTCGACGATGTATTCAATGATGTCAGCGCCATCGAGCCGGATGAACTGTTCTGGCCGCGCATCGAACAAGGCATTGCCGACTCTGATACTTTCGTTGTCGTCATCACTGCCGCTTCAAATTCCTCGGTTTGGGTAAGCCGGGAAGTCGCACTCGCTCGCCGCCTCGGCAAACGCGTTATCCCGGTACGGCGCGAAGATTGCCCGCTGCCCGCGATCTTCAGTGATCGCGACGTTATAGACTTCCGTCCCCGTACGCGAGCCGAGCGCTCTTTCGATATCGCTCGCATTGGTAAATACGCTCCAGCCCAACTCATCGGCCGCGAGGAAGAAACCCAGTGCCTCAACGAAGCATGGCAAAAGACGCTTCGCTTGGAGGGAGGCCGTCCGCACATTCTCACCTTCGTCGCTCTCGGCGGCGAAGGCAAGACCTCCCTCGTCGCCAAATGGGCGGCAGAACTGGCGGGGCAGGACTGGCCCGGTTGCGACGCCGCCTTTGCCTGGAGTTTCTACAGCCAGGGCACGCGCGATCAAGTCGCGGCATCGTCCGATCTGTTCTTGAAGGAAGCACTGAACTTCTTTGCCAAGGATGAAAAGGACAAGAAATTTGCTGCGAGCAGCGCAGGCGCATTCGAGAAAGGCCAGCGCCTCGCCCGCCTCGTCGGTCAGCGGCGCAGCCTGCTCATCCTCGACGGCCTCGAACCGCTGCAATACGCACCCACCGCGCCCACGCCGGGCGAACTCAAGGACCAAGGCATTGCCGCGCTGCTGAAAGGCCTGGCCGCCGCCAGCCACGGTCTGTGCGTTGTCACCACCCGCTACTCGCTGCCGGACTTGCGAGCCTTCTGGCAGACCACCGCACGGGAAGAGAAACTGCTGCGCCTGTCCCGCGACGCCGGCGTGCATCTGCTGAAAACCCTCGGCGTGCGCGGCACGGCGAAGGAATGCGCAACGCTGGTCGAAGACGTGAAAGGCCACGCGCTCACGCTGACCCTGCTCGGCGGCTTCCTGAAACGCGCCTTCCACGGCGACATCCGCCAGCGCGACCGCGTGAAGTTCGAGAAGGCTGACGAAGAGATGGATGGTGGGCACGCATTCCGTGTTCTGGATGCCTATGTGAACTGGCTCGAACCACGGGGATTTCGGGCATGGCTTCGACGGCTTTTCAGTGAAAGCGAACGCAAGACGCAAATTCGTGGACGACGTTTCGTGGCCGTGCTACGGCTCATGGGCTTGTTCGACCGGCCCGCTGACGCCGGCTGCCTCGCGGCCCTGCGGCGCGAAACCATTCCCGGCCTCACCGAACCGCTGGCCGGACTGGCCGACGACGATTGGGAATTCTGCCTCAGCGGCCTCGAAGCCGCGAAGCTGCTCACGGTGAACCGCGACGCGACCGGTGCGCTCGCCTCGCTCGATGCGCATCCGCTACTGCGCGAATACTTCGCTGCTCAACTACGCAAACAACAACTCGATGTATGGCGTGTGGCACACCGACATCTCTATGAACACCTCTGCGCAAACACGAAGGATAAAGACAAGCCCACCAACCAAGACCTTGATCCCCTGTATTATGCCTTAGTTCACGGTTGCGAAGCTGGTATGCAGGAATCCTGTGTTGATCTTTATGCCGCGAGGATTGTGGGAAAACAGCGCGTCTTTGACACGAAGAAGATTGAGGCGGATCTCTTTGGCGCAGGAATAATGTTCGAGGAACGGTGGGGAAGACCTTCGCGTTCCATTTCTGAGCGTGGTCAATCTTGGCTGCTGAACGAGACCGCCTTCAATCTACGCCTGCTGGGCAAGCTACTTGAGTCCCTTGAGCCGATGCGAGCTGGGGCAAACCTTGCTGTGAAGCGATGAGATTGGAGAAACGCCGCAGTCGCTACCAGCAACCTGAGCGAGCTGGAGCTGACGCTGGGCGAGGTGGCCGGGGCGGTGGGTGACGCCGAGCAGTCCGTGACCTACGCCGACCGCAGCGGCGATGCGTTTCAGCGGATGAGCAAGCGCACGACCCACGCCGACGCCCTGCACCAGGCGGGCCGCCGGGCCGAGGCGGAGACGCGCTTCCGCGAGGCCGAGCGAATGCAGGCCGAGCGCCAGCCCGACTACCCGCTGCTCTACTCGCTGCAAGGCTTCCGGTATGGCGACCTGCTCCTCGCCGCCTCTGAACACGCGGCGTGGCAAACCATCTGTAGCGGCAGTCGCAGACCGCCGGAAGACATCGTCGCTCATACAGCGACGCTACAGGGCATCTCCCAGCGCGCGACGCAGACGCTCAAGTGGGCAATGAACGGCGGTCTCGGACTTCTCACTCTCGCCCTCGACCACCTCACGCTGGGTCGCGCCGCGCTCTACGCAATGATTCTGGAAGGGGGAGATGATGCATTTGAAACCGCCCGCCACGAATTGGACGCCGCCGTGTCCGGCCTCCGCCACTCCGGCAACATGGATGATCTTCCCCGCGGCCTCCTCACCCGCGCCTGGTTGCGGTTTCTCGAAGGCAAATGCACCGGCCCCGACAGCGCACAGGCGGATTTGGACGAAGCCTGGGAAATCGCCGAGCGCGGCCCCATGCGGCTGTTCCTGGCGGACATCCACCTTCACCGCGCCCGCCTGTTTTTCCGCGAAACAACGTACCCGTGGGAATCGCCCGCTGCCGACCTTGCCGCAGCACGAAAACTGATCGAGCAATGCGGCTATGGGCGCCGGAAGGAAGAACTCGAAGACGCCGAAGCCATCATAAGGCAGCAATCTTCATGAGCCCACGGCTGTTATCGCTTCCGGGTTTCAACGATTGGGTATGTTCGTATTATTCAGCACAGACTGCTCGCGCTTTTTCGAAGCGTTGATCGATGAAACGTTCTTCTCGATTTCAACACGACCGGGAACCGGATTCACCACAAAAAACAGCACAAAAAGCGTGGTATTCGAGTATCCTACGCAGCCACACTCCACTCGTTACAAATCATGACGCACTATCAGCTTTTCGCGACCACTCCCAAAGCCATGGAAGATATTCTCGCCGCTGAAATACGAGCACTGGGCGGATTGCAGGTGCAGCCAAAAATGGCGGGGGTGCTGTTTCAGGGCGATTTGGCGCTGGCTTATAAAGCTTGTTTATGGCTGCGCACGGCGAGCCGGGTGTTGCTGTTGCTGCACAGTTTCGAGGTGAAATCGCAGCAGGATTTGTACGTTGGGGTACAAGGCGTTGACTGGTCTGAACACTTGAATGCCGACGACAGCTTAGCGGTGTCATTCAGCAGTAAAAATAATCCGGCGATCAACAACACGCATTTTGGCGCGCTCAAGGTCAAGGACGCCATTGTCGATCAAATGCGCGCAAAATTCGGTCAGCGGCCCAATGTCGATACCGAGCACCCCAACATCCGCGTCAATGTGTATTTGCATAACGAAACCGCGCAATTGAGCCTGGATTTATCGGGCGAAAGTTTGCACCGGCGCGGCTACCGCGATATCAACATCGCTGCGCCGATCAAGGAAAGCCTGGCGGCGGCGATTTTGCTGCGCGCCGGTTGGCCAGCCATTGCCGCGCAAGGCGGTTCGTTGCTCGATCCGATGTGCGGTTCCGGCACCTTGCTGGTGGAAGGTGCGTTAATCGCCGCCGATATCGCGCCAGGATTGCAACGCGGCTATTTCGGTTTTCTCGGCTGGAAACAACACGATCCGCAATTATGGCAAACCTTGCTGGACGATGCGCGCAAACGGCGTGAGGCCGGTCTGGGCAAGCTGCCGGTGATCGCCGGTTTCGATCACGATCGCCATACTGTTAATGCCGCGCTGCAACATGTCGAAAATGCCGGATTGCAGGGCAAGATTCACATCGAAAAACGCGGCATTGCGGATGCCGCTGCCGCTCTGAGCTGGCCGAAAGGTTTGATCGTTTGCAATCCGCCATACGGTGAGCGGCTCGGCGATGAGGAAGAAACCGCGGCGTTGTACCGGCAATTCGGCGAGGTGTTGAAACAACGCTTTAGCGGCTGGCAAGCGGCGATCATCATCGGCGACCCGGAGCTTGGGTTCCGTCTCGGCATCCGTTCGCAAAAACCGGTGACGTTGTTCAACGGCGCGCTGGAATGCAAATTACTGCGGCTCACGATTGAAGAAAGCGCTTTTTTCGAACCGACAACCAAGTCGCAACAAGAACGTATCGAACACATCAGCCGCCGGGCGCAAACGGAATCCACCGATCATCATGCGGAAATGTTCGCCAACCGCTTGCGCAAGAACCTGAAGAAACTGAGCAAGTGGGCTGAAAAAAGCCGCATCGACTGTTACCGGCTGTATGATGCCGATTTGCCGGAGTATGCGGTTGCCGTCGATGTTTATCATGGCGATCAAACCTGGGTAAATGTGCAGGAATACGAGCCGCCGAAATCGATTGATCCGGCCAAAGCGAATCAACGCTTGGCAGGCGCGCTACGAGAAATCGCCAGGATGCTGGAAATTCCGGCGCAGCAGGTGTTTCTAAAAATCCGCCGCAAGCAGAAAAGCACCGATCAATACGAAAAGCTCGGCGATTCGCGCCATTTCCATGTCGTTACCGAAGGCGGCTGCAAATTCTGGGTGAATTTCGAAGATTATCTCGACACCGGCTTGTTTCTCGATCATCGCCCGATACGTTTACTGATTCAGCAGCAGGCCAAAGGCAAACGGTTCCTGAATTGTTTCGCGTATACCGGCAGCGCGACAGTACATGCCATCGTCGGCGGCGCGGTATCGAGCGTTACAGTGGATATGTCGAACACCTATCTGGAATGGGCGCAACGGAATTTCACGCTGAATGGCATCCACGGCAATCATCAATTGATACGCGCCGATTGCGTGGAATGGCTGGCCGGACAGGCCAAAGCGAAACCTCGCCCGCAATTCGATCTGATTTTTCTCGATCCGCCGACGTTTTCCAATTCCAAGCGCATGGACGAAGCATTCGATATCCAGAAAGACCATGTGCCATTGATCCGCAACGCGGCGGCTTTGCTCGCGCCGGGCGGTATTCTGTATTTCTCGACCAATTTCCGCCGCTTCAAAATGGATCAAGCCGCGCTGGCTGGTTTAACTATTGAGGATATCAGCGCGAGACTGATCCCGGAAGATTTCGCCCGTGACGCGAGAATTCATTATGTTTGGAAAATCACTCGCTGACAGGTCGTTGAAAAACTATCTGCGTTGCCGCTACGGTGTTAAAAACAAACCCCGCACGAGGGCGGGGTTGTTGATCCAATCGTGATTACTTTTCTTAAACGTTCTGCGTTCTGCGGCGCGCCATGAAACCCAGCAATCCCAAACCGGCCAACAGCATGGCGTAGGTTTCGGGTTCGGGAACGGCCGTGACTTGATCGAAATTGATGTTGTCGATACCGACATTCCAATCGTTGTAGCCGAACCGGATTGAAATCGCGCCGGCATAGGTCAGATTGGGCGTAAATGTGCTATACGAGGTACCCACTCCTAAAACGGTAACCGGTGAATAATCGATCAAGGTGCTTTTGCTGTCGCCATCAACGATACGCACTTGTGAATTGGGATGATCCGTTTTGGCGTATCCGCCCAAGTCGAAGCTGTTCAGGCGAATCGCCCAGCCCGGTTCCGGCACCAAGGTAATTTCCGCAAAGTGATCAGCGCTGATCACGCTGAATGCGACATTCGCCAGACCGCCGTAATTGAAATCCCAGAAATCGAGATTGTTATGAGTTACCGTATTGGTGCTGATTTGCCAGGTACGGTATTCGGTGGTGATATTCGGCGTATAACCGTTACCCATCGAATAGGACCCTACCGCATCGCTGGCGGCATTGACGTTATCGCCGTAAGCACCCGGAATATCGCCGTAATTACCGACAGCCGGGTCCAAATTGAACGTCAGAATGGTTGCTTGCGCGGAAACAGCAAATAACGCGCCTGCACCGAGCAATAACGTGCTTGAAATAAGCGAACGAGTTTTCATGGTATCTTCTCTCCTCATGTTTTTCGTGTAACGAGCATTTCGAACTATTCAGGTAACGGGAAGCGGCTTTAGCCTCATTGTCCGGCTGCCGATCCAACAGCCATTTACCGCTTGCGGCACATACCGGGCTTCGCGATGCTCGTGCCAAAAGTATATTCAATCCCACCAGACTTCACAAACTGAAAATATGTTTATCAGAAATAAAATGCTTAATAAACATAGTTCTGAATGATAGTTTTTCTAACCATGCAACCGCTATAGTTGATGCATCCTTTTTTTCCAGGACATTTGTCATAGCTGTTCCGCCGATCTTGAAATGATATGTTATAGTGCAAACGGCATTGCATGTCGCCACTCCGTTAACACACTGTGGAGGATCAAGATGAAGAAAAGTAAACTTGATTTACGTGAAGCAATTGTTGATACGGCAGTAACCATCGCGGAACGCTCGCACTGGGAATCAGTGCGGTTGTTCGATGTCGCGGCGGAACTCGATATTACACTCGACGAAATCCGCGTCCATTTCCGCGAAAAAGAGGACTTGGTCGATGCCTGGTTCGACCGCGCCGACAGCCGGATGCTTAAAGCCACCGAAACCGTCGAATTTTTATCGCTACCGCCACGCGAACGCTTGCAATTGCTTATCATGGCGTGGCTCGATGCGCTGGTTGCGCATCGCAAAGTCACACGGCAGATGATCGGCGGCAAACTGGAACCCGGTCATTTGCATATTCAAATTCCCGCCATCATGCGCGTCAGCCGCACCGTGCAATGGATGCGCGAAGCCGCGCATCGCGATGCCACGTATGTACGCCGTGCTCTGGAAGAAACCGCGTTGACGACGATTTACCTGGCAACGTTTGCTTACTGGATGCAGGATGATTCGGAAAATTCGCAAAACACCCGCGATTTCCTGGCGCACAAACTGAAATATGCCGAATCGCTCGATCACTGGGTATACGGAAATCCTCGCAATGAAACTGCGGACAACTCCGATACCGATTCGGAATCGCAGACAGTCGGGGAATTTTCCGAAGCTCACGGTTCTGCGGCACCAACGTTATCCATCGTCCCGGAAATCCGTGCAAAATCCGGTTAACCGGTGGATCCGCTCACTCATGCGCTGAGCGGCGCGCTGCTGGCGCGGGCTGCTGCGCCGGCGCGTTTGCCATTGCGCTGGCGAATCGTTGCGGGCTTTGCCGCTGCCGCTTTTCCGGATATTGATCTGGTTCTGCGGCTGATCGACACCCTCACCTATTTAAACTGGCATCAAGGCCCGACGCATTCATTGATTCTGCTGCCGGTTTGGGCAGGACTGCTGGCATGGTCGTTTTCCAAACTCAGCCGCGGACGTTATAACTGGCGGTTGTTTTATCAACCCGCCTGTCTCGGACTCGCCATCCACATCGTGGGTGATCTGATCACATCGTATGGGCTGATGCTGTTCGCGCCGTTTTCAACTGAGCGTTATTCTATGCCGCTGATATTTGTCATCGATCCGTGGTTCAGTTTGATCGTCATCGCCGGTCTGACCGCTTCAGGGTATTATCCGCAACGCAAAATCCCGGCCATCACAGCACTATTGGTGTTGTGCGGCTATGTCATCTTTTTGTCCACGTTGCACCAACAGGCCATCGCCATCGCCCACCGCTATGCCGAATCTCAAGCCATCCAGCCTATGCACGTAGCGGTTCTGCCGCAGCCACTGTCACCGTTTCATTGGAAAATCATCATCCGCATTCACGAAACTTATTACATAACGGACATCGATTTATGGCGACCTGCCGGAAAAGAACAAGCCGATGCTGCCGACTGGCTTTTCCCCAGAATGACCGCCGCCTACCGTCCAGTGATGGAAAAGAATTGGCGCATTCAGCAACAATTCGGCAATGATCCGACCCGCTCCGTGCTGCTTCGGGAAGCCTGGCTAGCCCCTGCTTTCGCACCTTTTCGTAGTTTTGCGCAATTTCCGGTATTGGATTCTGTGGATACGCAAGAGTCTGGATTTTGCGTTTGGTTTTACGACCTGCGCTTCAAATTCCCGGAATTGCCGCCATCGTTTCGCTACGGTGTGTGTAGGAAACACGGCCAGGCGGATTGGCAGATGGTACGGCAACGGGGATTGTTTTATATCGATTAAGAAGTCACCTTCACCATCTCTGGATGATCTGCATTCACAGAGCTTTCTTACTGCAAAGCTGCATACCGGCAAATCTCTTGAGCAAACTGCCGGAAATCCCGCAAAGAATTCCGGCAGATGGCATACACAATTTCCCAGTTGATCGCCTCATAGTTGTGAACCGCGATATTTCTGAAACCAACAGCCTTTCGTAATCGTTCGTTGGTTTCTTGCGAAATTGCTCCAAGTTCATGCAACTTCGTAAAAATATCGCCCATCGTTTGAGGTAATGTCTGATTGGTTGTACTGATGATGTGACTGCCAATATCGATGCTGATTTGTACAGCGCGTGTGAGATTGATCACCAGAATATCTTGCAAATCGATATCCCGGATCAAACTGCCCGCATCCTCTGGTGTTTTATCTTCGATGCGTTGCATGCAACGCCGCAGCGATTCCAATTTCTCGGCAATGATCACTTGATCCATCGATTACGCCTTTCAGTAAGCATCCGCTGGTGCAGTGGCAGAAAATCGGCAACGTTGAGCAGATGCCGGTACAACAGATTGCCGCATGCAGTATCGTCGCCAAGCAAGCGAATCCCTCCTAAAACCTGTCCGGTGATAGGTTCCGGTACGTGAAACAAATCGACGATATCGACCGGGCGGCCAAATTTAGCACTAATCGCCTGCATCAATTGCAGCCTAAAACCCGCACTCAGCGGTTCTTGTGACAGCATGCCAAGATCAATGTCGCTATCCGGACGTACGCACCCTGTTGCCTGAGAACCGAACAATATCGCTAGTTTGATTTGCGGAAATTGCAGCAATAGGACTGTCAACTGATCCAAAAAACTCTGATCGCTTCCTTTTTTGCTGGCTTCTGTATTCTGTTGATGGGCCTGGAAAGCTTGTCGAGTCATGTCATTCGCTCATCTTTTACGAACCTGCAATCTTGCCCCACGAATCGCGCAATGTCACCGAACGGTTGAAAACCGGCTTGCCGGGCTTCATGTCGATGCGGTCGGCGACGAAGTAACCGTTGCGTTCGAACTGAAAACTTTGCTCGGGTTGCGCTTCGCATAACGCCGGTTCGACGTAGGCGGTAATGATTTGTTTGGAATCCGGATTCAATGCGGTTTTGTAATCCTTGCCACCGCTGTCCGGATGCGGGTCGCTGAACAAGCGGTCGTACAAGCGCACTTCCGCCGCATGCGCATGCGCAGCGGATAACCAGTGAATATTGCCTTTGACCTTGCGGCTATCGGCGCCCGGTGTGCCGCTTTTGGTATCGGGATCGTAAGTGCAATGAATCGCTTCGATTTCGCCTTGGGCGTTTTTATCGATGCCGATACATTTAACCAGGTAAGCGTACCGCAACCGCACTTCCGCCCCCGGAGACAGACGGAAATAACCTTTGACCGGCGTTTCCATGAAATCGTCACGTTCGATATACAGCACTTTGGACAACGGAACGGTACGCTTGCCCCATTCCGGTTTTTGCGGGTGATCCGGTGCAAAACAGTCTTCTTGCTGTCCTTCCGGGTAATTGTCAATGATCAGCTTCAACGGCTTGAGAATGGCGATGCGGCGCGGCGCATGTTCGTTCAAGTCTTCGCGCAGACAATCTTCCAGCACGGTCATGTCGATCCACGAATCTGCTTTGCTGATGCCGATACGTTCGGCAAACAGCCGAATGGCGCGCGGTGTAAAACCGCGGCGGCGCACACCGGCCAGCGTGCTCAAACGCGGATCATCCCAGCCGTCGACCAGTTTGTTTTCCACCAATTCGATCAACTTGCGCTTGCTCATCACGGTGTACGTCAGATTGAGCCGGGCAAATTCAATTTGTTGCGGATGGCACGGCACTTTATCCGCCAACTGATCGAGCACCCAATCGTACAGCGGACGGTGATCTTCGAATTCAAGCGTACACAAGGAATGCGTGATTCTTTCCAGCGCATCGGAAATACAGTGAGTGTAATCGTACATCGGGTAAATGCACCAGCGATTGCCGGTGCGCTGATGATGCACGTGACGGATGCGGTAAATCACCGGATCGCGCATATTGATATTGGGCGATGCCATATCGATCCTGGCGCGCAGCACGTATTGCCCGTCGGCAAATTCTCCGGCTTTCATGCGACGGAATAAATCGAGATTTTCCTCAATCGACCGGTCGCGGTACGGACTGTTCCTGCCCGGATTCGTCAGAGTGCCGCGATACTCGCGGATTTCATCGGCGGATAAACTCTCGACGTAGGCTTTGCCTTGCATGATCAGAAATTCGGCGAATTCGTAGAGCTGGTCGAAATAATCCGACGAATAATACAGATGTTTGCCCCAATCGAAACCCAGCCAGGAAACATTGTCGCAAATCGAATCGACATACTCCTGCGCTTCCTTCTCCGGATTGGTATCGTCGAAGCGCAAGTGACACACGCCATTATAATCATGCGCAATCCCGAAATTCAGGCAAATGCTCTTGGCATGGCCAATATGCAAGTAACCGTTCGGTTCCGGCGGAAAACGCGTTTCCACCCGCCCGCCCCATTTGCCGGTGCGGTTATCGTCGTCGATGATGTTGCGGATGAAATTGGCCGGGGCTGTCTCTGCGGTGGAATGGTTTCTGGATTTCTCGTTCAAAGCGGGTCTCTCGCAATTGGTAATGATGCTTTCTTTTTAATTATAATTGGCTTTGATTTGTTTAATCACTAGCAACGCCAGATAATTTTTTGAGATTGGCAACAAAAAATCCGCCATCGATTCATTAATCAAATTTAATCAAACACTTTCATCACAAATTAAGACTCTCGATTGTTGCAACATCCGCTTGTCGGACAAAGAAAAGATTTTCCAGCACAGGCCGGTTGTAACCTGCATTTATGCCGGTTTGAATTACTTGCTCCAAAATCGTCTGATTATCCAATCCACGCAACGATTGAACCAAAGCGGAAAAATCCAATTGTTCAATTTTGGCTACCGAATCCAGCAAACTTGCGCAGGCGGAACGGCTCCACCTTCCTTGCTGCAGTGCTAGTATTTCAAACCCTTGAGCAATCATCCATTGCAACCAATTTAAAGGCGATTCGCCTGCTTCAAGGATCGAAAAAGGAGAAAACTCACTCAAGATCTTAATTCTCGGAGAAGCTTTCAAGGTTTCTTGCAAACCACGCAGCGCTCGCGGTTCGAATCCTTCGATATCAATCTTGACCAGATCAAGCGGCGCAAGCTGCAAATCATCCCCGCGGACCACCGAAACCTGGATAGTTTCTCCGGTACATACCACCGATGAATATAAACGATGCATGCCGTTGTTGTGAGAACTTAGAAAAAGTTGTGACTCACCGGCTTGGTCTGACAATGCATGCCGGTAAATTTTAACCCGCCCCTGTTGTTGCCAAATACGAGTATTTGCATCCAAAATTTCAAAATTTGTATTATCAGGTTCGACTGAAATCACTTGACCTGTCGATCCGACGCACTCAGCGGCTAAAACAGTATAATAGCCGACGTTTGCACCAATATCGAGAAAACGGTCTCCGGGCTTGATCAGATTAAGAATTGAGCGTGTCTCGTCCGGCTCAAAAATCCCATTGGCTATCAATCCCAAGCTGTCAGCATCATCAACCAGTAGCGATTGTTGGGTGAAAAGCTTGGCTTGTTTCATTGGAAGTGCACTAAAAACGGTGGCTGCAAGCGCAAGAAGTTTGAATTCATTGGAGATGAGTTCTCACTCGATAAATTAAACAAGATTAATATCTTATCATCTTTTCAATGTCCCACTCATCCAACACAGACAATCCCAATAACACCTCAGCGCGCTGGCAGGCCGCCCGGCAAGCCGTGCAATTCATCGCGCCGTATAAACGCCAGGTTGCCTACAGCCTGCTGGCATTACTTTTTACCGCAGCGATTACCTTAACGATCGGGCAAGGCATCCGGTTATTAATCGATCAAGGCTTCGCAACGCAATCGAAAGAGTTGTTAAGCCATTACGTGCTGATTTTTTTATTATTAGTTGTTGCTTTGGCAGTCGGCACGTTCACCCGCTATTATTGGGTCACTTGGTTAGGTGAGCGCGTGATCGCCGATATCCGCAGCCGGGTGTTCAATCATCTGATCCATTTGCATCCCGGCTTTTTTGAAGCCAACCGCAGTCTTGAAATCCAGTCGCGTCTGACCGCCGATATGACGCTGTTGCAAACCGTGATCGGATCGTCGGTTTCGTTTGCCTTGCGTAATTTGATCATGATGATCGGCGGCATTATCTGGCTATTCATCACCAATGCTAAACTCACGGCACTGGTGATGGTTTGCGTGCCGCTGGTAGTAGTTCCGATTCTGGTCTACGGCCGCCGGGTACGGCAATTATCGCGGCAAAGCCAGGACAAGATCGCGGCTGTCGGCGCTTACATCGGTGAAGTACTGGGTCAAATCAAAACAGTACAAGCCTACAACCATCAGCGCATCGATCAAGAGAAATTCCATAGCCAGGTTGAAGACGCATTTGCCGTCGCAAAACAACGCACCCTGCAACGCTCGCTGCTGATCACAATGGTTATATTGCTGGTGATGGGGGCCGTAGGATTGATGCTGTGGGTAGGTGGTCTGGATGTCATCGAAGGCCGTATCAGTGCCGGTGAACTGGCAGCCTTTGTATTCTACAGCGTGATCGTCGGTTCCGCTGTTGCATCGATCTCGGAAGTCATCGGAGAACTGCAGCGTGCTGCCGGAGCCGCCGAACGTACCATGGAGTTGTTGCATTCGCCGAATCTGATCCAGTCCCCAAAACAACCGCAGCAATTACCCAAAGTTTCCGGCAATATCGACATTGATCAACTGTGCTTTGCATATCCTGCACGCCCTGAAATTCTAGCAATCAACAACTTGACGCTGTCGATCCGTGCGGGTGAAACACTGGCGCTGGTCGGCCCGTCCGGCGCCGGAAAATCGACGCTGTTTGATTTGTTGCTACGTTTTTTTGATACTCAATCCGGTACGATCAGACTGGAAGGCATCGATATCCGCAATCTTGAATTATTTGAGCTGCGCCGCTGTTTTGCATTGGTATCGCAAAATCCGGCATTGTTCCACGGCACGATCAGTGACAATCTGCGTTATGCCCGCCCCGACGCCAGCGATGCGGCGGTTCAAGCCGCAGCTGAGGCTGCGCATGCGCATGAATTCATCCGTACACTGCCGCAAGGTTATGAAACACCGCTGGGGGATTTAGGATCGGGGTTGTCGGGCGGCCAAAAGCAGCGGTTGGCGATTGCACGGGCGATTCTGGCCGATGCACCGGTGCTGTTGCTCGACGAGGCCACCAGCGCATTGGATGCACAAAGCGAGTATTGGGTGCAGCAGGCATTGCAGCAATTGATGCGCAACCGCACAACGCTGGTTATCGCACACCGGTTAGCCACGGTGCAATCCGCCGACCGCATTGCGGTGCTCGATCATGGCCGTCTCGATGCGCTCGGCTCGCATGCGGAATTGCTGCAATCCAGCGCGCTCTATGCACGCCTGGCGGCGTTGCAGTTTCAGCAAGCGCAATAACGCACTAATCCTGGCTCGCCAAACCGGTGCCAGCCGCTTCGATAACTCGGGACAATGTTTTGCGCGCTTCCCGCATACCCGCGCCCATTTCCAATAATGTGCCCAACCGGACCGAACGCTTCAATAGCAGTGCGGTTAGATGCACCGGCTTAACACCGCCATCCGGATTAACCGCAGAAAGCAGTGCTTGCGGCGGCGAGAAATGGACCGGATCGATGATCGCACGCACTGCAATAAACGGAATACCGGCTACTGCCGCCACTTGCGCAATAGCCGCGCTTTCCATATCGACGGCTATGGCACCGGAAGCTCGCGCCAGATCACGTTTTGCTTTTTCATTAGTCAGTGGCACGTTGCTATCAGCCAACAAGCCATTCACAATGGTAATGGTTGAGGGGAGTTGCTGTTGCAGCCGGTCACGCCATCCTCGATCAATCGGCAGCAGCTCACCGGCATGGATGGCATCCGGCAACACCAAATCGCCGGGTTTTAATCGATCGCTCAAGGCCCCGGCGACGCCGAAACTTACCAATGCAGTAACGCCGTGCTGCTGCAATCCTTGCGCTGCGGCCCGGGCTGATTGCGCGCCCATGCCGCTGAGCCACAACAGCGTCTGTTCATTTAGCGAAGCGGGTTGGTTGAAAGGAATACGCCCCGGTGATACACATGCGGCTTCAGACCGCAGCGCGGTAACCAAACCGGTTATTCGCACGCGGCAATCGTTCTGGTCATCGCGCGATAGCGCGCCAGCGCCCACAACGGGAAGAATTTTGAGTAACCGTGATAGCGCAGATAAAATACCCGAGGAAAACCGGGCGCGGTAAACCAGGGATCTTCCCAAAGATGCTCACTATTCTGATTCCGCAGCAAATATTGAATACCTCTGCGAACGGCATCACTATTGACTTCGCCTGCCGCCATCAACCCCAGCACGGCCCAAGCGGTTTGAAATGCTGTACTGGTCTCGGGGAAACGACCGGCCCATTGCGTATCCAGGTAGGAATCATTGGTTTCTCCCCAGCCGCCATCGTCCCGTTGTACCGATTTCAGCCATTTGACGGCACGGCGTACCGAAATATGCTGCATATCGAACTGCGCCAGCCGGAAAGCTTCCAACACTGACCAGGTACCATAAATATAGTTGGTCCCCCAGCGCCCAAACCAAGAACCGTTTTTCTCTTGTTCGCGCAACAGGAAACTGATGCCACGCCATACTTCGCGCTGATGCTTACCGTATTTCCCCAGCAGACCGACGCAACGCGCGGTCACATCGCTGGTCGGCGGGTCGATCAACGCGCCATGATCGGCAAAAGGTATTTCATTCAAATAATGATAGGTATTATCAATATCGAAGGCGGCAAAACCACCGTTCCGCGACTGCATGCCCGCCAGCCAATTGGCCGCGCGATCCAGCGAATACTGGTGACGCTCTTCACTCCCTTGTTCCAAGGCCCATGCAACCGCCGCAGTGTCATCCAGATCGGGATAATGCGGGTTGGCATATTGGAAAGCCCAGCCGCCCCCCGGCAAATCAGGCCGTTTATCGCGCCAGTCACCGGGTTCATCCAGAACCTGTTGTGCTACCAGCCAATCCAGCGCTTTCAAAACAGGCGTCTGGTCTGTTGTAGCGTCTTCTTGCAATGCCAGACTTGTCAAAACGGTATCCCAAACCGGCGATGTGCAAGGCTGACACCAAGTGCGTTCACCTTCGTCGACCAGCAATCCGAGTAATGCATTGCGGCATTGCACCCGGTTCGGATGATCCGGTGGATAACCGAGCAGCGCCAACGCTTCATAGGCATTGACCATCGCTGGAAAAATCGCGCCGATGCCGCATTCGCCGTTAAGACGTTCCAGCACCCATTTCTCCGCGCGGCGGATGGAATATTGCCGGAACGATTGTGGCAGTTGCGGCTCGAACCGGGACAACAGCCTCTCCACCAGCATAAAAACGCGCTTCAGCGGTGTATCCGCTTTGGGAAAATAATTCTTTTCCTCTTCCGGCGGCACAATAAACAGTTCACGGATATCAACTTGCCGGGGATTTGCAGCGCGCGCCTTCAAGGTACATAAGATTGATAAAGGAATCATCACGGTACGCGACCAGTATGACACTTTGCTGATATGGAAAGGAAACCAGCTTGGCAGCAGCACCAGCTCCGAAGGCACGACCGGTACGCCCCGCCATGGAATCTGATCGTACATCGCCAGCAGCAAGCGTGTAAAAACGTTAGCCTTCGCCGCTCCGCCACGTTCCAGAATCGCTTCCCGGGCACGCGCCATGTGCGGCGCATCCGGCGAATCCCCTGCTAACTTAAGCGCATAATAGGATTTGATAGTACAACTGATATCAAAGTCGCCGCCATAATATAGAGGCCAGCCACCATGCTTCATATCTTGTTTATCACGGATAAAACGGGCTATTTTATTTTCCAGAACGACGTCCACTTCATCCATGAAATGCATCATGAGTATATACTCTGCCGGTATCGTGCAATCCGCTTCTAGCGGAAAACACCAATGTCCGTCAGGATTCTGCAAAGCCAACATGGCATTGCGTGCTTGGTTAAATTTGATATTCAGTTCAGCAGCATCGACTTCTTGCTGATCCGGTTTTGTCGTCATGTGCAATTGCGTCATTTGATCCTTTTCAACAGAGTCCAATTGTTCCGATGCATTCGAGATTTTAAGAAGCCTATCCATCATATATTTCTAAGCACCTTCGTTATTCATTCAAAAATTTAGATACCTATTTACTAACTCTGAACGGTCATATTGTTTTATTCTCATGACCGTAACAGCCGGTCAACCTGATTCATTGAATCAATGCGATTGCCCGTCCGCTCATAATTTCTGTTTTTTTCCATCCTGTTCGAATGGATTATCTTGAAATGGCTCGTAGTAAAGATCTAATGGCAGCTTGCCATCGTGAACCAGAAATTCGCGCTGTTGCATCGATGCTTCGCGCACAAACAGATAAGGATCCAATGCCGCTTCATCGCGAATGCGCATCGGCCCCACTAATCTTGCGCGCTTATCGATCGCGCCGAGGATTGTCAGAGGAGCTGCAAAATAGGTACCTACTGCCAGCCCCGCGTAGAACAAAACATTAGTCACAAGCCCTATCGGAATATTGGTGACATCCCGCTCGCTACTGGGGCCGATCAAAGGAACAAATAAGTAAGAACCTGGCTTAACCCCCCACACCCCTAACGTTTGGCCAAAATCTTCATCGTGTTTTTGCAACCCCATGTGCGTCGCCATATCAAACAATCCGAACATGCCAATTGTCGAATTGACAAGAAACCGTAACGTATCTTCAGTTCCCTGTTTTACTTTGCCCTGAAGAAACGAATTTAAAGCGACATTGGGATAAGCCAAATTGTCGTAAAAATTACCAATCGACCGCTGCGCCGGATCCGGCACATAATCAATATAGGCATTCACGACGGGTTCGAACACTGCACGATCAATTTTATCCGTGAAGTCGTAGGACGCACGGTTAAATTTCTCGTGAGGGTCAACCGGATCAAGTTCTTGATCGCCATTCTTGGGTGTTGAAGCACACCCTTGCAAGACCGAAAAACAAATCGCCAAGACAATCAGCCATAAATAGCCATGATTTGTTTTTGCAAAAATATTTTTAAAAAGTCCAATAATTCCAACCATTGGTTTTACAAATCAGTCTTAAATTTCTCTCAATAATGGCAAACGCCGCATTACCAAACCGTTATCGAGCAACCATTCAATTTCGTCAGCGATTGCCTGGCGTACGGAATTTTGTGGCAAACCAAGATCATTAACCGCCTTGCTGCAATCAAAATGCATCGGGTAACGCGCCAATCTGACACCAGCAAGCGGTGCCATAGGCGGTTTATGGGTCATGTAATCGGCGACAAACTCACTGACAGCGGCCGCCGCTAATGCGAGCCAATAGGGAATATGTCTTCTGGGCATGTGCAGGCCGGTAATCTCTTCAATCCAGCACAATAGTTGCCTCAAAGTGATATTCTCATTTCCCAAGATATAGCGCTCTCCGTGTTTTCCATGCGTAGCCGCCAATATATGACCCTGAGCAATATCCCTTACATCCGCCATGTTAAATCCGCAATCCAAATAAGCCGGGGTTTTGACATTCAAAAAATCAAGTATCATGCGCGTAGGCGGGGTAATGGATCTATCTCCGGGTCCAACCGGTAATGTCGGTGCGACAATAATAACCGGCAATCCATCTTCAGCCGCTTTTAACGCCTCCCATTCCGCCAGCAATTTTGACTTGCAATAGGGTCCTGGCATTTCGTTTAATTGACATTCCAACGCGGAAAAAGCCGATACATTCCTACGCACATGTCCGGTCACAATCGATTCCGTCGAAGTATACACGATTACTTCCAGATCATGCTTTGCCGCTTCTGCAAATATAGTCCGGGTGCCTTCAAAGTTGACCCGATTAAAGTCGCTTTTTTTCCGTGTCCATAAATTAGGATTGGCCGCTAAGTGATAGACTCTTTGAACACCTTTAAGCGCTTTACGGACTACATGAGGATCACAAATCGTGCCGCGCACGACTTCCACGTTAGCTGGCAAAGGAACATCCGGGAGCTCCAGGATTCTGACATTATCGCCACTTTCCTGGAGTTGTCTCACCAGATGTGATCCGATAAAGCCGCCGCCTCCGGTCACCAAAGAACGCCGGTTGCTCATAAAATCCCCTCCTATCACAGCGTAACAGCTTCAATGCGAAACATTCAAAACCTGATCAATTTGCGGATAGATCAACGTTGCCGAGACAAGCAAACAACGATCAGCTATCCCGCTCGCCATGAACAATCTCCACTAATTTCAAAGCCTGCAGTTCCATTTCAATCACAAAATCATCAACCTTGGCTCGAAAATGGCGGTAGAAAATCATGCTTGGGATAGCAACGAGAATGCCGAAGGCCGCATTGTACAAGGCCACTGAAATCCCATAAGCCAGCTGCGCCGGATTGCTGCCTGCCGGTGAATTGGATCCGAAAATCTCGATCATACCGACCAAGGTGCCAAATAATCCCATCAAGGGACTCAATGCCGCAATCGTGCCCAATGTTGTCAGATAACGATTCAGCTCATGCGCGATCACCCGGCCCGCTTCTTCTATCGATTCCTTCATAACTTCCCGGGAGCTTTTCACATTCTTAAGACCGGCTGCGAGGATCTGTCCTAGAGGAGAATGTTTTTGCAGCTTCGTCAACATCTCTGAACTTACACCATTACGCTTGTATTCATTAAGTACCTTTGGCAACAATTCCTTAGGTGAAATGACATTTAAACGCAAGGTCCACATACGCTCTCCGATAATCCCGGCTGCAACTATGGAAGCGATGATTATCGGCCAGATTGGCCAACCTGCTGCTTGAATTAAAGATAACACGAGATAGTCTCCTCACTCACTGTAGATCCGAGTATCATTTTCTCTGAAAATCATCCAGTGTATATTTTAAAACCAAGTCTATCACCCAGTACGATGCAACTTAAAGAAACGCTGATTAATTGACTGCACGAACGGAACATTTTGTTGCGTGGCATTCACACCCACGTCTCTCGGATTGAATGTCCCGGCTGTTGTGTGTCGCGCACCTCGCGCTTCATTACGCTCGTCAAATTCTTCAGCATTTTCTTAATATCGGCTTAAAGATTGACCGATTTTTTTATCCACAATTTCTGTGAATAAATTTGTGAGTATGTCGCGAAAATAAGAATTAAGTTAACAAATCCAAACATCTTTTTTAACTTGATGGTTTTTTGTGCTCACCCATTGTTGATTAACAAACAATAAGTTAATTTGAAATTATATCATTTACAATTAGTTAAGCGGTACCCTGATATCATAAAAATATACATCGACTCTACGGCCTTGATATGAATCTGTTTCCAGTCACCGGACTTGCGCGTAAGATTTTAACCGTCAGTGAATTAAACAATAATACCCGGCAATTCCTGGAACAGAATATCCCGTTATTGTGGGTTAAAGGTGAAATTTCCAATTTGAAGCGTTATCAATCCGGTCATTGGTATTTTTCGCTGAAAGATGCCGAAGCTCAGGTAAGATGCGTACTGTTCAGTCATAAGAATCGGTATTTTGACTGGCAGCCCGCCGATGGCATGCAAGTGGAAGTACTGGCATTAGTTACGTTATACGAACCTCGTGGAGATTTCCAGTTAAACGTTGAAACCATCCGGAGAGCTGGTCTGGGTGAATTATTCGAGGCTTTTGAGAAACTTAAGGCCAAGTTAGAAAAAGCCGGTTTTTTTAATCCCGGCAAAAAAAAGAAATTACCTGATTTGCCCAAGCAAATTGGCATTATCACATCGCTCGATACGGCTGCGTTGCGGGATGTGCTATCAACCTTGCGGCGGCGCATGCCATCTTTGCCAGTTATTATTTATCCCACGTTGGTTCAAGGAAAAACTGCCGCCGCCAGTATCGCCGATGCTATCGATACTGCCGTACTGCGCAATGAATGCGATGTATTGATTGTGTGTCGCGGGGGCGGAAATATTGAAGATTTGTGGGCATTTAATGAAGAAATTGTTGCATTGGCGATTGCCGGCAGCTCGATTCCTGTTGTTAGCGGCATCGGCCATGAAACAGACTTTACTATCGCGGATTTTGTTGCAGACATGCGCGCACCAACACCAACGGCTGCCGCCGAGTTAGTAAGCAAAGACCGGACTGAATTAAGCCGCCGTCTGAATACGATTTACCAGCGCATGTTCCGCATGGTTCTGCATGGTCTCGAACGCGCCACGCAGCGTATGGATATACTATCGCATCGTTTGATTTACCCCGGTAGCCGGATTCAGCAGCAACTTCTTCAGTTACAGTATCTACAAGATCGGCTCAACAAGAACTATGCATACTTAATTGAAAAAAAACAATGGGTAGTGCTCGGATTCAATCAACGGTTAGTTAACGCAAATTCTCGTATCGTACATTCGGATCGGCAACATCAAGTTTTGGCATCACGCTTTCTCAGAGCTTTTTCCCTCTATTTCGAAGCACATTCAGTCAGGTTAAAACATATTCAAGCACAGTTATCACAGCTGAATCCGCAATCGGTCTTGGAGCGTGGGTACAGCATCACTTTTTCAGATAAAGGTACGATCATCCGTAACAGCAAACAGATACATTGTGGTGAAAAAATTCAGGTAAAATTCGCATACGGCTTCTGTGAAGCGGATGTTTCTAACGTCAAGGATTCCTGATCGACGCAGCTGCCCCAGCTCACTTTTTTCATTCAACAGTAAAAATCTTAATGCCTAAAACTTTCTTGATCCTCGGTGCGCTAAATATTTTCTTCTGCATAGCGTTTGGTGCTTTTGGCGCGCATGGCTTAAGGAATTTACTCTCGGCAGACATGCTGGCAGTCTATCACACTGGCGTACAGTATCATTTCTATCATGCCTTTGGCATCCTCGTTAGCGGCCTGCTTTTAATGCATTTCCCGAACTCACGCTTTATTACTGCGGCCGCCTGGTTGATGATGATCGGGATTATTCTATTCAGCTTCAGCCTTTATGTGCTGAGTATTACGGGCATCCGTGCGATCGGCATGATCACGCCGTTTGGTGGAGTCTCATTCCTTACTGCCTGGGCATTGCTCGCGTACGCGATTTGGAAAAACAAATAGTTGAGCCACAACTTTACTTGTTTTAATCAACTTGAATCGAATTCCCCGCCCTTTTGAGGGAGATGCTTTTTAGGAAAACACTGATTTAATTGCTCAAGCAAGCAATTGCCCGCGTTAGGCGGCGCTCAGAAACTTGCCTATCTTGCTCTAGTATGTCTCGTTTCTTACTTCCTATCCGCTTTGTATCTCATCTTGCTCAACAGATCGATCAGTGTTCCCTTCGTAATTTAATTTTTTTCCGCTATTTTCCGGTGAACAATAGCCATTTCTTTATTACGATCTGCCGCTTTTTCATATTCTCGCAATAACGCTTCGTGGTGTGACTCGAAATCTTGACCATGCCGTCCATAGTATTCGCTATGTTCCCGATACTCTTTCAATAACTCTTTTTGTTTTTGCGCTTTTGCATTCATTTCGTGAGCTTCTCTTTCATACATCTCAGCAAGTCCGATATGATCGAACTTAGTTTTGGCTTGAGCTTCAGCTTTATCCATTTTTCCTAATTCTGCAAAAGACACATTGGAAGCGAATAAAGCAGAAGTAACCAGAATTGCAGTCAATAGCTTAGTTTTCATGGCAAGTCCCTCTCAATTTGATAAATGAAATGTATGCTCAAGTGCTACTATAAATATTCAATGAACTGAGCTTCTTGCATAATAGCAAACTATGTGAAATCCACAAAGGTTTCATGGATAAACTACGAAATCAACTTTGACAGTAGAAAAATACACAATGAGACTAATATTATTATTTATTCTGCTTTGCTGTATCGCCCTTCTTGGTTATGCACAATACTTACAACATATCGAAGGATTGCTGCCTTGCCCATTATGTGTAGCCCAGCGCCTGGCATATTGGCTATTGGGATTAACTGCATTACTGGCGATTCTTCATAATCCCGAAAAGACTGGATACCGCATTTACGCGATTTTGATGTTTGCATTTGCACTAATAGGAACGGTCATTGCGGCACGTCACGCGTGGCTGATACGTTTTCCTGAAGCATTTGAATGCGGTATTAGCCCGGAAGAAGCTTTTCTGAATTCTTTACCTATTGCTGACTGGTGGCCCGGCATGTTTGAAGCCAACGGGGATTGTGCAAATGTTGACTGGGAGTTTTTATCGCTGACTATACCTGATTGGTCATTAGCGGCTTTTGTAATTCTTGCTATCAGCGCGCTCCATGTATTCTTCGCTCAGAAGTCGCCTTGATTTAGCCGCGCGGGTGGTGACTTGCGTGCAACTGCTTTAATCGCTCACGTGCAATATGCGTGTAAATCTGCGTCGTTGAGATATCTGCGTGCCCCAACAGCAACTGCACAACCCGCAAATCCGCTCCATGATTCAGCAGATGCGTAGCAAACGCATGACGCAACGTATGCGGGGAAAGTTGCTTGGTGATGCCGACTTGTTGCGCATAACGCTTGATGAGATACCAGAATGCTTGCCGGGTCATTGCCGCACCGCGAGTAGTCACAAATATCGTATCGGTCACAATGCCATTCAGCAACGCGGCCCTTGCTTCTCTTGTATAGCGATTGAGCCATTCGAGCGCTTCCTCGCCTAATGGCGCCAGCCGCTCCTTCCTGCCTTTACCCATGACCCGTAAGACGCCCATGTCCATGCTAACCTGCGAGTACCTGAGATTAATCAATTCCGATACACGCAATCCGCTCGCATACAATACTTCGAGCATTGCACGATCACGCAAACCCAATGGCAATCGGAGATCCGGGGCACTTAATAGCAACTCTACTTCTTTTTCGGAAAGACTATCAGGTAAATGGCGTTGCAGTTTGGGTGTTTCAATGTTTAAACTAGGATCGCTGGAAATCTTTCCTTGACGCAGCAAGAAACGATAGAAACGTTTTAAGCTCGATAATTCACGGCTAGTCGTGCTGGCTTTCATTTTTGCAGATACTCTTGATGCAAGAAACTCAAGCAAATCGGCATGCGTCGCTTCCGTGAGTATGCCATTACCTTGATTACGCTTGTTTAGCCATTCACCGAAAAGCTGCAAATCATTTCGGTAGCTATCAAGTGTATTTCGCGACAAACCGTCTTCCAGCCATAACGCATCGGAAAACTCGTCCAGTAAACCGGCATTAGTCTCAGGCGCTCTCATGGCATAATAACCAGCGTTTGATTTCAAGAGGATTTCCATCACTTGCGTTCATAAAACCTCCCAATCCACCATTTTTGGATATTACCCGGTGACAAGGTATAACAATCGGGATCCGATTAGCACCACACGCCCGGCCTACCGCTCTTGGCGCTGAATGAAGTTGTGATGCTATTTCTGCATAACTGCTTGTTTGCCCGCTTGGAATAGCCATGATAGCTTTCCATACACGCTGTTGATGAGCAGTACCGCTAATATGCAAACTTAAGTCAAATTTGTAATTAGGTTCCGTCAAATAAGCTGTTAATTGCCTGCATACTTCCTCAGCCAATAAGGTTTGTGGAGGCAATGTTGAGGAATCGAGCGGTAAATAATCAATGTCGGTTAACCAGTCTTCATCGGTTCTGATACCTAAAATAGCAAATGGAGTTGCTAGTTTCGCCTGATAAATTCTTGTTGAAGTCTTTACTTCCTGATTTTTCTTCTGCTTAGTCACCGTTTGCCTTATTAATTATCGAAAATAAAGAAAAAATAACATCCTTTATCCGTAAAAATGGACATCCAGAATCTACAGAAGTTTCAGCCCTGGCTCTTGATCCTCTAGTTACTAATCTTCACTGAAAGTGATATTGATCAATGATCGAGTATCACGATTTCGATAGTAGCAACTCGTTAAGTCTTTTAACAAATGCAGCCGGATCTTCGAGCTGACCTCCTTCTGCCAACAAGGCTTGATCGAATAATAAATGACACCAATCCTGGAAATTGTCCACTTCGCTTTTTAGTTTTTGCACCATTGGATGTTGCGGGTTAATTTCCAGAATCGGTTTGGCATGCTGGATTTTTTGGCCGGCTGATTTCAATAATCGTTCTAAATTACCGCCCATATCGTACGTATCCGCGACTAGACAGGCAGGGGATTCCGTTAGGCGAAACGTGACACGCACATCTTTTACTTGCTCACTGAGTGTTTCTTTCATCTTACCCGTCAGATCCTGGAATGCGTCGGCTTCTTTAGCCTGTTCCTCTTTTTCTGCTGCATCCTCCAAAGCGCCCAAATCCAAACCGCCTTTTGCAACCGATTGCAACGGTTTTCCTTCAAATTCCGTCAAATTACTGACCAGCCACTCATCCACTCGGTCAGACAATAGTAAAACTTCGATTCCTTTTTTACGGAAAACCTCCAGATGAGGACTGTTTCTGGCTGCCTTCAGACTTTCGGCAGTCACATAGTAAATTTTTTCCTGCCCTTCTTTCATCCGTTGAACATAAGTTTCCAATGAAACTGCCGGTTCATCGATTTCACTATGGGTTGTGACAAAACGCAGCAATCTGGCAATTCGCTCACGATTTGCGTAATCTTCACCGATACCTTCCTTGAGTACTTGCCCAAATTCACGATAAAACGTTTTATATTTGTCTTTTCCTTTCTCATTCTCATTTTTCAAAAGCTCTTCAATCAATCCCAGCACTTTCTTGACAACACCGGCTCTGATTGAATCGATATCCTTGGATTCTTGCAGGATTTCACGCGATACGTTCAGTGGTAAATTATTTGAGTCAATGACTCCACGGACAAAACGCAAATAATTCGGCAGCAGTTTTTCCGCGTCATCCATAATAAATACTCTTTGGACATAGAGCTTGATACCGTGACGACGTTCGCGATCGAATAAATCGAACGGGGCGCGCGCAGGGATGTAGAGCAACTGTGTGTATTCCTGTTTACCTTCTACGCGTGCATGCACATAAGCTAACGGTGGCTCAAAATCATGAGCGACATGTTTATAAAATTCATCATATTGTTCTGCAGTAATTTCGTTCTTCGGCCTTGCCCACAACGCATTGGCTTGATTGATAGTTTCGTCTTCATCAGTAACAATGTTCCTTTTCTCTTCCTGCGACCATTCTTCCTTCTTCATCACAATCGGTAAAGTAATATGATCGGAGTATTTACGGATGATGTTGCGAATTCGCATCCCATTGAGAAACTCATCCTCCTCTTTTCGCAGGTGCAATGTGATGTCTGTGCCGCGTTGAGGTTTTTCAACAGTTTCTATGGTGTATTCACCTTCACCGCTCGATTCCCAACGCACACCATGCTCGGAGGTCAATCCTGCTCTTCTGGTAATTAAAGTTACTTTATCAGCGATGATGAACGCGGAATAAAATCCAACGCCAAATTGCCCGATTAAATGCGCATCCTTAACTTGATCGCCCGTTAAAGAATTGAAGAATTCCCGGGTGCCGGACTTTGCGATGGTGCCAATATGATCAATAACTTCTTGTCGAGACATACCAATTCCATTATCAGAAATGGTAATCGTATATTCGTTACTATCATAACTTACGCGGATTTTTAAATCTGAATCAGATTCATAGAGTGCTGGATCGGTTAGTCCCTCAAACCGCAATTTATCAGCGGCATCGGATGCGTTTGATATCAGTTCTCGCAAAAAAATTTCCTTATTACTATATAAGGAATGGATCATCAGCTTTAATAACTGTTTAGCTTCTGCCTGAAAACTGAATTGTTCTTTAGGTGTTTCAACTTGCACAATAAACCTCCATGAAATAAATATATTTTTTCGCGAAAATGGGGGTCAGATTAGTAATTTCAAGTTCTTGTAATCAATGCAGTGGTTATCAAAAACACTAAATCTGAGATTACATCAGCAATAGCATCAGGAAAATCTTCTATGCAAATTACAGCTAGGCTTTATAGGCTAAGATGCAACATAGAAAAATGAGTGGATACTTACATTTAGGAAAGCTTTTATCAGCTTTCCTAATTCCGGTCACATTGAGTTTTGAATGGCGTAGAGACTTAATCCCATCAATGCCTGGGGAAATATTCCAAAAGCCAAAACAGCCAATCCATTTGCACTTAATAGAATCTTCACATCGCTATTTGGCACGATCGGCTCATCTGTTTCAGGCTCGTCAAAATACATCAATTTAATAATACGTAGGTAATAAAATGCGCCTATTAACGAGAATAAAACGGCTACGATAGCGAGCCACACAAACCCGGCATTCACTACAGCTTGCAATACTGCAAATTTCGCATAAAAACCAATCATCGGTGGAATACCGGCTAAAGAAAGCATCAATAAAAGTGTTATAAATGCATACCACGCATTTCTTTTACTCAGTCCTTTAAAATCGTCGATATTCTCTGCCTCAAATCCGCTCCTGCATAACATCATGATCATTGCAAATGTACCTAATGTCATCAATACATATGCAATTACATAAAAAAGTGCAGAACTGTAACCATTCGAATCCGCACTGATAAATCCCAGTAACAAAAAACCCATGTGCGAAATCGTTGAATAAGCCAGCATCCTTTTAATATTTGTTTGCGCTATCGCTGCGATATTTCCTACGGCCATCGACAAAACTGCCAATATCACCAGCATACCTTGCCAATCCGCTACCATCTCTCCCATTCCTTCAACCAGCAATCGCATTACAAAACCAAATGCTGCCAGTTTAGGCGCAGATCCAATAAACAGGGTAATTGCAGTCGGTGAACCTTGATAAACATCCGGTGCCCACATATGAAATGGCGCCGCACTTAATTTAAAACTGATTCCAGCAACGATAAAGACCAGTCCCACAACCAGAACTTCTTTGCTGCTGGCTTCACTCTGAATGATTTGCGTAAGTTGTGATACATGTAAAGTACCGGTTGCACCGTATACCATTGACATGCCGTATAGCAAAAAGCCGGATGCTAAGGCTCCCAATACAAAAAACTTCATTGCTGCTTCCGTGGCGATCTGTGAATCACGCCGAAGCGCAACCAATGCATACAAGGACAATGACAATAACTCCAAGCCAATGTAGAGCGTCAGGAAGTGACTAGCAGAGATCATAACCATCATGCCCAGTGTTGCAAAAAGTATCAGACTAAAGAATTCTCCTCGCAGCATACCTCTATCGCTAATGTATGTATGCGAATAAATTAATACAGCTGATACCGTACCATACACCATCAGTTTGAGAATATCCGCCATCGCATCATCAACGAACATGCCGGAAAACGTATGATTCACTTCTGTGGAGAAAGATATGAAGGTAAGAAGCGCGCATCCAAACAACGTAATTTGCGTCAGTAAGTAAGCTACATGGCGCCGGTTATTACCGGCGGTAAGATCAGCCAGCATTACTACACACACCATAATGAGCATAAAGATCTCTGAAGAAGCCGGTGCGAAGTCAGGTGGTATAAAATTCATTAACTCTAAATCCTTATTGCTAGATATCCTACAGAATTACATTTTACAGCTTGCTGGTACTGACATGGATTAATAAATGATCAATCGTGGTATGCATTACTTCAACGAGCGGGAAAGGATAAACGCCGAACCACAGTACAAAAATAGCCAAAATTGCCAATATCAAGAATTCGCGTTTGGAAATATCTTGTAGTCCTTCAACAGCAGAATTAGCTACTGCACCAAATATCACTCGTTTATACATCCATAATGTATAAGCTGCCCCGAAAATCAAAGTCGTAGCTGCTAAAAATGCATACCAGAAATTGATTTGGACGGCGCTCATGATAACCATAAATTCACCAACAAATCCGCTTGTTCCTGGAAGCCCGGCATTTGCCATCGCGAATAACATGAAGAAAGCCGCGAAAGCAGGCATCTTATTTACAACCCCACCGTAATCCGCAATTTGGCGCGAGTGCAAGCGATCATACAACACGCCTACACAAAGGAACATTGCACCCGATATAAATCCATGCGAGATCATCTGCACCATCGCGCCTTCTATGCCGTAGGCGTTGAATAAGAAGAACCCTAGCGTAACAAAACCCATATGTGCAACCGACGAATAAGCAATCAACTTTTTCATGTCAGCCTGCATCAAAGCAATCAAGCCAATATATACAACCGCAATTAATGACAAAACGATCATCATATCAGCGAGATACAGACTGGCGTCCGGGGCAATAGGTAGAGAAAAACGTAAAAAACCGTAACCGCCCAATTTCAACAAAATTGCCGCCAAAACAACAGATCCTCCCGTAGGAGCCTCCACGTGAGCATCTGGCAGCCAGGTATGCACTGGCCACATCGGCACTTTAACTGCGAATGCCAGCAAAAATGCGATGAATAAATAAATCTGCGGCGTAAATGGTATCGAAAGCCGATGATAATCTTCGATTG
The DNA here is from genome assembly GCA_002083395.1 of Proteobacteria bacterium SG_bin4. Classification (GTDB taxonomy): domain Bacteria; phylum Pseudomonadota; class Gammaproteobacteria; order Burkholderiales; family Nitrosomonadaceae; genus Nitrosomonas. Next base: position 16,953 of record LWDH01000008.1, on the reverse strand, counting down.
AGAAACTTCCCTCGGATGTCCTATACAAATAAATAAATGCAATCAGCATTAATAAGGAACCTAGAAGCGTATACAGAAAAAACTTGATCGCGGCATAAACTCTATTGGGTCCGCCCCAAATACCGATGATTAAAAACATGGGTATTAGCGATGCTTCCCAAAAAACATAAAACAGAATTGCGTCCAGTGATGAAAACACGCCATTTACAATCCCGGACATCACGAGGAATGCTCCCATATACTGGGATACACGCTGCTTAATTACTTCCCATCCCGCAATAACAACAATCGGTGTAATAAAGCAATTTAATACAATCAATGGCATCGATATCCCGTCAACACCAACATGATAATAAACATTAAATCGTTCAAACCAGACATATTTCTCAACGAATTGCATTGAGCCGGTTGTCACGTCAAAGCCACTGTACAGGGGTATCGCGACCAAAAAACCTAGTGTCGATCCAATCAAGGAAATCCAACGGGCAAGCTGCGCATTTCGATCATTACCGGTAGCGAATACAGCAATACCAAAAACAATTGGCAACCAAATAATTAAACTGAGTATTGGGAATTCAAACGACATGCTTATTCCGTTCTATTTATTAAAATCTTATGATTCTTGCTGGATGATATCCCGTCATGGATTTATGACTTAATATTATGAAATTTCAAACTTAATAAAGCCAGAATGTCAAAATAACAAAAATCCCTACAATCATTGTAAATGCATAATGATAGATATAACCCGTTTGATATCGTCTAACTAGTGTAGCCGTTAATGACACTACTTTCGCTGTTCCATTGACAAAAAAACCATCAATGACCTTGACATCACCAATTTTCCAAAGAATTGTTCCTAAAGAACGAGTTCCTCCTGCAAATAGCCATGAATACAGTTCATCAATATAATATTTGCGATCCAGCAAGATAAAAATCGGGGTGCATCTCCCTTTAATCTTTTCAGGAAGATCAGTTTTATAGTTATATAAATACCACGCTGTAAAGATTCCAGCTGTTGACAGCCAGAAAGGCGCTGTTGAAAAAGCATGTAAAATCATACCCGCAATGCCAGTAAACTCTGCCCCCAATCTCACAATTGCATCATGTTGTGAAGAAACATAAATTGCATCAGTGAAATAATCTCCAAAAACAATCGGACCGATAAACCACCCTGCGGCGATCGTTGGAATTGCCAATACTATTAGCGGTAACGTAACAACCCATGGAGATTCGTGTAAATGGCCTTTTGTATGTTCATCCATTCTAGGCTGTCCATGAAAGGTCATAAATATGAGGCGGAACGTATACAATGCTGTTACAAAGACAGTCGCTAGCACACAAAAATAAGCAAAACCGACACCGGGTATATTGGCAAAATGCACTGCCTCAATAATTGCATCTTTAGAGAAAAATCCTGAAAACCCAGGTACACCTGCACTTGCCAATGCCGCTATGAACATCGTCCAGTAGGTGATAGGCATATACTTTTTGAGTCCGCCCATTTTTTGCATGTTCTGCTCATGATGCATCGCAATGATGACAGAACCAGCACCCAAAAATAGTACGGCTTTAAAAAAAGCATGCGTCATCAAATGAAAAATCGCAGCGGAATAAGCTGATGCGCCAAGCGCTACTGTCATATAGCCCAATTGTGAAAGAGTTGAATATGCAACCACACGCTTAATATCAGTTTGGACCACCGCCACAAGCGCCATAAACAGCGTTGTAATACCGCCAATGACCAAGATAGTTGATAAAGCCATTTCCGATAATTCAAACAAGGGCGACATCCGTGCCACCATGAAGATGCCTGCTGTCACCATAGTTGCGGCGTGGATTAGTGCCGAAATCGGGGTCGGCCCTTCCATCGAATCAGGTAACCATACATGCAATGGAAATTGAGCTGATTTACCCATTGCCCCAACAAATAATAGAATACAAATCAGTGTTATTACTAACCAATGAAATCCGGGGATAATTTCAATTGATTTCTCGGTTAATTCCGGCGCTTGTGCAAAAACTGCAGTGTAATCCAAGGTACCAAAATACATTAACACCAGCGCTATCCCAAGGAGGAAACCAAAATCACCTACCCGGTTTACCAGGAATGCTTTCAGATTGGCATACACAGCTGTTGGGCGGGTATACCAAAAACCGATCAGCAAATACGATACGAGACCTACTGCTTCCCAGCCAAAAAATAATTGTAAGAAATTGTTCGACATTACCAACATCATCATGGAGAAGGTAAACAGCGAAATATAACTAAAAAAGCGTTGATAACCGGGATCATCATGCATATAACCGATGGTATAAATATGAACCATCAGAGAAACCAGACTTACAACAATCATCATGGTCGCTGAAAGATGATCAATTAAGAAGCCAATCTCGAAACGGGTATCCCCGGATATTAACCAAGTATATACGCTGCCGTTATAGCTATTACCTTCCAGAACATCCAAGAAAATAATAATTGATGAAATTAGAGAAACAAAGACTAAAGCAATCGTAACGCGATGGCTCCAATTTCGCCCGATATACCGACCAAATAAGCCAGCAATGATGGATCCTAACAAAGGGGCTAGAGGTACCAATAAATAGAGTTTTTGCATCACAAGTAAGTATTAGTTTTATTATTCAAAGAATTAATTTATAGATTCAAACTAACCTTTTAATTTATCGAGATCGTCAACATTAATAGTGCGCATATTCCGAAAAAGCACAACTAAAATTGCTAAACCTATCGCTGATTCCGCCGCAGCAACTGTTAAAATGAAAAATACAAAAATTTGACCTGATATATCTTGTAGATAGTGAGAAAATGCCACGAAATTCATATTGACGGCCAGTAACATCAATTCAATCGACATCAACAAAATAATCACATTCTTCCGATTGAGAAAGATACCAACCAGACCGATTGCAAATAAAATTGCACCAAGCACCAAATAATGAGATAGCGAAACCAAGATTAATTCCTTTTTAATTCTAGTGATGCTAACAGCGTTGCAATCATTCCTTTTTTTCCGCAGGCATCGCTACTATACGCAACCGATCCTCTTTTCTAATCTTCACTTGCTTCGATGGATTCGGTGATTTTTTATCTTCCCGGTGCCGGAGTGTCAATGCAATGGCAGCGATCATCGCTACAAGCAAAAGAACCGCAGCTAATTCAAACGCATAAACGTACTCGGTATAAAGCAGACGTCCCAATTCCCGAGTGTTACTATAATCCGCGCCTTGCGGAACAGGGTTAGGCATTTCTTCCAATCCAAAATGTTTTCCCATAAACACTGCGGACATCTCAGCAATCATGATCACTGAGACAATGGCGCCAAATGGAAACCATTTCCAGAAACCTTCGCGTAATCTATCTAAATTGATATCCAACATCATCACTACAAACAAAAACAGCACCATAACTGCGCCTACATATACCAATACAAGAGCAATCGCGAGAAACTCCGCTTCTAGCAATAACCATAAACCAGCACAGGTTACGAATGCCAGAACCAGCAGCAATGCTGAATTAACTGGATTCCTTACAGTAATAACCCCAAGCGCTGATACTATAAGAACAGTTGAAAAAAAATAAAATAAAAAGTCTTGAAAATTCATTTGAAGTAATTAGCCGAATTTAACGATAGCGCGCATCTGCTTCGCGATCTTTTGCGATCTGTTCCTCATATCGATCACCAATAGCCAACAACATTTCTTTCGTATAAATCAAATCGCCCCTTTTCTCGCCGTGATACTCCAAAATGCGAGTCTCAACAATCGAATCAACCGGACAAGATTCTTCACAAAAACCACAAAAAATGCATTTACTCAAATCAATATCATAGCGTGTTGTCCGTCTGGTCCCATCCGCACGTTGTTCCGAATCAATAGTAATTGCCATCGCTGGACAAACGGCTTCACACAATTTACAGGCTATACAACGTTCTTCTCCATTTGGGTAACGACGCAACGCATGCAAGCCGCGAAAACGCGGTGATTGCGGTGTTTTCTCCTCTGGAAAATGCACTGTGATCTTAGGCTTAAAAAGATACCGCCCGGTGACTGCCATACCTTTCAATAATTCGAATAATAAAAAGGTACTAAAGAATTTTTTAATACGATTCATTGTACTATCTCTATATTAAAACCAAATATTCAATGGAAAATAATTTCTCATTGATTCTGGTAACTGCATTATGAATCCTAGGAGCACAATCCATACCAGTGTGATCGGAATAAATATCTTCCAGCCCAGTCTCATTATTTGATCATAGCGATAACGCGGAAACGTTGCTCTGAACCAAAGAAAGAAAAATAATATAAACGCAATTTTCAGTAATAACCAAATAAATCCTGGAATAAGGGTGAATGGCGCTATATCAAGCGGCGGTAACCACCCGCCAAGAAACATAATCGATGTCAAAGTTGCGACAAGAATCATATTTGAATATTCCGCCAAAAAGAATACGGTAAATGCCATACCGGAATAATCCACATGAAAACCAGCCACAATTTCCGATTCACCTTCAGCTACGTCAAATGGTGCGCGATTTGTTTCAGCCACCCCTGAGATCAAATATACTAAAAACATGGGAAACAGCGGTATTAAATACCAATTAAGCATACTGTCGCCTTGTTGCCCGTTAACAATATCACCCAAATTCAGGCTTTGAGCCATCATTAACACGCATACTAAAGCAAATCCCATAGCTAACTCATATGAAACCACTTGTGCAGCTGAACGCATTGCCCCCAAAAAAGCATATTTTGAATTTGATGCCCACCCTGCAATAATGATGCCGTATATGCCCATTGAAGTCATTGCCAGAATATAGAGCAATCCCGCATTGATATCAGCCAGTACTAATTCAGGCGAAAATGGAATAACCGCCCACGCTGCTAATGCCGGCATAATCGTTAATACCGGCGCAAGAATAAACAAGAATTTATTAGCCCCAGTAGGAATAATAATTTCCTTCATGATTGCTTTGACTGCATCTGCGATTGGCTGTCCCCATCCGCGCAACCAAGGAATTCCAAAAAAAGTTACCCTATTTGGCCCAACACGTACCTGCATATAGGCGATTATTTTACGTTCTGCGAAAGTCAGATATGCAACGCCAAGGAGCAATGGAACAACAATAGCAAAAATGAACAACAGATTTGTTGTCAGAGAAAACAGCATCGCCCCCCATTCTCCGCCAAATATATCCAAAAATAATTGCTCAAAGTTTTCCATCAATCAACTCCATCAACGCCTATTATTTCTTTATTATCTCTAATTCACCGAATAATGCACCCAATCCAAAAGTTTTTGGATGAGCCCCGGCTAGACGAATGCAATTAAATGGCAGTTTCTCATCGTGAGCAACTTCGATAGACAAAGTTTTGTCACCTTGCTTGACTGTTATTTGATCACCTGCCTTAACTCCAATTTTCTCTAACATTGCTGCAGTCATCCATGCTTTTGGATCCGCGGCGTCTCGAGTGAGTTGAAGTGATTCGGCTCGTCGCACAATTGGATCAGTCTGATATATAGGTACTTCACCGATACGTTGTATCCCTTGTGTCTCAGTGATTATCAGTGTCCCATCAATCGCACTAGGCTTATTATTCAAATAGGACTTAACTTCGTGACCTAAAGGAAATACCTCTTCCCGCACTTGCTCGGAAGTTTCGAAATCAAAGCCTTCTAGATTGAGCAAATTGGCTAATACTCTCAGAACTTTCCAACCTGGCCGCGCATCTCCAAGCGGAGATACAACGCCATTAAAACTCTGTATTCTCCCCTCGGTGTTTACGAAAGTGCCTGATGTTTCGCTAAAGGGCGTTATAGGCAGGATCACATCAGCATATTCTTTTGCATTGCCTTGATAGGCACTCAAGGATACAACAAAATCGCCTGATTGAATGGCTTCAAGCGCTTTCGTAGAATCAAAAGTATCAAATTCGGGCTCTATATTCATTAATACATAAGCCCTACATTTATCACTAAAACCTTTTTGGTAACCAAGCATCTGCGCAGCATTTAAACCAGATTGCGTTTTCCCGGCACGCATCGGCAATGAAAGACAACCAATCTCTGGTACCGCACCAGCCAAATAGGCGCCGACACTATTGGCAGCTTCACCCAATATTCCAAAACTTGCACCCGATATCTCGGCAATCAGACCCGCAAGTATTTGAAGTGACGAATAATCGGGATGATGCTGCGATAAGTTACCCAAATAAATCGCAGCCGGTGCATTTTCGATCAAGCTGGAAGCAATAGCAAATGCATCAGCGGAGCTTGATACATTTGTCACATCAATATACTGTTTAATCGCTTGCGCTTGTTCACTCCCTTTAATCTCAGCAGCTGCTTTTAGAATCTCAGCCAACGCCTTGACCATAGAAGCTGGAGCAACGATGGTTTTATTCTTAACTTTAGTTAGCAAATCATCGTCTATCGGATTTACGATGTTCAATTCCAGTCCGCCCTTAACCGCCTGACGCAGACGCTGAGCAATTAAAGGATGATCTTTACGAAGCGTACTTCCAATAACCAGCGCGGATTTTAAATGCGATATTTCCGCGATGCTAGTGCCTAGCCATGGTACACCTTGCAGCTTTTTATCCACGCGAAAATCAGATTGACGTAATCGGTGATCAACGTTTCCACTTCCCATTGCTCGTAATAACTTCTGAAGCAAATAAAGCTCTTCTGTCGTACTATGCACTGACCCTAACGCAGCGATACTTTCCGCGCCATGCTTATGCTTGACAGACTGCAATGCTTGAGCCGTATACTCCAATGCCTCTTGCCAATCACATTCAGTCCATTGCCCATCCCGCTTAATCATTGGGCGTGTTAATCTGTCTTCTGAATTCAGACCTTCATAAGAGAAGCGATCTTTATCCGACAGCCAGCACTCATTGATTGCTTCATTGTCTCGTGGAAGTACGCGCATCACACGATTCTGCTTAACTTGAACGACTAGATTTGAACCTAATCCACAATGCGGACTGATTGATTTACGTCGCGATAGCTCCCATGTACGCGCTGAATATCGAAACGGTTTGCTTACCAACGCACCAACCGGACATAAATCAATAACATTCCCTGACAACTCGGAATCTACTGTTTTGCCAACAAAAGAGAGTATCTCAGAATGCTCTCCGCGCCCCGCCATTCCGAGTTCCATAATTCCGGCAATCTCCTGACCAAACCTTACGCAGCGAGTGCAATGTATGCACCGAGTCATATCCGTTGATATCAGCGGACCAAGGTTTTTATTAACAACAACTCGCTTGGCTTCAGCGTAGCGCGAACCGCTTGCTCCATAACCAACCGCAAGATCCTGCAGTTGACACTCTCCACCTTGATCACAAATAGGGCAATCGAGTGGATGATTGATAAGAAGAAATTCCATCACTCCTTTTTGTGCATTTACCGCTTGCGGTGAGTGGGTAAATACCTTCATACCATCCATGACCGGTGTTGCACAAGCTGGCAAAGGTTTCGGTGCTTTTTCTACTTGCACCAAACACATACGGCAGTTGGCTGCTATCGATAATTTTTTGTGATAACAGAAATGAGGAATATATACACCAATCTGCTTCGCACCATCCATAATGGTGCTTCCTTTCGGAACAGATACTTGCTTACCGTCGATTTCGATATTGACCATCGGTTAAAATTCTTGGGTTAATTACGAATAATGAGTTCAATGTCACGATTTGATTATGTATGAATAATCAAACCATGCATTTCTTATGATCTATATGGTATAAAAATTCATCGCGAAAATGTTGAATCATCGCACGCACTGGCATTGCCGCTGCATCGCCTAAAGCGCAAATTGTCCGTCCTTGAATGTTATCCGCAATGTTATCAAGCAATTCTAAGTCTTCCAGACGTCCCTTGCCATGCTCAATACGATTCACAATTCGATATAACCATCCTGTTCCTTCACGGCAAGGTGTGCATTGTCCGCACGATTCTTCGAAGTAAAAATATGACAAACGTTCTAGCGCTCTTACCATGCAAGTTGTCTCGTCCATAATAATGACTGCCCCGGAACCCAACATGGAACCAGCCTTCGCAATCGAATCATAATCCATATCTGTCTGCATCATCACATCACCAGGTAATACCGGCATTGAAGATCCACCTGGAATACATGCCTTTAACTTCCGGTTGCCGCGCATTCCGCCTGCCAATTCCAATAACTCCGCAAATGGAGTTCCTAGTGGAATTTCATAATTTCCAGGTTTGTTAACATGACCTGAAACTGAGAATAATTTAGTGCCCCCGTTATTTGGTTTTCCGAGCTGGAGATATTTCTCACCGGTATTTCGAATAATCCATGGTACGGATGCAAAAGTTTCAGTGTTATTAATCGTAGTTGGCTTTCCATATAAACCATAATTGGCCGGAAATGGTGGTTTAAAACGTGGTTGGCCTTTTTTTCCTTCGATAGATTCTAATAGTGCAGTTTCTTCTCCACAGATATAAGCACCATAGCCATGATGATTGAATAATTGAAAACTGAATGTCGATCCTAAAATATTATTTCCCAAATAACCGGCAGCTCGCGCTTCATCAATAGCTTCTTCCATTCTTTCATAGGTTTCCCAGATTTCCCCATGAATATAGTTATAACCTGCTTTTGCCCCCATTGCATAAGCTGCTATTATCATTCCTTCTATCAAGAGATGGGGATTGTAACGTAGTATGTCTCTATCCTTGAAAGTACCCGGTTCACCTTCATCAGAATTACAAACAATATATTTATCCCCTTCATACCCTTTGGGCATGAAGCTCCACTTCAATCCTGTAGGGAATCCCGCTCCACCTCTGCCGCGAAGCGCAGACTTTTTAACCTCTTCAATGATTTCTTCGGGGGCAATTTTTTTTGCCAAGACTTTTCTGAGCGCTGCATAACCTTCTCGTTTTTCATAACTCTTCAGGCGCCAATTGTCTGGATCCGTCCGATCAACACCATTCATCAATGTCAGGGGATGCTGATTCATTTGCGCAGCTCCTCCAACAATTGATCAATCTTCTCATTGGACATGAAACTACACATCCGCTTATTGTTTACCAACAAAACAGGCGCGTCACCACAAGCGCCAAAACACTCGCCTTCCTTGAGAGTAAACTTTCCATCCGGCGTGGTTTGATTGAATTCAATCCCCAGTTTTTTCTTTAAATATGTTGCCGTATCGTTACTACCTGAAAGTGCGCAAGGCAGATTAGTGCAAACCGTTATTTTATGTCGCCCTACAGGCTGCAGGTTATACATATTATAAAATGAGGCCACTTCGTAGACCGCGATGGGCGGCATACCTAAATATTCCGCCACAAAATTCATAGTCTCATTTGCTAACCAGCCTTTTTCATCTTGAGCAATCGCAAGAGCCGACATAACGGCTGATTGTTTTTGATCTGCTGGATACTTCGCGATCTCTCGATCTATTTTTTTTAGTGATTCCGCGCTTAACATCGTTATCTATCTATTTCACCAAATACTATATCTTGAGTGCCAATAATTGCGACGACATCTGAAATCATATGTCCCCGTGACATTTCATCCAACGCAGCTAAATGTGCAAACCCTGGCGCACGAATCTTCAACCGATAAGGTTTATTGGCTCCATTGGATACCAAATAAATCCCAAACTCACCCTTCGGATGCTCGACAGCCACATAAGCTTCTCCAGGAGGAACATGAATCCCTTCGGTAAACAATTTGAAATGATGAATCATTTCCTCCATATTCTGTTTCATCGCAACACGCGATGGCGGTGCAACTTTGTGATTGTCAGTAATCACTGGACCTGGGTTCTTCCTTAACCAATCAACACATTGTTTGATGATACGGTTTGATTGCCGGAATTCTTCCATACGCACCAAATAACGATCATAGCAATCTCCATTCACACCTACCGGAATATCGAATTCGAGACGATCATAAACTTCGTAGGGTTGTTTCTTTCTTAGATCCCATTCAACACCGGAACCACGCAACATGGGACCCGTAAAACCTAATGCTTTGGCTCGTTCAGGAGAAACAATCCCGATATCAACCAACCGTTGCTTCCAAATCCTGTTATCAGTCAATAATGTCTCATACTCATCGACATACGCTGGAAAACGATTCGTAAAATCTTCAATAAAATCGAGAAGCGAGCCTTCCCGATTTGCATTTCTCAATCGGGTCTGCTTTTCATCATGAATTTTAGATGATTGATACTTAGGCATCGTATCCGGCAAATCCCGGTAGACACCTCCAGGCCGATAGTACGCAGCATGCATTCGCGCACCTGATACAGCTTCATAACAATCCATCAGATCTTCCCGTTCACGGAAAGCATAGAGAAACATTGTCATCGCGCCTACATCAAGCGCATGTGCGCCAATCCAAAGCAAATGATTAAGTATTCGAGTAATTTCATCAAACATCACTCGTATGTACTGCGCTCTAATTGGCACATCAATCTGCAATAGCTTCTCAATGGCCATGACATATGCATGTTCATTAACCATCATCGATACATAATCCAGCCTGTCCATATAGGGCACCGATTGCAGATACGTCTTATTTTCGGCTAATTTTTCAGTTGCCCTATGCAACAAACCGATATGTGGATCCGCCCGCCGAACCACTTCACCATCCAGCTCCAACACCAGTCGCAAAACGCCGTGCGCTGCCGGATGCTGCGGTCCAAAATTCATGGTGTAATTACGTATTTCTGCCATAAGTTACTTACTACATTCTCTTCTTCAACAAACTTTAATCAGATGATTTTATGTTTCACAATCACCATAGAATTCTTCCCGTCTCACAAGCGGAGTAATTTCTCTTGGCTCTATACTTACCGGTTGGTAGATAACTCGCTTTTGTTGTTCATCATAACGCATTTCAACGTAGCCAGTTATTGGAAAGTCTTTACGGAAAGGATTTCCAATAAATCCATAATCCGTCAGAATCCGACGTAAATCCGGGTGATTGGAAAAAATAATACCATAAAGATCAAATGCTTCCCTCTCAAACCAATTGGCAACCGCCCAAATGTCAGTAACCGAATCAATTACTGGAAAGTCATTATTATCGGCAAGCACTCTAACTCGCAACCTGCGATTTTTTTCAACCGAGAGCAAATGATAAATTACCGCGAATCGTTTATTCTTGAGACTCAGTTTCTCTGATAATTCATCACCGTATGTCAGATAATCTATTCCGCACAAATCTATCAATGTATCAAATCGAAGCGCTGCATCATCGCGTAAAATTTCACAAACTGTCAAAACTTCTGTTGCATCAACCGCAATGGTAACTTCGTCATATTGTACGTGTAAATCAACAATCTTTTCACCGAGTATGGTGGTTAAAGCTTCCGCAAAATTATTATTTTGTATAGTATTCATACAGAGTTATCGTGCAATCGTGTTAGTTCGATTTATTTTATTTTGTAACTGTATGATGCCGTACAATAAGGCTTCGGCTGTTGGCGGACACCCAGGTACATAAATATCAACGGGCACAACACGATCGCAACCGCGCACTACCGAGTAAGAATAGTGGTAGTACCCTCCGCCGTTAGCACAGGACCCCATTGAGATCACCCATCGCGGCTCTGCCATCTGATCATAGACTTTGCGCAATGCCGGTGCCATTTTATTACACAATGTACCTGCCACAATCATAACATCTGATTGGCGTGGACTTGGACGAAACACTATCCCGAAACGATCAAGATCATAACGCGAAGCTCCTGTCTCCATCATTTCAACCGCACAGCAAGCTAATCCAAACGTCATTGGCCACATTGATCCTGTGCGACCCCAATTGATTATCGAATCAAGACTCGTTGTCACAAAACCTTTTTCAAGAGTTCCTTCTATGCTCATAACTTCAATCCCACTCTAGCGCACCCTTCATCCACTCGTAAATAAACCCCACTACCAGAATGCTCAAGAAAATCATCATTGCCATGAAACCAAACATACCGATTTCATCAATAACTATCGCCCATGGAAATAAAAACGCAATCTCCAAATCAAATAGAATAAATAGGATGGCTACTAAATAGTAACGCACATCAAATTTCATTCGAGCATCTTCGAAAGCTTCAAAACCACACTCATACGGTGATAATTTTTCACTATCAGGTCTATTAGGCGCTAGTAACCAGCCACATAGCATCGGCACCACACCAACCAAGAAACCGACTATTAGAAATAACAAAATTAGAAAATAATTTTCTAGCATTTTAGTTATTGTGGATTCTCATATTTTAAACAATAGATGACAGGCAAATTATCGATGTGCCGACGGCGAGAGTCGAACTCGCACAGCTTTCGCCACCGCCCCCTCAAGACGGCGTGTCTACCAATTCCACCACGTCGGCGGCAGAAAAACTTAGCGCTCTGCGATAATTAAGCTATCAAGAAAAATAGTATTTTTATTAATCGGGTATCTTACTTGCTTTCGAGTTATCGTTACTTTCTAAATCTGTCAGCTTGCCTTCAGCTGCGGCTTTTTCATCGATATTTGAGCTCATTGCTTCATCCGATTCTTCCATGATACTCATCACACTTCCGCTTTCAACCCGATTTGCCGAGAAATAAGTCAAACTCATGCTTGTAACAAAAAACATGGCTGCTACAAAACTTGTCGCTCGGCTTAAGAAAGTTGCTGAACCGCTAGGACCAAATAAGCTACCTGCAGAACCGCTACCAAATGCCGCTCCCATATCCGCGCCTTTGCCATGCTGCAATAATACCAAAATTACTAATGCGACAGCTAGCAATACATGCGCTGTCCAAACCAAAATCTCCAAGTTATCACCCCAAAAAATTTAACTCTTTATAGCTTGGCAAATCGCCACAAAATCACTTGCGATCAAAGAAGCCCCGCCTATCAAACCACCATCGATATCAGGCATTGCAAATAATTCAACTGCATTATTAGCCTTGACGCTACCACCATATAGAATTATCAATTCTTTAGCGGTATCTGAATTCTGCTTAGAAATAACTGATCTGATAAATACATGAACATCTTGCGCCTGCTGAGGCGTTGCTGTTTTGCCTGTCCCGATAGCCCAGACCGGCTCATAAGCAATTACAGCTTTCCGCAGCGATTCAACTCCCGCCAGGTCCAAAACAGCTGCTAACTGTTCTTCGATGATTTTTTCCGTGACACCCGTGTCACGTTGTTCCAGTGTCTCCCCGACACACAATATCGGTATCAAACCAGCCTTCTGAGCTGCCACATACTTTTCTGCAACTATCGGACTCGTTTCTCCAAACAATGCTCTTCTTTCGGAGTGCCCCACGATTACATAACGACAGTCAAAATCATTGAGCATTGATGCCGAGATTTCACCGGTATAAGCTCCTTTTTCATATTGACTAACATTCTGCGCACCCCAAGCGATATTGGTATTTTGTAATATGCTTTTTACTGAAGGGAGGTATAGAAATGGAACGCACACCGCAAAATTACCATTGCGAACCTCTTGCAGGCCTTTTATTATTTCATCAAGTAACTGTTTATTGGTTCCCAGACTTCCATGCATCTTCCAATTACCAGCAACTAACTTCCTACGCATTTACTGCCACCCCGATACTAAATCGGGGATCGTACCGTTGATTATTCCCCAAGTCAATCTAATGACAACTTTAAATTTCAAATTGCTTATCAGTGCTGTCTTAAATTCCATTGCTTTTAAAATATTGAAGAAATCACTGTGATCAGAATTTACCCGAATCTTCCAGTAATATAATCCTCAGTTTGCTTATTTTTCGGTTTGATAAAAATTGTATCGGTTACATTAAATTCTATTAATTCTCCCAAATACATATAAGCCGTGTAATCAGAAACTCGCGCGGCTTGTTGCATATTGTGGGTGACAATGAGGATAGTTACCTTATTTTTCAAATCAGTAATTAATTCTTCGATGCTTGCTGTCGCAATTGGATCAAGAGCCGAGGTTGGTTCATCAAATAACAGAATCTCAGGATCAGTCGCCAATGCTCGCGCTATGCATAAACGTTGCTGCTGCCCTCCCGAGAGATTGAATGCAAGATCATGCAACCGATCTTTTACTTCATCCCATAACGCCGAATTACGTAAAGCAATTTCGACTTTCTCATCAAGAATTGCGCGTTGCTTGATACCTCGAACGCGTAAACCATAGGCCACATTTTCATAGATTGATTTTGGAAAAGGATTCGGTTTTTGAAAAACCATGCTGATCCGCATGCGAACTTCGATTGGATCCACATTTTGTGCCAGAATGTTCACATTATCGGGATAGATAATGATCTGACCATCATAGCGATTACCTGGATACAAATCATGCATCCGGTTAAAACAGCGCAAAAATGTTGATTTGCCACACCCGGATGGCCCGATGAGCGCTGTAATTTTTTTGTCGTGCAACACCATATCAATCTTTTTAAGCGCATTAAAACCGCCATAGAAAAAACTGAGATCTTTAACTTCAGATTTATATTTTACTATCTCTGTAGATTTGTCTAAATCATTCTGCATATTTGTTTTACCACTTGATATTTTTGCGCATCCGATAACGCAAATAGATAGCCAATCCATTCATGGCAAGCGTCATTGCGACCAAAATCAATCCAGCAGCGGCCGCATTCAACTGAAACGCCTCTTCGGGGCGAGACACCCAATTAAACATTTGAATCGGCATAACAGTAAAAGGTGCTGTCAACCACTCAAAAGATAAGTATGGAAAATCATTTTTAATTGGTGATGGCGGTAAAAATGCAATAAAAGTTAAAGCACCTATCGTTATGATAGGTGCAGTTTCACCAATCGCTCTTGCCAAGCCAATGATAATTCCCGTCAGAATACCCGCTGACGAATACGGCAACAAATGATCAGCGACCGTTTGCCATTTAGTAGCACCAAGTGCATATGCGCCTTCTCTGATAGATACAGGAATTGATCTTATCGCTTCGCGCGTCGCAACAATAACAACCGGTAAAATTAAAAGCGCTAATGCTAATCCTGCCGCTAAAATACTTTGACCAAAACCAAGCTGATAAACAAATAAGCCCAGTGCAAGTAATCCATAGATAATAGATGGTACACCTGCTAAATTGGTTACATTAATCTCAATGATTTCTGTCAACAAGTTCTTGGGAGCGTATTCTTCGAGATAAACTCCAGAGCCTATTCCTAGCGGCACAGCTGCGACAGCGGTAACTAACATCACCAGAGTAGTTCCGACCCAGGCAGACAGAATCCCCGCAGATTCCGGTCTGCGCGAAGGAAAAGATGTGAAGAATTCCAGTGACAAACGTGGTAAGCCTTCAATCAACATGTGCAGAAATAACGCCATAAAAGTCAAAACAGCAATCATCAATGCAATAATTCCTGTAACCAAAAAAATCAGATCCCAGCGCTTGTGGAGACTAATAATTCTTCTGATCTCTTGAAGATTATTGACACTTTTCATTATGACTTCTTATCCATGTATGTTATTTACCAGCTTAATTTCATAACGCGCTGTTTTTATTTTTTTCGCCTTATAAGATCAATATATCTCGCGAAATTTTTTACGCAGCACGTGGCCAATAATATTGAATACCAGTGTGATCAGCAGCAGTGTTAATCCTGCGGCAAATATAGTTTGATAACCAATACTGCCATGCGGTAAATCGCCCAAGCTCACTTGCACGATATATGCCGTAATAGTCGCTGCTGGTTCCATAGGATTCCATGTTAAATTGGGTTGCATACCTGCAGCAATTGCCACCACCATCGTCTCTCCTACCGCGCGCGAAATCCCTAAGATATAAGCTGCCGCGATTCCAGAGAATGCGGCAGGCATCACCACTCGAATAGCAGTCTGAAATCTTGTCGCTCCCATTGCATAGGAGCCTTCACGCAGATTCATCGGCACTGCTCTCATAGCATCTTCGGTCATCGAACTGACATAGGGAATAATCATAATGCCCATAACCAATCCGGCGGACAATAAATTGAATCCTGGTAACTCTGGGAAAATTTTTTGTAATAAGGGAGTTACAAATAATAATGCGAAGTATCCATACACGACCGTCGGTATTCCGCCAAGCAATTCAAGAAATGGTTTGGCCATTTCGCGTACAGTAAAAGGTGCAAATTCTGACAAATAAATCGCAATGATTGTCCCCATCGGAAGCGCAACCAATAAAGCGATCAATGAGCTAACCACCGTACCTGACACTAATGGCAAGATCCCATAGTGAGCGTCAGCAAACAGTGGAGTCCATTGCGTATCGGTCAGAAAATCCCAAACCGAGACATGTTGGAAAAAGACGATGGATTCTTTTAACAGCATTACGATGATTGCAAGCATTATTACAATCGACAGAACTGCTGATAAGAAAAGAAAAGATTCTATAAATCTTTCATGAATTCTCCGGCGAAAGCTATAACCAAGTTTACCCGCGTCCAGAATAATTTTTTTATCTTGTGACTTATCTGCCACAGTGGAGCCCTTCTATAAATGCAGCATTATAGTAAGAGAGATACCAATGAATTAGCAGTCTTATTTTAGTTTGTTACTTATATCAATTATTTGATTAATCTTTAAATAATCAAAAATCGACTAAATAACAAAACTTTATTTTTTCCGAATATTCTCTCAGACTATATAAAAAATTCTGGAGATTTTCCAATCTCCAGAATTTTTCACTTATTTAATGAATTAAACCAAAACCTAGAAGACCGGGTGCCACTTACTCCTCATCTTCCTCGTCATCTTCATCACCTTGGGATTCAGCCTCGCTTGCACTCGCTCCAGCCTCTCCCTCGTCTTCATCTTCTTCGTCTTCCTCGTCCCCACCTTCATCGCTGTCTTCGTCTTTCATCAGTACCATCTTGCCCGCAGCTAAACTCGCATTCAAGTCCGTCTTCGCTACTTCTTCATGGACCAAAT
>LWDH01000007.1 GCA_002083395.1 Proteobacteria bacterium SG_bin4 | reverse complement strand
TTTAATCATCGTCGTGATAATCTCTACCTTGCAGTTCTTAAATGATTACGCCTAAACCCGCTTTAACTTCCTAAGACCCAAAAGAAATAGACAGCATCGTAGCTTTCTTGAAAACATTAACGGGAGAGCAACCGGATATCAAGTTGCCGATTCTGCCGCCTTCCAATAACAATACCCCGAAACCGGTACCGTTCTGAGTTCAAAATCAATACTCGAACCATGAGAATAAGTATTGGCTGAGAGTTAAAATTGGCATCCAGGTTCATGCGGATCTGGGTGTCATTTCCGTAATGCCGATGAGGTCATGGCCGGCTAAAAAATCGGCAGACTATGACGAAATTTGCAGATATGAGTATAATCTGTTGTAGATTTACATCCAAAAATGAAGTAGAGTCACTTATCCGATAACCAATAATTAGAAGAGGGAGTTACCAATGGGTAACAAGGGGCAGTTACTACAAGATCCATTTCTCAATGTTTTACGGAAAGAACATATTCCGGTGTCAATCTATTTAGTGAATGGTATTAAACTACAAGGACAAATTGATTCGTTTGATCAATATGTGGTGCTGTTAAAAAACTCAGTTACACAGATGGTATACAAACATGCAATCTCAACAGTTGTACCTGCGCGAGCCGTTTCAATTCCCATTGAAACTATGGAATCACGCGATACTTGATGTTATCTGAGTCGGGTAAGAATCAGGCGATAGCCGCTAATGCGGCTATACTTGTCGGAATAGATTTTGGAAATGCCACCCATAAAGAAAGTTTGCAGGAGCTAGTTCAACTGGCGATCAGTGATCAGCTCCAAGTGTTGGCTATTGTTGAAGGGAAACGTAGTCGCCCTGATCCGACGACCTTTATCGGCAGCGGAAAGGTTGATGAGATTGCGCAGCGCCTGCTGCAAACCAAAGCTGCGTTAATAATCTTCAATCATGATTTGTCGCCCGCGCAGCAACGCAATTTATCTATGCGGCTGAATTGCAATGTAATTGATCGCACTAGCCTGATTTTGGATATTTTTTCCCAGCGCGCGAAAAGCCACGAAGGGAAGCTGCAAGTTGAACTGGCGCAGCTGGAACATCTTGCTACCCGCCTTGTACGAGGTTGGACGCACTTGGAGAGGCAGAAAGGTGGTATTGGTCTGCGTGGCCCAGGTGAAACTCAGTTAGAAACAGATCGGCGGTTAATTAAGAAACGAGTTAAGTTACTTAAGGAAAAACTTGCGGACCTGCAACGCCAACGGAGTGTTCAACGGCGATCAAGGCAGCGTTCTAAGGTGATATCGGTATCAATCGTTGGATATACCAATGCGGGGAAATCAACATTATTCAATAAACTAACGCATGCGCAATCCTATGCGGCTGATCAGCTTTTCGCTACGCTTGATACGACAACACGGAAAGTTTTTTTGTCTGAAGAGGGCACAGTCGTCATATCCGATACTGTCGGATTTATTCGTGAACTACCGCATACACTGGTTGCAGCATTTCGTGCAACGTTAGAAGAAACTGTACAAGCCGATATTCTGCTTCATGTAATTGATGCCAGCAGTCCTAATAAGGATGAGCAAATAGATGAAGTAAACAAGATATTAAAAGAAATCGGAGCTGATACGATTCCACAAATTTTAGTATTTAACAAAATTGACTGTGTTGATGATACGAATTGCAGTAAAAGTTTCGTGCGCGATGAATATGATAGAATATCGCGCATTCGTTTAAGCGCAAGAACTGGCGAGGGTATTGAGTTTGTAAGGCAAGCACTATTAGAAGCAATCGTAGAAAACTCCAAAAAATTTAATGAAAAAGTAGTAAATAATAAAATCGGGGATGAACTTGGAGGTTGTACTAAGGTACGAGAACTTTTTTGAACGAACAAAATAGGAAAGATTATGGGATTAAATGATCCTCAATGGGGGAAAAATAAAGGTGATTCTGGACCACCGGATTTAGATGATGTGCTGCGTAACGTCAATAAAAAAATTAATAATATATTTGGACAGAAGAAAGGCGGTGGCAGTGGCGGAGACGAGGGCTCTCGCGCTTCGGGCCCTAAGCCCCAAAGTGGTGGAAGTATCGCTCTAATCCTGGGTCTGTTGGTTGTCGTATGGTTGGCCAGCGGGTTTTACATCGTCGATGAGGGTCATCGGGGGGTGGTCTTAAGATTTGGGCAATATGTTGATACGACACCGGCCGGTTTGCGTTGGCACATGCCTTATCCGGTTGAGAAGGTGGAGATAGTCAATGTCAGTCAAGTGCGAACCGTTGAAATTGGTTACCGCAATAATGTTAGAAGTAAAGTCCTGCGAGAATCGTTGATGCTAACCGACGATGAAAATATCATCGATATTCAATTCGCAGTTCAATATATTTTAAATAATCCTGAAAATTTCCTGTTTAAGAACAGGAATCCTGATGAGGCCGTGTTGCAAGCGGCTGAAACCGCAATTAGACAAGTCATTGGTAAAAGCAAAATGGACTATGTTCTATACGAAGGCCGCGAACAGGTGGCGGCTAACGCAACCCAATTAATGCAAAAAATTCTGGATCGCTATGAGATCGGTATTTCGATCAGTAGAGTAACAATGCAAAATGCGCAGCCGCCGGAACAGGTGCAAGCTGCATTTGATGATGCCGTGAAGGCCGGTCAAGATAGAGAACGTCAAAAGAATGAAGGCCAGGCGTATGCAAATGATGTTATTCCAAGAGCGGTCGGTAATGCGGCGCGGTTAATCCAGGAATCCGAAGGTTATAAACAACGTGTGATTGTAAGCGCAGAGGGTGACGCCAGTCGTTTTGAGCAGATTCTTACGGAGTACAGTAAAGCACCTAAAGTGACGCGAGAACGGTTGTATCTGGATATGATGCAACAAGTGCTTTCCAATACCAGCAAGATTGTTGTTGATCAAAAGAATGGTAACAATCTGTTGTACTTACCATTGGATAAGTTAATCAATATCAGCGGCTCTCAGCCGGTTGCGCCGGTGACGGTGCAACCCATGATTCAAGAAGCGGCGCCTGACAGCAGCCTGCGCGCACGCGAATCGTTTCGTAGCCGCGAACGGGAGATAAGATAGATGAAAAGCATAACATCCGTACTGACAGGTATTCTTGTTGCCGTTTTCTTTTTTGGAAGCTCGGCTATTTACATTGTGGATGAGCGGCAGCAAGCTATCCTGTTTCAACTGGGGGAAGTAATTGATGTAAAAACCGAGCCTGGTTTGTATTTTAAAATCCCGATTGCCCAAAACGTGCGTTATTTCGAGAAGCGCATATTGACGATGGATACTGAAGAGCCTGAACGCTTTATTACTTCAGAGAAGAAAAACGTGCTAGTGGATCTTTTTGTGAAATGGCGTATCGTTGATGTAAAACAATATTATATCAGTGTGCGCGGTGATGAAGGATTGGCGCAAACCCGGCTGGCTCAAACGATTAATGCAAGTCTGCGGGACGAATTCGGTAACCGAACCGTGCATGACGTGGTATCCGGTGAGCGCGACGTTATCATGGAAATCATGCGCCAAAAAGCTGACAATGATGCCCGCTCTATTGGTGTCGAAGTTGTGGATGTGCGTCTGAAGCGTGTAGATTTGCCGCAAGAGGTCAGCGAATCGGTATTCAGACGTATGGAAGCAGAACGTAAACGGGTGGCGAACGAACTGCGTTCAACCGGTGCTGCCGAATCAGAGAAAATTCGCGCAGATGCCGATAAGCAACGCGAGATTATTCTGGCGGAAGCATATCGTGAAGCGCAAAAAACCATGGGTGATGGCGATAGTCAAGCAGCTGCAACCTATGCTGCGGCTTTTCAGAAAGACCCCGAGTTTTACGCATTCTGGCGCAGTATCGATGCATACAAGCAATCGTTTAAGAACAAGGGAGATATGATGGTTCTTGAACCGACTTCCGAATTCTTTAAATATTTGAAGAATCCCTCGATCAATAAATAGTTGACAGTGATCACATCGAGTGATGATCGTGTTTAATTCCCAGCATAATGGATTGATATTCTTTCGCTTCTGATATTAAGCAGATTAGGTTCGGATATACGGCACTATGGTTACTTGATGAGTTTTGGGTCTGTGATTTTGATAGATTATGAAGAGGTTCTGGAAATCGTAGTTTTTTGCACTCGATTACACAGAACCTCTTAATTTTTGTAGTGCACGATTGGTTAAATCAACGTGGAAGCGTTAATAGCGCATGAGGTTATCGTTTAGATGTGGGAAAATTTTTTGAACGCGATAGCGTTGATGTTAATCATCGAAGGGATGCTGCCATTTTTGTCGCCGCAAGCATGGCGGGAAGCTTTCAAAAGATTGATCGAAACCAGCGACAATCAGATACGGTTTATCGGTTTGACTTCCATGATGGTCGGCGTAATGTTGCTTCTTATCTTCAGTTGAATGGTTGTTCGATTCTAACTTTGATAGCTA
This sequence comes from Proteobacteria bacterium SG_bin4, assembly GCA_002083395.1. Taxonomy (GTDB): domain Bacteria; phylum Pseudomonadota; class Gammaproteobacteria; order Burkholderiales; family Nitrosomonadaceae; genus Nitrosomonas. The sequence continues at coordinate 15,441 of LWDH01000007.1, read as the reverse complement.
ACAATTTTTAATATATGCGTAATTGGTTACTTCCGGAATATGTCGAAGATATATTGCCCGTAGAAGCGTTGCAAATCGAAAGCATGCGTCGGCAGATCATTGATTTGCTAAAGGTGCATGGTTATCAGCAAGTGACTCCTCCGATGCTGGAATACATTGAATCATTGTTGACCGGCAGCGGCAGCGATATGGATTTGCGCATGTTCAAAGTCATCGACCAATTGAGCGGCCGGATGATGGGGTTACGTGCTGACATGACGCCGCAAGTTGCACGAATAGATGCGCACTTATTGAATTGCGAAGGCGTCACTCGACTATGCTATGTCAATAGCGTGTTGCATACAGTGCCTTCCGCTATCACCAAAACACGTGAGCCGCTGCAAATTGGCGCGGAATTATATGGTCATGCCGGTCTCGAAAGCGATCTGGAAGTACAGCGGTTGATGCTACAGTGTTTGTCAGTCGCGGGTGTCAACCAGATTCATTTGGATCTTGGCCATGTCGCGGTTTTTCGCAGCATCATCAAAGGGGCGGGCATCTCGCAACAGCTCGAATCCGAGCTTTACAACGTATTGCAGGCAAAAGATATCACGACTTTGAGTGAATTGTGCGGGCAACTGCCGGGGCATACCCGTGAGGCGTTATTGTTACTACCCGAATTGTATGGGGATGAAAAGGTATTAGCAAATGCGTTCAACTGCTTGCCAGATTATCCCGAAGTCAGATCGGCGCTTAATGAATTATCGACGGTCGCAGCAGAGTTGCGTGCATTTGTTGATACGATTGCGTTCGATTTGGCAGATCTGCGCGGTTATCACTATCATACCGGGATGGTCTTTGCCGCGTATGCGCCAGGTTGCTCGAATGCAATTGCCTTGGGAGGGCGATATGATGAGATCGGTAAAGCTTTTGGCCGGGCGCGTCCCGCGACTGGATTTAGCATGGATCTCAGGGAATTGGCGAGATTGGTAAAACCGGCAATCTACCCGAAAGCCATCCGCGCACCGTATCCGCTGAAAAATCCAACGCTTGAAAACAAAATTGCACAATTGCGACAATCAGGTGAAATTGTCATCGTCGAGTTACCAGGACAGCCGAATGAATCGCAGATTTGCGACCGGCAATTGGTCTGGCATGACGATCAATGGATCGTTAAAGGGATATAATTTCCGGAAAACAGAATTTTTTAGAGATAACAAATATGACAAGAAATGTTGTCGTCATCGGGACGCAATGGGGAGATGAAGGGAAAGGTAAAATCGTCGATTGGTTGACCAATCATGCGCAAGGCGTGGTGCGTTTCCAGGGCGGACATAACGCCGGTCACACCTTGGTTATCGGCAATAAGAAAACTGTGCTGCATCTGATTCCTTCCGGTATTCTGCGTGATAACGTGGTGTGTTACATCGGTAACGGTGTGGTGATTTCGCCGGAAGCGTTACTCAATGAAATCGACATGCTTGAGAGTAACGGTGTTGACGTCAGTGGCCGCTTGCGTATCAGTGAGGCATGTCCGTTGATTTTACCCTGCCATATTGCGCTGGATAACGCTCGCGAAACCGCTCGAGGAATTGGAAAAATTGGCACGACCGGACGTGGTATCGGTCCGGCGTACGAAGATAAAGTCGCGCGGCGAGCGGTACGGTTGCAAGATTTATTTCATCGTGACCGCTTTGCTGCAAAATTAGGCGAAATTCTCGATTATCACAATTTTGTGCTGAAAAATTACTTTCATGCGCCCGTGATTGATTTTCAGAAAACGATGGACGAAGCATTAGTGCTCGCCGCACGGATTAAACCGATGGTTGCCGATGTGCCGCGATTGCTGTATGAAGCGCACAAAGCTGGTAATAATCTACTGTTCGAAGGTGCGCAAGGTGCGCTGCTCGATGTCGATCACGGCACTTACCCGTTTGTGACCTCCAGTAATTGCGTGGCTGGCGCAGCGGCGCCGGGCAGCGGCGTCGGTCCGCAAATGCTGCATTACGTGCTGGGCATTACCAAAGCTTATACCACGCGAGTGGGATCGGGGCCATTTCCGACCGAACTGGATGACGAAGTTGGCAAACATTTGGCGGCCCGCGGGCACGAGTTCGGTTCCACAACCGGTCGTCCGCGCCGTTGTGGCTGGTTTGATGCGGTAGCGCTGAAGCGCTCGATCCAGATCAACGGTGTGACTGGATTGTGTATTACCAAGCTGGACGTATTGGACGGTGTCGAAAGTCTTAATTTGGGAATTGGCTACCGGTTGAGCGATGGCAAGCAAAGCGATATTCTGCCGGTCGGGGCGGATGATCTTGATCGCTGCGAACCCATCTATGAAGAAATACCGGGTTGGTCCGAAAATACTGCCGGCATCAAGGAATTTTCTCAATTGCCGAAAGCTGCACAGAATTATTTACGGCGTCTCGAAGAAGTCTGCGAAATTCCGATCGACATGATATCTACCGGTCCGGATCGCGAAGATACGATCCTGCTTCGCCATCCGTTTAATTAGTCTTCAGGACGATTAACCGGAAATAATCATGGCTTCCGCCGCGACGGTACGGATTGTGAGCTGGCAACACGAAGCATCTGCATTACGCACGATTCGCACAGCGGTATTTATTCAAGAGCAGCAGGTACCCGAAGCATTGGAATGGGATGAATTCGATGCTGTCAGCGTCCATGCGCTGGCCTTCAATGACGCCGGGCAACCGGTCGGGACGGCGAGACTAATTCCGGACGGACACATCGGACGCATGGCGGTACTCAAACAATGGCGCGGACAAGGATTCGGAGGGGCATTGTTGCAAGCGCTTTTGCAAGAATTGCGGCAACGGCGGCAAAAGAAAGCGATGCTGAATGCACAAACTTACGCAATGCCGTTCTATCAAAAATTCGGTTTTAACGTCTGTAGTGAAGTATTCATGGAGGCCGGCATACCGCATGTCAAAATGGAATTACTGCTGACGTGAACATGCAGTCAGCGCCTACTTCACCTCGGAATTTCCCCATTCATTGGCCAAAGCGTCGGTAGCTTGTTTCCACTGATCGGTTGCCTGTTGGGCAGCCATTCTGGCGCGCTCTGATCGTATTTTTGCAGCTTCGGCTTCTTGTTCGGCTTCCGTCAGTTTTTGTTTTGCGGTGTCCACTTTTCTTAGGGCGAGCGCCGCGTCTTTTGCCAATGCATCTGCGGATTTTTTTGCATCCATCATCTTTTCATACGCGATACTGGCATTTTTCTGCAACAACTCGATGGTATCCGCTTGCGCGGGCGATATCCCAGTAATCAACAACAATAGCAACATGCAACCGGTATGGCGGAAGTGGTTGCGGGGGAATGGTTGTGTGTAACGGTTCATGTTCATCATCGCCTATGAGTTTGAAAGCTGGTTGAGTTGCTTGTCAGCGTTTGAGTTAGGGTAAAATCAGTATAGCAAAAAGCTATTGTTCAGTGTTTATCTAACATTTAGGGAAGAGAAATGCCAAAGTTATTTTTTTTCAGAGCCGGTATCATGATCGCTTTCAGTGCTGGATTAAGTTTGATTGCAGCGCCGGTGCTGGCGAGCTGCGAGGGTTGCTTGTGTCCGGGGGATCCCTGCAACTTGTGTCCGTTACCGGCGATGGAAAACGATCCGCCTAAAGCAAATGAACCAGAGATATGCGCACGCATCCGCGCGCGTGTTCCGCCAACTTCAGCGCAACCCGGATCCAATGAATATTTTCCTAGCCTGGATCAGTCAATCGCGGTCTGCGTCAATGAAGGCGGCGATGTCATACGTAACCGGTTACGCAATAACCCGGAATTTCCGTCACGCTATTACTGCAAACCGCCAGCAGTGATCAAGAAGCAGTGAGAATGGCGGAAAAATAGCCGCCGGAAAACGTCAACCGACCTCAATATACGGCAATCCGGTTTGCACCAATCCGGTCAAATTGATGTTTTCCGCGTTGATAACGCTTTCCGCGGCCAGCACGGTTAATCCGCCAATTGAGAGATCGCCTTCGTCAAGCATTTCAACATAAGGAGATTTTTCGCTGCCGGTCGGAAGTTCGCCGAACAGGTTGTGCCACAGCAGTGTGACAATTTTGTCGTGATCGGTCAGCCGGGTAGCGTCGATCGCGAATTTTGCCAGTTGTTCATAGTTCGATCCTTCATCGGCTTTGTCCAGTCCGATACCGACATAGCCAGTGTTGTTGACGAAGGTTGCGCCGAACACCGCGCCGATCAGTTTGGCCACTTCCCCGGCATTACTGTCGAGATCGAGCGCCAATAGCTGATCGTCAAATTTTACCCGTTCGATATTAACGAGACTATCTTCGTTGCCGGGGGTGGTATTTACCTTGACGGTGTAACCGCTGGCATTTTTGCTCAGCGTGACCTGGTTGCGCTGAGCTTCGATCCGGACTGTATCGATGCCGGCGCTACCATCCAAATTATTGCGACTGTTGTTGCCGATCAGGATATCGTCACCTTGTCCGCCGATGGCATTTTCAATAGCTACTTTGTCGGCGATCCATACATTCGGGACCGGTGAGCCGACATTGATGCCGTTAGCTTGCACGAAGACCGATTGCCCGATCAACGATGGGCGGGTGGCATTCAGATCGATCAAACTTGGCAGTGAGCCGGCATAGTGAATCGTATCCGATGCGCCGCCGGCATCCCAGATGGTTTGATGGTATGTGTGAGCATCGTCGAACAGGTAAGTGTCATTTCCCACATGGTAGTTATTGTTGGGACTGTAGAGGTATTGGATCGCAGCAATATCCAGCACCATCGGCGTCGTCGGATGAAAGGAAAAACCGTTGCCTTCGTCACCGTCCAGATTGGCGTAGGTATAGCTCATGATGGTATGGATGGTGTTATCCAAATCGGGCGGCAATGTCGCTTCCGAAGGATCGTCAGGGTCTGCAAACGGGTGTTTCAAGCCCAGTGCGTGGCCAAGTTCGTGCATGACCGTTTCGAACGAAAGGCTACCCGGATTCCATTCTTCCTTATTGAGCTGACTTTTAGTGTTAATCCAGATATCGCCTCCCAGCGGACTGCCGCTTGGCAGGTAAGTCCATGCCAAAGTCAATGAATCCGCTTCGATCGTATAGGCTGCACGGATATCGCCGACGTTGCTGGGAGATTCGCCGACTTGGGTGAAATTCAATTTAATAACATTTGCCCATTGTTGCAAAGCATGGGTGAAATTGCTCTGATCGGTACTGGATAAAGGAGCAAATGTGCTTCTCCACGGTTCACCATCGCCGGATACAGCGCCGTAGCCGTTGGAGTACGTAGACCAGAACGCAGTACTGTTGCTGGTTGGGAAGCTGTAAGAGATGGTGGAACTCAACCAGCGCACGCCGTTCAATAACGCATCAATCGAATTGACGCCGGAAAGGCTGCGGTTAATAGCACCGCTTGAGAATAGGGGAGATGGCATAAGGAAATTCAAATAACTGATTAAGAACAGGAAATTATTGCAATATTTGTTTAGGAAACTTCACAGATTCTTTTCAATAACCTCACAAGAAAATCATTTGTCGGGGAATATTATATTCCCTCGTAGAAGTACACTTTTCTTCCATGGATTATTGTCTTTTATAGACTTGTTAGATTCATTCAATGTTTCGTGGACTTCTCAGGACTTGTCTCTTTTCTATGAGGAAAACGCCATGATAGTCAAAAACACGATGCTTTTGTTCTTTTCTTTAATGACATTGATGCTGTTAAGTTTCAACGCTCAGGCACTGCCAAGTTTTGCACGCCAAACCGGTTATGCCTGCAGTGCTTGCCATGTTCAGTCGTTCGGGCCTAATCTTACTTCGGTCGGTAGAAATTTTAAACTCAATGGCTATACGCAAACAGATGGTAAAAATAACAATCTCATTCCGCTGAGCGGCATGATTCGCGGTTCTTTTACGCATACTCAGGAAGGCCAGGACGGTGGCGCAGCGCCGCGTTTCGGTCGAAATGACAATGCTACTATTGATGAAGCGGCGGTGTTTCTGGCTGGCCGCCTGACATCAAAGGTCGGCGCATTTGTTGAGGGAACCTATGATGGCGTTGAAAATATTGGCGTGCTCGACAATACCGAACTCCGCTTTGCCGATCATTTTGAAGTGGCAGGACAAAAGGTGGTATTCGGTATGACAACGAATAATAATCCGACTGTCTCGGATTTATGGAATACCACGCCGACCTGGGGATTCCCGTGGAGCTCGTCGCCATTGGCGCCGGCTCAATCGGCTGCGACATTGATCGAATCACTCGGTTCGCAAGTAATCGGAGCGACTTCATACATGATGATTAACAATTTACTTTATATCGAAGCAGGTGGTTATACCAGTCTGGCGAAAAACGCTCAGAAAGGCATTAGTGTCTTCGATCCGGAACAATCCCGCCTGAGCGGCGGAGCGCCGTACTGGCGGATTGCGTTGCAGAAAGACTGGAACGGGCATTACGGCGCGATCGGCACGTTCGGCATGCACGGCGATGTCAATCCGCAACGGATAACGACCGCAGGCACTGATCGCTACGATGATATTGGATTTGACCTAACCTACCAGTATCTGGGAAACCCGGTTCATATCTATGAATTTACCGCGACATATTTGCGCGAGAACCGCAACATGAATGCCAGTTCCGCTTTAGGACTGGCGGATAAAATTAAAAGCAATCTCGATACAGTGCGCATAAGGGCTGGCTATACTTTCCAGCAAACCTATGGTTTGAATCTTTTCTACAATCAAACGACCGGAACGGCTGATACATTCATTTATGGCTTTGGTGATCCGATCAGCGGTAGCCGGACAGGCAGCCCTTTAAGTCAGGCATTTATCGCAGAAGCCAGTTTTACGCCATTCGGTAAATCTAATAATTCAATAATGAGTACTTTCGTTAATCTGCGGCTAGCAGTGCAGTACGTTCATAATTTCAAGTTTAACGGCAGCGTTCACAATTACGATGGATTCGGCCGCAATGCCGTCAACAATGATGCGGTTTATTTCAATGCATGGATGGCTTTCTAACGAAAATGTAATAGTCTGTTGATTCGAAGAATGGACGTCAGCTTTTGTAGCGTTTACCGGAAACTTTCATTTGCAATAAGTTTCCGGTGGAAAATTCCCGTATCAAAGCTGTACGCGGACTAGAATGAGTTGATCGACTAAATTTCGATTCGTGTTCCTAACTCAAGCACGCGATTGGCCGGTAGATTAAAGTATTCCGCCGCATTGCCGGCGTTTCTGGCCATCGCGGCAAAAATCCGTTCACGCCACTGCATCATCCTGCCGCCAGCGATGGGAACGATAATCTCGCGGCTGAGAAAGTACGATGTTCTGAGTGGTTCAAACGTAAGTCCCGCTTGTTGGCAGCGTTGCAGTGCCGCCGGGATATCAGGTTCTTCCTGGTAACCATACTGGACGGTAATCTGAAAACAGTTTCCTTCCAGCGGTTTTACCGTTATCCGTTCGTTATCCGCCACACGCGGAATTTCCTGATAACTCACTGTCAGGAACACGACGCATTGGTGCAGCACCTGATTATGTGCAAGGTTATGCAATAGTGCATGCGGTACACCATGTGGATTCGAAGTTAGAAAAACCGCCGTGCCTTCGACCCGAACTGGCGGATGCACCAGCAGCGATTGCAGAAAAGGCTCCAGCGGCACATCGTCTGCTCGCAATTGTTCAAGTAGAGCCATGCGGCCGTTGTGCCACGTCATCATGATAAAAAAGATCAATGCGCCAATCACCAATGGGAACCAACCACCGTGCAAAATTTTTAAGATCGTTGCGGCAAAAAAAGTAATATCAATCGACAAGAAAAAACTGGTGGCTGCCAGACTGGCAATAAGCGGGTAGTGCCATACAAAGCGTAGCACGAAAAACGTCAGTGTCGTTTCGATCACCATCGTAGTAGTGACAGCTACGCCGTACGCCGATGCAAGATTGGCGGAAGAGCCGAAACCGATGACCGCCAGGATCACTGCAACCATCAACATCCAGTTGATAAACGGGATATAAATCTGGCCGATTTTTTGATCCGACGTATGCTTGATGCGTATCCGCGGCAGGAATCCGAGTTGAATAGCTTGCCGGGTAACCGAGAAAACTCCGGAAATTACCGCTTGCGAGGCAATGACTGTCGCGGCGGTTGCCAATGCGACTGCCGGATACAACGCCCACGTCGGAAACATCAGAAAAAACGGATTGGAAATAGCCGCCGGATTGGTCAGCAATAGCGCGCCTTGACCCAGATAATTCAGAACCAACGCGGGCAATACGCAACCATACCAGGCAAAGCGGATCGGTTTGACACCGAAGTGTCCCATGTCGGCGTACAGCGCTTCGCCGCCGGTAACCGCTAGCACGACTGCGCCGAAAGTGACGAATGCGAGCAGGCCATTGTTCAAACAGAAGCTGACAGCGAATGCCGGATTCAAGGCTTGCATGATTTCCGGCGCAGCCGCGATATTAACGATACCGGTAGCGCCCAAAGTGACAAACCACAGCAGGGTCATCGGCCCGAACACGGAGCCGACCCTGCCGGTGCCGTGTTGTTGAATCAGGAATAGTGATATCAGGATAACCAGTGTGAGCGGCAGAATATAAGGCTGGAACAATGGCGTAGCGACTTCCAAACCTTCAACCGCGCTTAACACCGAGATTGCCGGTGTGATTACGCCATCGCCATAAAACAGCGCTGCGCCAAACGCACCGATCATGAACAGCAGCTTACGCAATTGCAGTCGGGCGCCGGTGGCGGAGCTGGCGAGCGATAGCAACGCCATAATGCCGCCTTCGCCATGGTTGTCGGCGCGTAAAAACAGCGTAATGTATTTGACCGTGACCACGAGCATAATCGCCCAGAAAATCAGCGAGACGATGCCGATCAGGTTGCTTTCGCTCATGGCGAGACCGTGTTCCGGGTCGAAGATGGTTTTCATGACGTACAGCGGACTGGTGCCGATGTCACCGTAGACAACGCCAAGCGCTGTGAGGCTTAATACGCCGAGGGACTGTTTTTTGGTTAGCGTGTGAGGTTGATTGTCGCCCGAACCGTTCATGCTTGCTGCCGTGCGAAAGCGGAACCGCGATTATCGCACATCCGCCGACGATAAACAGATCCTAATTCAGAGAAGATGATTCGGCTATCGACTTTGTGATTTTATTGCTGCATGGCTTCTTCTATCTGTTCCACTGAAAAGCGGTAGCCCGTGCCACGCACGGTTTGCACCAAATTCTCTTTGCCAACTTTCTCCAGGATTTTGCGTAACCGGCGGATATGAACGTCGACGGTGCGATCCTCGATAAACACATGATCGCCCCATACGCGATCGAGCAATTGTGCGCGAGTATGCACCCGTTCTTTGTACGCCATGAGGAAATGCAATAACCGGAACTCAGTCGGTCCGAGCGAAATTTCTGTTATTCTCGAAGGATCTTCATTCGCGGCAGCATGGACACGGTGTGTCACCGGATCGAGTCTCAAACCGCCGATGTCGATAATTTCATCCGACATTTCCGGCAGCCGGCGGCGCAGCACTGCCTTGATGCGGGCGAGCAACTCCCGAGGCGAGAACGGTTTGGTAACGTAATCGTCGGCACCGGCGTCTAATCCGGCGATTTTATCGCTTTCCTGCACACGCGCCGTGAGCATGATGATCGGAATCGCTTTGGTGCGATCCTCGCGCCGCAATTTTTTGGCAAATTCCAGTCCGCTCGTATCTGGCAGCATCCAATCGAGCAAAACCAGATCCGGCAAAACATTGTTGACCATTTTTTTGGCTTGCTCGGCATCGCTTGCGCAGAGCACGATATGGCCAGCCTTCTTGAGGTTCAGCGCGATTAATTCCTGGATTGCAAGTTCATCTTCAACTACGAGTATGGTGACAGCCATCAACGACTCCCTGTTGACCACAATTTCATGATGCTGCAATCATATAAAGAATGCGTTACATATTTATGACAATCTGATGAAGGAAATATTATTTGTCATGGGCCAAGCAGGAATGCCAGCACTTCATACGGCTCGCGTGATTTTAGGAAGAAAAAGGATGCGCTCGCCGGGAATCTGAAAGTTTTCCCTGGCAGCAGCATGTATTCCGAGTTGAGGAAACAATGATTAATTGCCTGTGTAAGCGATCTGTTGTGTTGGGTGCTTAGGAAATATCTATCGTATTGATATATCGATCTTCTTGCGACTCATCTGGTATAGTCTTATCCGGCGAATTAAGCAGCGCTTCTTTAAGCTTTCTTCTTAATCCTTACTCATTGAATGTCATGTGCAGCCCTGGATTAATACGCTATCAATGATAAGATGCTCATTGTATAAGACAATCTACTGGTTTTTTCGATGAAAGCCTCGCTGGTTAATCAAAAGAAGACTGAATCCCCGGTTGATGCAAAACGGGAACCTAAGTTAAGGACAGAATCCTTAGTTAACAACCAACGTGCAGAATCTCTGGCGCTGAATAACTTGCTTACTGCCATCAATGCCAGTCCCCGGGTCCAGCAACTGAAGAAACAGGCCCAGCGAATCAATAACAGTTTGCAGTTGCAAACACAGCACAAACCGCATTTTCCAGCCAGTGGCAGGGTAGTTCAACGCACGTTTGATCCGACCGTAGCTACGATGCACCCGGTGACTGGCAAGCCGGTTATTCTCAATCTGTTTGATAATGTTAATGGCATCTATCAATACACGGGCAGCATCGCCTTCTTTTTTAAACCCGCCACGAATGAATATTTCGATTCAAACCAAAAACCGATGGCAGGCCCTGCCGATTTTGATGAAGATAAAGCAGCCATTAACCCGACTGTAGGTGGAAGTAACACGTTTCGTAAATTGAAATTCACGGTGGATAGTTTAAATCGTGTAATTGGCGCAGAAGGAGAGATCTATAAGAGCGGTACTACTGCCGAGAGCGGCCGTTCGTCCGATGCCCAATCCGGTGCGTGGGATCATGTGCAAGGTATCCACCGCCGCATGTTCAAACCGCTTAAGGAATTTAACGGCGGGCACATCATTGCACATCATTTCGGCGGTTCACCGGGGACCGATAATATGGTGCCGATGGAGAAAGTTTACAACCAAAATGGTAGCTATAAAGAATTCGAAAATGAACTGGATGAGGCATTAGAACAAGATAGTCCGTTATCCATCAACATTCAGGTTAGCTATGCGACCGATTTCGACGACTTGATGAATCAATTGGTCAAGAAGGATGACGCCGATAAACAGACTGACATCAAGAACGATCCCGCAACCAATAGCATGATCATGCGGACTTTGGGACGCATTCCCAAAACAATCCATGTGGTATCGCTGACCGATTCCGGCTTGAACAACGTTGCGATAACCGATCCCGATAGTCCTATGGATTCCTTACAAGGAACCATTCCCAAGAACTTCAGCACCGCTACAATCTTGCTCGAAGAATTTAGCAAAGTAGGCAAGGGGCGAGAAGGCGAAAGCACTTCCAAAACTTTTAAGCCATTTGAAAAATCCTATGGCCCGAAAAAAGGCGAGTCAATTGCTAAAGACAAAACCTACCAATCGGATTACCAGTCTCTATACGGCGCTATGCCGAGACCGGGGATTACGGAATATTTCCCGGGGAACAATGGATTAGCAGGGGGTGTCCGAGCTTACATCTGGATGGATCCCATGGGTGTCTACAATCGCTTTGGCGGTAGCGATACGATTGATACCGTCGATCCGCAAGGCAGTGATTGGGCTTACCTGCGTAAAGCTGTGAATTTTGCCACCGGAGGCGATAAAATTTATAAAAAAGGGCACTTGCTCAATGCGGGGTTACACGGGCCTGGCGCGGATTCACGCAATTTATTGCCGATCACGACGCGAGCCAATGGCGAAATGTCGCGCAACTTTGAAGAGATTGTAAAGAAATCGGAAGCGCTGATTAATCCTCAAAAAGGGGTATTCTGGGAAACCCGCACCGGTGGCGGCAATGTGACACGCCCATTCGGCTGGAATCAGCATGCGGCTGGTCTGCAAAATTCCGCTAAGCTGTTTGATGAAGAAGCCAAGCTTCCTCAGTATCTTGATTGCAATGCCTGGGAAGCGATTCAATATCATGGCGGATTGCAAAAAGGCCGTTTGATCGCATCTTATCGTGCTTGGAACGGTCATCCCAACGATCCTAACGGCGTACTCGGTAAAACCCTGGCAGGCAATCAAGCCAATGATGCTGGGATTGCCAATACGATCAAACAAGGCGATAACAATGTGACAGGGCATGGAGTCGTGCCTTTGCCGGCGGATGCTTCCGAGGCATATGGAAAAGGCTATCTAATGGATGGCAATTGGCTGCTGCTTAATCTCGGGAAACAGAAGGATTTTCTCGAAGGATTGGGAGACAAGGCATTTGATACCGGATTTGCGCAACAGCCGAAACCCAATCAATTCGGATGGCCACTGCTGGCAACCCAAACATACGATAAGTATTTTGCCAAAGGCCAGCAGAAATTCAGCCATGCGCACGGTCTGCATGATGAAGTTCATGCGCCGGTGAGTCCCAATCAAGTTTTGGCTGACAGCTATAATCAAGGCCGTTATGACCGTGGCCGGGCCATTGGCAAATTGCTGGGCGATCAACCTAATAAAGCTCACAATAATGATCTGATTCAAGAGGGATACTTTGATGGTCTCTACTCGCGCGGTAAACAAGACGCGACGGATGACAAAGCTGCCGCCAGCGATAAGAAAGACTATCTTGACGGATACTGGAAGATCTATCAGAACAAAGCCTACGATCATGGATACGATTGCGATCCCTTTCCTCAAAACTTGCCCAATATCTATTTCCAGAAATTTGATTCCGCCTATCGCGAAGGCCAGGATGCGCGCGGATTTCACGACGGTTACGATATTAAACCGTCATTGGATAATCAATCTCAGGAATACTATCTGGGAAGGGAAGAAGGAATTGAAAAACGCGGTTATGAAGACGGTTACGATCTGGAAGACAAAGCCAGCGCCGAACAAGATTATGCCAAGGGTTATTATGACGGAGTTTTCGAACGCGGTAAGGACGATGGCTATGACGCTGAAGATGAAGCCAGTCAGGATGACGTGTACTTAGAAGGTTACTCGCAAGGCGCGCATGAATTGAGTCAGGATGAAGGCTATGATTTGATACCGCATGATGAAACAAGCTATATCACCGATCAAAACGATAGTCACACTGAAGCCTATTTGCAAGGGACGTATGAACGCGGCAAAGATGATGGTTATAATCTGGTGGCAAGAGAATCTGATGCGATGGCATACCGTAATGGATACGAAATGGGATTGTTCGAACGGGGGCAATCCGATTCCACCGAGGGCGAAATGCGCATGAGTAATGAGAAAAGCTATCTGGATGGATACGGAGGCTAACGGCCTGTTAATGAGTGGAGCTGGATTAGTGCCGCTTAAAGCTGCAAAAATTCAAACACCGATAATATCCCCATCGTCGCTTAAATCGATGCGCTGCGCGGCCGGGTCGTGCGGTAATCCCGGCATGGTAACGATGTCGCCGGTCATGACCAGCAAATAACCCGCACCGGCGGCTATGCGAACCGATTCGACCGGCAACGGGAATGCTTCGGGGTGGCCGACTTTGGCGGGGTCGCTGCTGAGCGACAGATGGGTTTTGGCGATACACACCGGCAGCCGGCCGTAATCCAGCGCGCGAATACGTTCCAGATCTTTCTTCGCTGTCCGGCCGAACTCGACTTCGCTGGCGCCGTAAATGGTGCGGGCGACAGCGGCGATCTTGTTCTCGGGCGAATCGTTTAAATCGTACAAATAGCGCACGGGGGGGTGTGGCCGGTTGGCTGCGGTGATAACTGCATGCGCCAGCGCTTCGGCTCCAGCGCCTCCATCGGTAAAACCGGTGAATAGAGCGGTACTCAATCCAAGTCCAGCGCAGTACTGTTCGATGATGGTTAGTTCGTTTTCGGTATCGCCTGCGAAGCGGTTGATGGCGATGACCGGATCAAAACCGAAGGCTCGCACGCTTTGCACGTGATGTTCCAAATGTGCCAGGCCGCGTTCGATTGCTTCGATGTTGCCGGAGTGGGGCGGATCGCCGCCGCCGTGAACTCGCAACGCTTGCGCAGTGACGACCAGAACCACCGCGTTCGGCCATAAACCGGAACTGCGGCATTTCAGATCGAAAAATTTCTCCGCGCCCAGATCGAAACCGAAGCCCGCTTCCGTCACCACCCAATCGGCACAGGCCGCGGCGGCCTTGGTCGCAATCACGCTGTTGCAGCCATGCGCGATATTGCCGAAAGGGCCGCCGTGCACAAACGCCGGTACGCCTTCGGTGGTTTGCACCAGATTCGGCAGTATCGCGTCGTGCAGCAAAGCCGCCATTGCACCAGTTGCCTGCAGGCTCTGTGCCGTCACCGGATTGCCGGAACGATCGAACCCGACCAGGATACGCCCCAATCGCGCTTTGAGATCGGCGAGATCTTCAGCTAAACACAGAATGGCCATCACCTCGGAAGCCGCGGTAATGTCGAAACCGGTTTCGCGCGGCACGCCGTTGAGCCGCCCGCCCAATCCGATCACCGCTTGCCGCAGCGAGCGGTCGTTCATATCCAACACGCGGCGCCAGAAAACCTGGCGATGCTCCAGATCCAATCCACTATGAAAATGCACGGCGTTATCGAGCAACGCAGCGAGCAAGTTGTGCGCCGCGCCGACAGCATGCATATCGCCGGTGAAATGCAGATTGATGCGCGTCGACGGCTCAAGCTGACAACGGCCTCCACCGGTGCCGCCGCCTTTAATCCCGAAAACAGGCCCCAACGACGGCTCGCGCAACGCCAATGCAACGCGCTGCCCGATACGCGCCAAACCTTGCGCTAGCCCGATAGAAACCGTCGTTTTTCCTTCACCGGTACGCGTCGGATTAATCGCCGAAACCAGCACGATTTTGCCTTTCGGCTGAACATTTTTTTGCGGCAGAGCGCTTAATCGCAGCTTGGCCATGTGCTCACCGAACAGCATCAGACTATCCGGTTTTAGGTCAAGTTTTGCAGCAATATCTACGATGGGATGCATTTGGAAATCCGGGATCAAGGAAATAAACTGTCCTGATAACAATACAATGTCAATTTCTGGTCGGCTACGGTTTAGTATCCAGTAAGTAATGAAAGCCAACCATCTTAAAAAATATTGTCAGGCTCAACAATCGGATCAGTTATTTCTGGAAAATCCTCATCCAGCGTTGATAAAACTGGAAGTAGCTCCTTCAAGCTCTTCTTTTTGAGCGACTCGATAATCAGTTGATCGCACCCTTTTCTGAATTTATTTGCAGATTTTTGCATTGCTACTAAGCATGCGCAGAAATAACTCGTTCAACAACATTATCAGGTAACGATACGCAAGTGAAAGCGGCTGCCGGGTATAAGTAGTCGGCCCTGCAAAATTCACATGACCGTAGC
>LWDH01000006.1 GCA_002083395.1 Proteobacteria bacterium SG_bin4 | reverse complement strand
ATTAGCTGCCTTTCTTCTTCTTGATTTTTATCACTTCAACAGCATCCTTAAGCCCCGTCGCCGTGAGCATGGCGCTTGTCGCTGTATTAACGCTATCGCGCACAGGATCGAGATCAAGCCGCGCATAAATGGCTGTCGTGGTATGGTTCTTGTGATTGAGTGATTTTCCAATAATCGCCAATGATGCGCCGGTTTTAGCCTGCCAGCTACCCAATGTTCGCCGTAAATCGTGAATGCGAAGATTTTCAATTCCGGCACGCTCTAGGATTCGCTTCCACCCTTTTTTCGGCTCTTCCAAGTGGCCGGATTTGCCGGTACCGGGAAAAACGAATACGGCATCACCGCCAGGCTTCCGGTTGCGCAATACATGGATTGATTCATCGCTAAGAGTCACTGTTTGCGGTGTTCCGTTCTTAGTTTCCTGAATCCGCCACTCGGCGCGGTCAAAGTTGATATCTTTCCAGCGCATGCTCAAAACATTCGAGCGGCGCGCCCCGGTCAATAATGACATCAGCACATAATCACGGATAGTATCATTTTGTTCCTCACCGAGAGACTTAAAAAACCTTGGGAACTCATCACCCTGGATGAATCTATCGCGGCTTTTCTCGCGGTTGCGCTTGATCCCTGAAGCCGGGTTTCCATTCCATATCCCAATCGACATCGCCCAACCAAACACGCTTGATATGAGAGCCAGAACGCGATTCGCGGTTGCGGGATTGCCTTTCTTCGTGATTGCCGCGTGAATCATCGAAATATCATTTTTGTCTATCGATGACAGTTTTTTGTTACCGATTGCGCTGCCAATATGATTCCTAAACTTTTCCTCGTCTTCCGTCCAGGTTTTTTTGTGAAGCTTTGAATGTCGCTCGATGTAATCAGCGAATAAATCTGCAAACGTCATTTCCGCCCTGCTCTCGCGCTTTCTTTCTGCCGGGTTGCGCCCTTCAGAAATTGCTAGATTTATTTCCAGCGCCTTTCGTCTGGCTTGATCAATCGTCATGTCTGGGTAACGTCCCAATGTTACCCGTTCAGGATCGCCGCATTTAATACGCCGGAACACACTGAAAGTTTTTACGCCGGTGTGCGATACCCTGAGCTGTAATCCGCCTGTTTTTGTGTCATGATAAGTATCTCGCTTGCCGTGTTCTGGTATCGGCAGCGAATCGATCTCTGCTTTTGTAAAATTGAACTTGCTCGCCATTCTGGGGTTACATTGGGGTTACAATCTGCACGTATTTCGGCAAATATTTATAAATCTTGATTAATGTCAGGCTACTCGAAGAATTACTATTTATCAATGTTTAATGATTTACATGAATGATCATGAATGTCGGTAAATGGGTAGAATGCCGGACTTTTAATCCGTTGGTCGGCAGTTCGAATCTGCCACGACCTACCAAATAGAATCAGGAGTTAGTTAAACACTAACTCCTTTTTTCTTTTTGAACGTGACAAATCACAATCACAACATTCCCGCCACGCCCATCCTCGACAGTCAATAGGCATTGCCGAGCTGTCGATTAGTGGTCAATTCGGTAACAGTATCGTCGAACAGCTATTGAGAAGCGCTTTGTTTGACTTTATTCAACAACGATTGAACTCGATCGACTCTATCTTTTGCGCCAACCTGTTGAAATAAGGCAAGAGATTTTTCCCAATATTCAATCGCCTGATCCAGCTCGCCGCGGGTCTGGTAGACGATGCCGAGGTTGCCGTAGGCGACCGCTTGATTGATTAGATCCTCACCCGCAAGTTTTAGAACGGTCATATAGGCTTTTTCTGATTTTTCAAGTTCGCCAATTCTTCGATACAAATGCCCTAATTGATTCCAGCCCTCCAAATTATCAGGATCCAGTGCTGTGCTTTGCTGGTATGCCTCGAATGCTTTTGGGGTATCGTGCAAAAAGGCCAGCGATCCTAAATGCCGCAGTGCAGCAGCTTCCTCGAGATTCGCTGCTTTTCCTTTTTGTCTGGCGCTTGCGGCAATACTCGCAAATATCTTTTCCGCTTCTGTAGTATTGCCTTGCGCCAGCAGATCCAATGCCTGCTGAATGTTATATTTTTCTGCGCTTTGTTGGGTCAGCGCCTGGATGGTTTCCTGGAGTGATTTAATAACTTGCGCATCTTTTTCACCTTTTTCCGCAGCCAGTTTTTCTGCCAATTTCAAGGCATCTTCAACACTTAACCCGTGATTGTGTATATCGCCAACATGAATTTCTTTAATAACGCCGCCATTATTGGCGGTCATGGGAGCAACGATTTGGTTTCCTTTGGCGGTGTATTGTGGTTGTGCAGGTGCAGAATCCGATCCTGATTTGCGACTTTTTCTCCACACCCAGAGACCACTGATTATCGTTGCGAAAATAGTGACGATCACGCCAAGAGCAGCAACCTCATCCTTTTTGGCAGCCAACCCATCTAAAATGTTAGCGAATTCCATTAACCGAGAATCCCGTTGTTATCAAAGAATAATTTTTTATTGTTGAAAAATTAGAATAACTTGCGAGCGATGGATAATAGCACCCCGCAGGCACATTTGAGAACTTTGCGAAGGATACGCTGATATTGCGCACTCACTCAGGCAAGCGGCATCCGCGTACAGTACCGTTATGCCACGCCGATGATTTATTCGACGGCTGTGCGCTGTGCCTGCATCGGCCAGATGCCTTTTTCGATTACTTGCCGGCCGTCAAACGCCAAGTAGCTTTGCCGTCCGTAATGCGGCAGCGGGCGCAATAGCGCTTCGAGCGCAGCGGTGTCTGTTGCGGACACAATCGCCAGTGTTGCGCCTTCGGGTCTTGCGGCAGTCCACACTTTTGCGTTGCCTTTTGTGGCGATTGTATGGGGAATCGGAGGAAGTGTTTGCTTGGATAGCCAGCGTTCTACATCTGCGTGCAAGCCGATGATCAAAGCCGGGGCGCCGGTTAGCGGCTGGTCATTCGTGAGCCATTTCGGCGTCCGGCGTTGCAGTTTTTCCGCAAGTGTTGCGGCGAGTTGCCGGAAATCGTCTTGATCCGACAGGATCAGCGTTTCCGTTGCCGGATGCACCATCACATCGCGCAGGATCGGTGGTGCTTCCTGTGGCGCTAATTGCCGGAACAGACGCAGATCCGGATCGAGCATTACGGCTTGCGGTTTTTCGGCAAGCTTCAAGGTAAACGTTTGCTGCGTTTGCTGCAAATCGAGCCGATGCAAGACCGGTTCTTGATCAGTTTCAACTATGACCGGTACCTGCAGTTGATATGCCGGTTCCGGTTGCGTCAACGTTAGCGTTAATTCATAACCGTTATCCGTTGTGTTGCTTGCCGCCGCAGCGATTGCAATAGACGGGGCGCCGGCGCGTTCGAGCCATTGTGAAAAAAATGGCTGTAACGATTGTCCGGACACGATTTCAAACATTTTTTGCAGATCGCTCCACGGAGTAATCTTAAACCGGTGCGTGGTCCATAATCCTTGCAATCCACGCTGGAACATGGCCGATCCCAATTGCTCGCGCAGCATGAAAAAAACCATTGCTGCCTTGTTATAACCGACGATTTTTGAGGCGTCGTGGGTACGCGAAGTAAATGCGGTGAGCGGTTGATCCTGCCCCGGTTGCAATGCGGCGAAATCCCGCAGCCACCCCAGGCGCATTTCCCGCGCGGCTTCTGTGCTTTGATCTTCCTGATAGGCATAATCGGCCATGAACGTGGTTAAGCCTTCTGACCAGTTGCCGCTGCGATAATCCGGATAAATCCCATTACCCCACCAATTATGTAACACTTCATGACCCAGCGAAGTATGGCGGATGAACGGCAGTTTCAATACGTCGATGCCCAGATAAGTCAAGGTCGGCATGCCGAATCCAGTCGGCGTCGGACTCGAAACCACGCTGAATTCGGAGTAAGCATACTCACCGATCTGTGTTTCATAACGCGCCAGATAGTGTTTCACGGCTTCCAGATAATCAGCCGCCAATTCGCGGATTTCAGGATGGAAATAGGTGCGTAATTGCACCGGTTTTTGTTTGATGTTGTGATAAATTTGTGTCTCGATCACATACGGCCCGGCCATCAAGTCGATGCCTTCGGCAGGTTGTGTAAATTCAAACGATGCACGGTAACCTTGTTCGGTATCGGATTCCTCGACCAAACGGCCGGGCACCAACCCCTTGTATCCAGGCGGCAGTTCGATTTTAACTTTGTATCGGGCCAATTCTCCTGCTATGCGCGGATACCAGTTCGATCCATCCGGCAGAAAAGTACCACCCGCACCGCTGACCGCAAGCGGTTTTCCCAGCGTCTGATGATGATCCAGCGATGTATCGAGTGTATCCAAAGCGCCTTGCCAGCGGATTAGAAACTGGATTTGCTGGCGGAAATGAAAAGGAATATGCCAGATGTGCGGCTGACCGGCCTGCTCGCGGCTTTGTCCTAACGGACCGTCGTTAAATTCCGCCTGCGTGACCTCATACGCCCCACCCAGCAGCAATTGCAATTCCCGCGGCCGCTCGACGGTAATCATGCTGACGCCTTCAATCGTACGTTTAACGGGATCGATAGTCACTGTCATATCGTATTCGATCTGGTTGAATTGAAACGGCGCAGGACGAGCCAACACGTTATTACCGATAATACTCAGTAAAATCAGTAGCAAACCATTTCTCAACAAAACCAATGGTGACATAGTGCTAACCTGGAAAAATCATGATTTGACCGGTGGAAATTTCGCGACAATTTCCATGTCTCGATTATCGCGTTTAATCTTAATCGGCAGCCAGGTTCCCGGCGCCTGCCGTCTGACGATGCTGATCACATCTTCAGTTGTTTGCAGGGCTAGTCCGGCCATTTCCACAATCACGTCGGATTCCATTAGCTTGGCAGCTTCGGCAATGCTGTTTTTCTCAATCTGCAAAACCACTGCCCCGCCTCGACCCATTTCATAGCGGATTCCAAGCCGCTGAAACTGCGGGCGGATCAATTCCGGAACATGCGGCAAAACGCCGAATACCGCATCTGCAACACCAGCCACCAGTTGCTTGCAGGATTTATCGCTATCCCAAGGCAATAACGCCGAAACGTTTCTGATGCCCAAGTCTTGCAATTGGTGCGGCACACCGAAACCGTGCAGCACGTGGCCGGAACCCATCACACCGACAACCAGCGGTTTGCCCGGCGTGACGGAGCCGTTGACGGCTTGCTGCAATACATGCGCCATGGCCCGGTCCCATAGTAATTGACCATCGATAAATTTGCGGAAATCGGGATCGTGTTGGGATATCTCTCCTGCCTGTTTGTTTTGCCGGTCATGCTGTTTGTAAATCGGCAATAAATATTCCATATACGCCTGGCTCGGCTCGGCCGGGCGTGTCAAACCTTCGCGATCTTCGACAGGCACACCGTAAAACCCTTTTTCCGCGACCTGTCGGCGCAATTTGGGTTCAATATTCAGCGCCAGCATCGGAATCCGGTTCATGCGGGCAAAATGAAACAGCGGTAAATACAAATTTGGATCGGTATTCCACACATGATTCCAATCGGAAGCGCGTAAAAATTCCTGTTCCGTCAATTCGCCCGCTACCCATCGATCCAGCGCCGCTTGCACCCGGCGTGGAAACATCTCAAAGCCGATAACCATATCCGGGCGCTGTGCGTGTAACGCCGCCAATGTTTGTAATTGCCAGCGATGATGATCGGCGTTGACATGCGTTTCGCCGAGCAATACCACTTCCGCTTGCGCTGCGCGTGCAATCACTTGTTGCTGCTGGATCTTGCCGGAACCCGGCGCCACCCAATCGCCCAACGGCACACACTGATTCGAAACCGGTTTTTTCGACGGGGTCACCACGGCATGCGCCGGATTCAATATCAATCCGAATGCTAGAACTGCGAAACCTAAAAAACGATTACCATGATGATCGAGAAAATTTGCCATTTGAATTGTTCTTTTAGTAAGTTAAAGGTACTATCAATTATCCGATCCATTTGCGCGCATTACGGAACAAGCGCACCCACGGACCGTCCTCAGCGCTGTCGTCGCGCACATCAGGATGCCAGGAATGCTGTGTAACCCGGAACACTCTTTCCGGATGCGGCATCAATACATTAAAACGGCCATCCGGCGTGGTCAAACCGGTGATTCCTAACATCGAGCCATTCGGATTGTACGGATAAATTTCCGTGGTTTGACCGCGATGATCAATGTAGCGCAGTGTCACCAGATTGGTCGCCTGCCGAGAATGTTCTACTGAAGAAAATTCCGCTTTCCCTTCCCCATGCGCAACCGTGATCGGCATCCGGCTTCCCGCCATGCCATCGAAAAACAGCGATGGACTCTGCTGCACTTCTACCATGACAAAGCGCGCTTCAAATTGTTCCGACACATTGCGTTTAAATCGAGGCCAAACGTCCGCGCCCGGGATAATTTCCTGCAAATTGCTCATCATCTGGCAGCCGTTGCACACGCCTAACGCAAAAGTGTCAGGGCGTTGAAAAAATGCTTCGAACTCATCGCGTGCACGCGAATTGAACAAAATCGACTTGGCCCAGCCTTCTCCAGCACCCAGCACATCGCCATACGAAAATCCGCCGCACGCGACAAAACCAAGAAAATCCTTCAACGAAACGCGCCCCGCAATAATGTCGCTCATATGCACATCAATCGCGTTAAAACCAGCACGGTCGAACGCTGCCGCCATTTCGACATGGCCGTTGACGCCTTGTTCGCGCAGGATCGCAACCGGGGGACGCAAACCGGTTTGAATAAACGGCGCTGCGATGTCATCGCTTGCTTCGTAGCTCAGCGCAATTCTCAAGCCAGGATCGGCCGCATCGAGAATACGATCGAATTCCTGCTGCGCGCAAACCGGATTGTCGCGTAATTTCTGCATCTGATAACTGGTTTCCGACCAGGCGCGCTGCAAATCCACGCGTTTTTCCGCGAAAACCGGTTTGTTGTTGCGCATCAGGCGGATTTCATCGGATTGATTCAAGTGGCCGATGACGAAACTATGATCACGCAAACCGGCATCCTGCAACACTTGCATGACTTCCGGGCGTCGCGATGCGGCAATTTGTATGACCGCGCCCAATTCTTCATTGAACAATACCGCCAGCAGACGCTCCCGGAAACGTCCGCTCCATTGCTCGGGGCGCATTTCCGAGCCGTCTATGTCGTTGCTATGCGGATCGAAACACAATTGATCCAGATTGACTGTCAATCCGGTATGACCGGCAAATGCCATTTCACACAACGTGACCAATAAGCCGCCATCGGAGCGGTCGTGGTACGCCAATAGCATACCGGCCTGATTAAGACGCTGGATTGCAGAGAAAAAAGCTTTTAACCGGGTAGCGCCGGATTCGCCGTCGATCGTTGGCGCCAGGTTGCCAACTTGCTTGTAAACTTGCGCTAATGCAGAGCCGCCGAGCCGATTCAATCCTTGACCCAAATCGATCAAGATCAACTCGGACTCGCCGCTGCCGGTGTGCAGTTGCGGCGTCAGCGTCTTACGCACATTGGAAACTGGCGCAAACGCCGAAATGATCAGCGATAACGGAGCAGTTACTTCCTTGCGCCCCCCCGGCTCTTCCCATGCGGTTTTCATCGACATCGAATCTTTTCCGACCGGAATGCTGATACCGAGTTGCGGACATAATTCCATGCCCACGGAATGAACCGCATCGTACAATCCGGCGTCTTCTCCGCGATGACCGGCGGCTGCCATCCAATTAGCCGATAATTTGATAGCTTCGATACGTTCGATTGCCGCTGCGGCGATATTGGTTATCGCTTCGCCGATTGCCATACGCGCCGACGCTTTCGGATCGATCAGCGCCAATGGCGTACGCTCGCCGATCGCAAAGGCTTCACCCAGAACTGTCCGGTACCCCATGCTGGTGACTGCAACGTCAGCGACTGGAACCTGCCAAGGTCCCACCATTTGATCGCGCGTCGACAATCCGCCGACACTGCGATCGCCAATGGTGATTAAAAAAGTTTTGCCGGCAACCGCGGGCAATCTTAAAACGCGATAAACCGCTTCGGACAAATCGATGCCGGAGCTATCGAATGCCGGCAGCGCAAAGCAATCGTGCATCACGTCGCGCGTCATTTTCGGCGGCTTACCGAGCAAAACCGGCAGTGGCATATCGACCGGCACCGCCGGTGATTGCGGATCGGTTACTTGCAATAATTCATCGGCGGTGGCTTCTCCCACCACGGCAAACGGACAACGCTCGCGTTCACAAATGCGTTGAAACAACCCCAGCGATTCCGGTTTGATCGCCAGAACGTAGCGTTCTTGCGCTTCATTGCTCCAGATTTGCATCGGTGACATGCTGGTTTCTTCCGAAGGCACGGCGCGCAAATCGAAACGCCCGCCACGCCCGGAATCATGCACCAGCTCCGGAAATGCATTGGAAAGGCCGCCTGCGCCGACGTCATGGATGAACAAAATTGGGTTTTCCACCCCACACCGTTGCAATTGCCAGCAACGATCGATCACTTCCTGCGCGCGCCGCTGCATTTCCGGGTTGCCGCGCTGCACCGAATCGTAATCCAATGCTTCGGTGTTGGCGCCGGTATCCATGCTGGATGCCGCTCCGCCACCCAATCCGATGAGCATGCCGGGCCCACCCAATTGAATCAGCAATGCGCCCGGTGGAAATTTTTCCTTGCGCACATGCGCATCCGCGATTTGGCCAATGCCGCCAGCCAGCATGATCGGTTTGTGATAACCGCGCATTTCGCCGCCAACGCGCTCTTCAAAAGTACGGAAATAGCCTGCCAGATTGGGGCGGCCGAACTCATTATTGAACGCTGCGCCGCCGATCGGTCCTTCCAGCATGATTTGCAGCGCCGATGCAATTCTCCCCGGCTTGCCGTAGGATCCTTGACCATCCAGCTGATCAACTTCCCATGGTTGCGCAAAACCTGGAATGTTTAAGTTGGATACCGAGAAACCGCACAAACCGGCTTTCGGTTTTGCGCCCCGTCCGGTTGCGCCTTCGTCTCGAATCTCACCGCCGACACCGGTTGCAGCACCGGGAAACGGGGAAATAGCGGTCGGATGATTATGCGTTTCTACTTTCATCAATAGATGCGTTTTTTCTCGAGCATAACCGTAGACTTGCTCATCTCCCGGATAAAACCGGTCGATGTCCGCGCCTTCGATGACGCTGGCATTGTCGGCATACGCCACCAACGTGCCTTGTGGATGCAATTGGTGGGTGTTGCGAATCATCGCAAACAACGAGTGATTACGTGGTTTACCGTCGATGATCCAGTCTGCATTGAAAATTTTGTGCCGGCAATGTTCCGAATTGGCTTGCGCAAACATCATCAATTCGACATCGGTCGGATTGCGTTGCATTTGCTGGAAATGATGCAGTAAATAGTCGATTTCATCCGCCGACAACGCCAATCCCATCGTTTGATTCGCTTGCCGCAGCGCATCGATGCCACCGCCGATCATATCAATGGTATTGAGCGGTTTTGGCGGAAAGTGTTGAAACAAGTGCGCTGCATCTTCCAGCGACGCCAGCACAGTCTCAGTCATGCGGTCATGTAGCAATGGCTTTAACCGGGATAACGCGTCAGGGGATATCGGTGATTTGCAACGAATGTAATAGGCAATGCCGCGTTCGATGCGTTCAATCGCCTCTAGTCCGCAATGATGCGCGATATCGGTGGCTTTGCTCGACCACGGCGAAATCGTGCCGGGGCGCGGGACAATTAGAAAAAAATCGCCATTCTGCGGTGTAGCGTTCAGAGATTGTTGATGATTTAACAGCTTGCGCAATGCTGTTACCTCATCGTCTCGTAAATCACGAGTTACCGAGCAAAAATGCCAGTATTCGGTATCAATCTCAGCGACCGGAATATTTAACACACTGAATTGTTGTCGTAATTTATCCAGCCGGAATGGCGACAACGCACGCCCACCACAAAATTGAAGCATCAAAAGCAATTGTTCAAAGATTAAAAGATTGCAATTTTACACGAGAAGATGTACTTATCGCTGATCATCATCCCATTGGCACGGTCATTATGTTAGCTAACGATCCTGTTTTCTTGACTGCAGAAATCCGCGATATCGAGCAACGAGCGATGAAAACGCCCAATCCGCCGCCACTGATGGAAAAAGCCGGTCTGGCGGCAGCGCAAGCGATCCGCGACCGGTTGCTGAAACGCGCCAACCAGTCAATCCTGGTTCTCGCCGGCCCTGGCAATAATGGTGGTGATGCATTTGTCGCGGCGCGCTACCTCAAGGAATGGGGCAATGCCGTGACTGTGGTATTCCAAGGCGACCGCAACCGCGTTCCGGCCGATGCGAAACAAGCGCTGCAGGCTTGGCTGGCATGCGGCGGTGATATTCATCACGACATACCGGATGGAGACCGCTACTGGGATGTTTTGGTAGATGGGTTATTCGGTATCGGTCTGGATCAATCGAATAATCGGCTCATCGAAGGTCAGTACCGGCATTGGATCGAGACCGCCAACCGCATGGCGGTACCGATTGTCGCACTGGATATTCCATCCGGCCTGGGGAGTGATGACGGTTGCATATACGGTGTTGCCATTCGCGCAACACTGACAATTACTTTCATAGGACGCAAACCTGGTCTGTACACTAATTTCGGACCGGAATGCTGCGGCGAGGTGATACTGTGCGATCTGGGCATTCATTTATCTTTAGGACCGGAACCGCAAGCTTGGCTGTTGAGCCGCGCTTTGATCTCAACGCTGCTGCCACCACCCCGTTCTGCCAATAGCCATAAAGGCTCATTCGGCAATGTCGCCGTTCTTGGCGGCTCGACCGGCATGACAGGGGCCGCATTACTGGCGGGCCGGGCGGCATTGCATTTGGGTGCCGGCCGGGTATATATCGGATTGCTGGCGGATAATGCACCCACCGTTGATTTCTCCCAACCGGAACTGATGCTACGCACGCCGTCCGCGTTAGCCGAATTGGAATCGTTGAATTGCCTGATCGTTGGACCCGGCCTAGGTCAATCGGCCCAAGCCTTGGCGTGGCTAGAAACTGTGCTTGACAGCAAACATCCGTTGATTCTCGATGCCGATGCGTTGAATTTAATTGCCCAACATTCGAATTTAGCCAATCAACTCAGCCAACGTACTGCCATCAGCATTCTGACTCCGCACCCGGCGGAAGCCGCGCGTCTGCTGAACACCGACAGCACTGCAATACAAAACAATCGCATGAATGCCGCGTTGCAAATCGCACAGAGATTCAACAGCTATGTCGTACTAAAAGGCACCGGCAGCATCTGCAGCTTTCCGGATGGCAAACGTTATCTCAATACCAGCGGCAATCCTGCGCTCAGTACCGCAGGAACAGGCGATGTGTTGGCAGGCATTATCGGCGCGCTCCTTGCCCAAGGCTTGGATTCCGGCCAGGCATTGCTGCTGGCGGTTTATCTGCATGGCGCTGCAGCGGACCGCTGGGTTCGACAACAGCAAGGAATGCTCGGAATGGTGGCGTCGGAAGTTATCGCGGAAGCGCGCTGGCTATTGAATGAGTGGATTTATCAGCGCGCGCCGCAGCCGTTCGAGCGCTAATGCTCAAGGAAACATTGATTAATTCGCCGAGCAACGGCGGTTGGCGCGCAAGCAGCGCCGCTCAGCCCCCATCAATAATCGGCTCCTGACCGGAAATCATTTCAACGAAAAATCCGCGCACCCCGGCAACAGGATTTATAATTCTGCATTATTTAAAATCTTAATCGATACTTTAAAGGACATCGAATGACCGCTGCATCTAAATTTATTCATTGGGCTTGCCTGCAAACATTGTTAGCATGGCTGATATTGCCACTCCATGCAGTCGCCAACGAGGTGGTTGAATTACCGCAGGACGCCATTCACAAGCTGCAAATCGATGCCGGTTTCGGCTGGGGAATTTTTAGCGGCACGATCTACAACGGCAACGACAATTACCACATCACCCAGCTTGTCGTCAGCATGACGCCGATTCACGACCATCATCACATGCACATGCATCCGAACATGTCGCATGATCCGAAAGTTCATCAAATCAATCTTGATCTACCGCCGTCGACCAAAGGCGCATTATCGATGGCATTGCCGGACGATGTTGCCGATGTTCATGACTTTAAATGGGAAATTCTCAAGGTAACTGGCTATGCCACGCGATGACAGGTACAGGTTTCAAAGATACCAAACGTTATACAGGCCAAACTTCTTTTTTCTAAATTTCTATGAAACCACTTCAGTTCATGCTTTGTAAAAATTATTTATAAACCGATGCTTCAGTGAAATTAATATAATTCGAATCTTCCGCATGATAAAATTTGCAAATCCTTAGTAGATCGTTCCGTCATCTGATAACTACAATTCTAGTTTCATCACTCATGGTACAACTCTCAATTAACGGACAATTGCAGCAATTCGAATCGCCGATCAATGTGACTCAATTAATCGATCACCTTTCGTTAAGAGGTAAGCGTATTGCGATAGAGCGCAATGGTGAAATCGTTCCGCGTAGCCGATTTTCAGAAGAAATGTTGGTCGATGGCGATCACATCGAAGTTGTGGTCGCAGTGGGTGGCGGTTAATAATGGATTCTGCAAGATATTCCAATAAACAATAACATGTTATGAACAACCTAGTCATTGCTGGCAAAACCTACTCATCCCGTTTACTTATTGGCACTGGTAAATATAAAGATTTCAGTGAAACCCGCATGGCAGTAGAAGCGAGTGGCGCTGAAATTGTCACTATTGCAATCCGCCGCACAAACATCGGTCAAACTCCAAACGAACCAAACCTGCTGGAAGTGTTACCGCCATCAAAATACACATTGCTGCCAAACACTGCCGGTTGCTATACCGTCGATGACGCTGTCCGAACATTGCGTCTGGCGCGGGAATTACTCGATGGTCACAGTTTGGTAAAACTGGAAGTATTAGGTGACCCTAAAACGCTATATCCGAATGTGGTAGATACTGTTCAAGCTGCAAAAATCCTCGTCAAGGAAGGATTTCAGGTCATGGTTTATACCTCTGACGATCCGATCATCGCCAAGCAATTGGAGGAATTAGGGTGTGTCGCCGTGATGCCATTGGCATCGCTGATTGGATCAGGAATGGGCATTCTAAATCCTTGGAATCTGCAAATCATCATCGAGAACGCAAAAATTCCTGTATTGGTCGATGCCGGCGTTGGCACGGCTTCAGATGCTGCAATCGCGATGGAACTTGGTTGCGATGGTGTTCTGATGAATACCGCGATCGCCGCAGCCAGCAATCCGATATTAATGGCATCGGCCATGCGCAAGGCGGTAGAAGCCGGACGCGAGGCTTTTTTGGCGGGACGCATGGCAAAAAAACTTTATAGCGCCAGCCCAAGCTCACCAGTTGATGGAGTCATCGTCAATACCAAAGATTTAGCAAAAAAATCGGCAAACAGCTAGGCTAACTCCTCAATAATAGCCGATTCTTCTTGTCATGCAACTGCAACAATCAATTCGTAGTTTTGTACTTCGCCAAGGCCGATTATCGGATGCGCAACGCCGCGCTTGTGAAAACTTATTTCCTCAATATGGCATCCCCTATCGCGAAAATCTGCTGGATTTAAATCAAATATTTGGCCGACAAGCACCCAAGATTCTTGAGATCGGTTTTGGAATGGGCGAAACCACTGCAATCATCGCCAAAATGCATCCCGCCAATGATTATCTCGGAATCGAAGTTCACACGCCGGGTGTCGGCAGCTTGCTTAAACTCATCCAGCAGAACGAATTGGAAAATATACGCATCATTCAATACGATGCAGTTTCGGTTCTTCAGCACATGCTGCCATCCGAGTGTCTGGATGGCGTCCACATCTTTTTCCCGGATCCTTGGCCGAAAGCCCGTCACCATAAACGTCGGCTCATCCAACCAGAATTTGTCTCGCATTTATGCAAGCGCCTCAAACCCGGAGGCTATATACATGCTGCTACCGATTGGGAAGAGTATGCCGTGCAAATTTTGCAGGTATTTAGCGAAGAACAGCAGCTTCACAATAGCACTAAAGATTTTGCTCCACGCCCTGATTGCCGGCCGATAACAAAGTTTGAACAACGAGGACTGAAAGCTGGTCATGGCGTTTGGGACATCATGTTTCTAAAAAAATAACGCACCTTCCACACCTTTTATTGCTCGACATTTCCTCACGCACCATTGACATGGGAATTATTCCCACAATATAATTTTTCGTGTGAATATTTCACACGAGATAATTAAACTCAGCGTAAATTTGTCTGATCTATAAAAATTCAATCTTAACGTTGATAACAGCTCAGACAAAGTAAGAAAGGAAAACCAAAATTAATTCCAATCCTGATGCGCTTGTGATTTTTCTCACTGCGATTGCTAGCTACTATCGCTAAGCTATAGCTTCAGTACATCTTGCCTATAGCGCATCAGTCTGACTTCAATTAGACTCCGCGCCGCTAACTTGTTAGCAGATAACTGATGTACCGCCGGGCTAAATTCAAAATGAATTTAGCCCATTTTTATTAACCGGAGGAACCTGAATGAGTAACAAAGTGGTAACAGGCATACAAGTAGTATCTGCATTAATTTTCATACTCTCTTCACCAGTTTCAGCAAAAGATGATCACGAACATGGAGATCATCGATTGCCAAACATGTTTAAATCAAGCAATAAACACGGCGAAGATGCTACGTATAGCATTGAAGGGTATATCGATTTGAAAAATCCATTTTTCAAGAGTTTAGGTTCCAATGGACGCAGTTGCGCTTCATGTCATATCCCCTCACAAGGTTGGACTATTACACCAGAAGGTGTGCAAAAGATTTTTAACAAAACCAAGGGACTCGATCCGCTGTTCCGCTTGGTTGACGGCGCCAATTCACCAATTGCCGATGTATCTTCCTTAGAAAAACGCCGCGAAGCCTATAGTATGTTATTGAATAAAGGAAACATCCGGGTTGGCATCGGCATTCCTGCGGATGCCGAATTCGAATTGATCGAAGCAGACGATCCTTATGGTTTTGCGAGTGAGACCGAACTATCGTTATTCCGCCGCCCCATGCCAACCACCAATCTTAAATTCCTAAGCACCGTCATGTGGGATGGCCGCGAAACAACCCAAATGCCAGGTTCCAATGACTGTATCTACAATACGACGACTTGCTTTTCGCCTGTATCGTTCGATCTCAGTACTCAGGCGAACCACGCCACTCGCGGTCATGCCGAAGCGTTGCAGGACTTGACCAATGAAGAACGTGACGCAATCGTTGCGTTTGAACTGGGCTTATTCACTGCGCAAATCCACGATGACAAAGCCGGGAACCTAACCGCTGAGAAAGCTCAGGGCGGGCCAAAAGCACTGAGCAAACAGCATTATTATTTTGGCATTAATGATACTTTGGCAGGCGATTACAAAACACGTCTACCATTCAACCCTGTTGTGATGTCGCTCTATGACAGCTGGGCCAGCATTAAGCCGAACAAATCAGCCAATAGCGCAAAAAATGCCCGCGCCGCCATCGCACGCGGTCAAACGCTCTTTAATACCAAGCCGATCATGATCAGTGGCGTCAAGGGAATTAACGATGACTTGAACATTAATGTGCTGCCGGGTACTTGCACAACTTGCCACAATACGCCTAATTCAGGGAATCATTCGACACCGATGCCATTGGATATCGGTATCGCAGACGAGTCGCGTCGCACACCCGATATGCCTCTGTATACGCTGAAAAATAAAACAACTAACGAAATCATCAAAACAACCGACCCCGGCCGGGCCCTCATCACCGGCAAATGGAAAGATATCGGCCGCTTCAAGGGACCCATCCTGCGTTCTGTCGCTTCACGCCCACCCTACTTTCATGATGGCTCTGCGTCGGATCTGCGCGAGGTTGTCGAGTTTTACAATACGCGCTTCAATATCGGGCTAACCGAAAGCGAAAAAGACGATCTGATCGCGTTTCTCGCAGCTTTATAGAGTCAACGTTTTATCACTCTGAAAAGAGGGGCAATCGCTCAATGGAGTTCAATCGATTGCCTCTCACAATGCTTTGATGCCACGGCAGCGCAATAGATATTTCTCAAGTTCAATAATAAAAAATAGCGCCAAGCCGACAAAAACAATCCTTCCCCAAGCGTCGATATTCAGCGCAACAGTTCCAAAAATTAATTGAAAAGCAGGCAAATAAGTAAAAAGCAATTGAAGTAATACCAGTAAACCGACAGACACTAAAACATAGCGATTTCCTAGAAAACCCTCGAGTGATATCACCGAAGTCAGCAGATAGCGGCAGTTAAACAAGTACAGAATTTCGCAAAAGACAAACAAATTCACCAAAACCGTCCGGCTGAATTCTATGCTCGAGCCTTGCATCGTTTCCCACATCGTGAGTCCAAGTCCGCCACTGATCATCAATAACGTAACAAAAACAACGCGCCAGGCCAAGAAACCGGATAATAAGGGAGCTTCCGGGTGGCGTGGAGGCCGCTGCATGACATCCGGTTCCGGCGGCTCAAAGGATAACGCAACAGCCAGTGTCACGGTCGTAACCATGTTGATCCATAATATTTGCACCGGTGTAATGGGCAGCGTTATACCCAAAAAAATGGCCAGAATGATGAGACCAGCCTCACCGCCGTTCGTAGGAAGCACATAAACCATCGTCTTTTTGATATTATCGTAGACAGTACGGCCCTCCTTCACCGCGTGCACGATTGACACAAAGTTATCATCCGCAAGCACCATTTCTGCGGCTTCCTTGGCTACTTCGGTTCCTTTTTGTCCCATGGCAACCCCCACATCAGCCCGTTTCAGAGCTGGCGCATCATTTACGCCGTCACCCGTCATCGCTACGATTTCTCCATTCGCCTGCAATGCAGCCACTAGACGCAGCTTATGCTCAGGATTGGTGCGCGCAAACACATCAATGTTCGTAACCGCTTGCCGCAATGCCTTGTCATCCATCGAATCCAACGCAACACCGGTTAGCACTGTATGACCATCCCCTAGATTGAGTTTCGCGCCAATCGCACTGGCTGTTGCTTGATGGTCTCCAGTAATCATCTTGACGCGAATACCGGCATGATGGCATTGATTCACTGCCGCAATCGCTTCTTCACGCGGTGGATCGGTCATGCCGACCATTCCCAGCAATGTAAAGTTTTCACGAACATCAGAAAACCGGAGCTTCTGCTGATTCCACTCCGCCGCACGCTGTGCGATCGCCAGCATCCGTAGCCCAGAGCAAGTGGCTTCCTGAATAACCTTGTTCCAGTACGGATGATCCAGTGCGCGATCGCTTCCCTGGCTGCGTTGCTGATTGCACAAAGCAAGTATCGTTTCGGGGGCGCCTTTGACAAAAATCACACCCGGGCTGTCATGATCATGGTGATGATGCAAGGTGGCCATTAAGCGGTGTTCGGATTCGAAAGGAATTACATCCTTGCGCGGTAATGTTTCGTTCACATGAGCGGGATTTAACGCTGCTTTCATCGCTGCCGCAATCACGGCGCCTTCCGTCGGATCGCCATCGACAATCCATTGATCATCCTGTAGCTGCAGATTTGCATCACTGCACAATAAACCGGCGCGCAATAGATCCATACAGCCCGGATGATCGGTAATCTGAATTTCATGTCCATCCGAACTAAAGCTGCCCTCCGGTACATAACCGGCTCCGCTTACCTGTAATCGTTCATCTGCGGTATAGATTTGCTGCACGGTCATCTCATTCCGCGTTAATGTTCCGGTCTTGTCGGTACATATGACCGTTACCGCTCCAAGCGTTTCGACTGCGGGTAAATGCCGGATAATGGCATTATGACGAGCCATGCGTTGTACACCAAGCGCAAGCGTAATGGTCATAATCGGCGGTAACTCTTCCGGAATAACTGCAACCGCAATACCTACCGCTGCCATAAACAATTCATCGATGCCATAATCGTGCGCCAGCAAACCGTACAGAATTACAACCAGAACCAGCACAAAGGTGACAGCAGCCAATCGAAATCCGAAATCCGCAATTTTTCTAAGCAACGGTGTCGATAGTTTATTGACTTGCTCCAGCATCGTGCTGATACGACCGATTTCGGTGTGGTGACCGGTTGCGACCACAACTCCAGCAGCTTGTCCATAAACCACCAGCGTGCCGGAATACGCCATACAAAAACGATCACCGACTGCAACTGATTCCAAAACTGATTCAATCCCCTTTTCAACGGCTTGTGATTCACCCGTCAAGATTGCTTCATCGACCCGCAAATTCTTACAACTGAGCAGCCGCATGTCGGCAGGCACCTTATCACCTGACTGCAGTAACACAATATCACCTGGCACCAATACTTCTGCTGAAACTTGTCTGCGGTGATTATCTCTCAGTACAGAAGCGTTGATTGACAGCATACTGCGAATACCAGCCAGCGCTTTCTCGGCCTTACCTTCCTGGATCACGCCGATCACCGCATTAATAATAACCACGGCCAGAATCACGCAGCTATCAGTCCAGTGTCCGATAAGCGCGGTGACTGCTGAAGCAATTAACAGAATATAGATGAGAATATTATGAAACTGCAGCAGAAAACGAGTGAAAAAACCCGGAGAACTGGGTGATCGCAAGCGATTCACACCATATCTCTGAATGCGTTGTTCCGCTTCCGCTTGCGATAGACCCGCCGCATTAGCATCTAATGTCTGTAAAACTTGTTGCGCTGAAAGGCTATGCCAATTAGTCATTGATTTAATAATTTCTGCATTGACGTACAGTTTTGTAATCGATTAACGAGGATTCGAATAATTTGTGCTCAGATATTGAGTACAGCTACAATTCTGAGAAGCAGTGATTTTTTCCTTAACATCGCAATGAGGTTTTTCATGAAATACTTTATCACGTTGATGACATTAATTGCCCTATTGTTTGCCGGAACCACGCTGGCTTCCGGGCGCACGCCTTTTGGCCACCAAGTCAGCACAGTACAGAATTACAGCCGCATTTCCGATCAAATCGCCATATCCGGACTCATTAGTGAGGGAGGTGTGCCGGCATTGGCCGCTACCGGCTTTAAGACCATTATCGATATGCGTACCGCCAATGAAGGAACCGCCGAAGAAAAATCCTTCGTTGATCGCGCCGGTATGGATTATATTAATATCCCGATGACAGTTGCCGGTATCAGCAAGGAACAACTGGCCGCTTTCACCAAAGCCATCGAAACTGCGCAACGGCCTGTGCTCATTCACTGCGGATCTGGCAATCGTGCCAGCGCCATGTGGGCCAGATATCAAATCAGTCAGGGAATGGATCCGGAAGTGGCTATTGAAGCAGCTCGTAAATCGGGATTACGGCCACCGATGGAGGAGAAGCTTCGAGAATCCCTGAATAATTAAAGTATTTTTTGATAACGATAATCAGACCATTCATTGATTGCCGTTTTTTCGTTGTTTTAATCTTCATCGCAGTTAACCACCCATGGCAACATCGGATAATACCGTTTTCCGGCTGGTGATTCATGGCGGTGCCGGAGCCATCAATCGTGGCCGGTTGACTGCCGAACGTGAAGCTGCTTACCGCCAGGTGCTGGCACAATCCTTAACCGCCGGTTATGCGGTGCTTAGCAGCGGCGGTAGCTGTATCGATGCCGTGATCGCAACCATCGTGGTCATGGAAGATTCACCATTTTTCAATGCTGGCAAAGGTTCGGTTTTTAACCATGAAGGACAAAACGAATTGGAAGCCTCGATCATGGAGGGCGCTACGCGTTTAGCAGGTGCCGTTGCCGGCATTACGACGGTTCGCAATCCGATACGCGCTGCACATGCGATCATGATGAAAAGTCCGCATGCCATGCTGATTGGCCCAGGCGCAGAAAAATTCGCGGCCGCACAAGGACTGGAGATTGTCGATTCGGATTATTTTTATACTTCGCATCGCTGGGAGCAATTACAAAAAGCGCTCGCAAACGAACAAGTGCTGCGAGACCACGATGCCGACTCCAGTACTCCATTTGTTAACACTGATGAAAAGCATGGAACTGTCGGTGCAGTGGCGCTGGACCGGCATGGCAATCTTGCCGCCGGCACATCGACTGGTGGTTTGACCAACAAACAACGGGGGCGCGTGGGTGATTCATCGATCATCGGTGCGGGCACGTACGCCGACAATCACTCGGTTGCAGTATCCGCAACCGGTACCGGAGAAGTGTTCATCCGTGCCGCAGCGGCCTATCAAACAGCCGCACAAGTCAAATTGCTGCATAAACCGATCTCTGAAGCTGCCGACGGTACGCTGAAAGAAGTATCGAGTCTCGGCGGTGACGGCGGCTTAATTGTACTGAATGCTAAAGGCGACTTTGTGATGCGATTTAATACCAGCGGCATGTTTCGAGGTGCCATCGGTAATGATGGCATTGCATGGACCGGAATATTCCCGGACGACTGACAGGCTGTGAACCATCAACATACTAACCCTTGCAGGCCGTTGAAAAACTATCTGCGTTGCCGCTACGGTGTTAAAAACAAGCTCAAAATGCTCATTTATACCGCATAAACTGCGCGTTTTCGCCTGTTTTTGCCTTGTATCGGCTGCCTCGAAAACATTTTTCAACGGCCTGCTAGTGTAGCAACGATTCGGTTTGATGCGGATTAATCCAGACACTCAGGGCCTTTGCGCAGAGTACGCCGCGCATAATAGGCAAATGCAACTGCGCTACGCTGACCACGCAAAATCCAGTCGCGTGCTTCCCGTCCAAGGTCAGGATCAATCGGTTGAATCGAGCCTGCGGAAGACGCCAGCAAATGCATCCTTGCCGCCCGTTCGAATGCAAGCGCCAGAATGCAAGCTTCTTCAATGCTCGAACTGGCAATCAAAAGCCCATGATGAGCCAGCAATAACGCATGTTTATCGCCAATGGCCTTGGAAATCAATTCCCCTTCCTCATTTCCGACTGGAACACCTGGCCATTTGGGCAAAAAAGCGATGTCGTCGTACAGCACGCAATTATCCATATGCGAGATTTCCAAAGGCACCTCCAGCATGCTGAGCGCCGCAGTATGCACTGCATGTGTGTGGATAATGCACTGTACATCAGGTCTGGCTCGATAGAGCCATGAGTGAAAACGATTGGCTGGATTTGCCATGCCATCACCTTGTAAAACTTCTAGGTCTTCATTTACAAGTAACAGATTACTCGCGCAAATTTCGTCAAAACCGAATCCCAAACGCTGCGTCAAGTAAGTTCCCGGTGTGTCGCCACGTGCAGTGATCTGTCCGGCTAATCCGGAATCGTGGCCATTATCGAACAAAATCCGGCAAGTCAATGCCAGTTTCTGGGCCTTCGAGTAGTGAGCGCTTTGCAAATGTTGATCCATTTGCACAAACGATTGTTGAATCAGCTGCTCTTTGCTTAAATTGAAAGTATCATTGGTCATAATTGTGGATTATTCATTGTGATTGGAAATAAAGCGCTCGATATTTCGGCGATCACGCTTGGTCGGTCGGCCTTTGGTATAGAACGGTTGCGGCTGGGCTTTCAAGCGAGCCGCCTGCAATTCTCGCTGCTTCCGGCTTTCCTCGGTTTCACGATACAGTTGCTGCGCAACCGTTGCGGATCCTCTTATATTGGATAAATCCAACACTTCAATGTCATACTGAAAATTATTAATGCGAATTGTCAATCTATCCCCTATCGCGAGCACTTTCGCCGGCTTGATTCGCTGACCGTTTACGGTCACCCTTCCCCGGTCGATAGCTTCCGCAGCCAGTGAACGTGTTTTAAAAAAACGGGCCGCGAACAGCCATTTATCAATACGATATTTATCTATAGTATCTGATAGTTGCATGATTTAGTTAATCCGATAAATTAGTATTTATCCGGATTTTATCTTGCAGTGTTTTATGGACCGGGCACTGATTAGCAATCTCCAGCAGCCGGTTACGCTGTAGATCGGTCAGATTTCCTGTCAGTTGTATCGTGCGTGTCATGACATCGATCAGTGCTTTTTGTTGTTCGCAATCTGCGCAATCATCCGTATGAACCCGGCTGTGATGCAATTCAACACGGATATCCTGGAGATCGATTTGCTTGTGATTGGCATACATACGCAGTGTCATCGAGGTGCAACTGCCCAATGCTGCCAGTAGAAGTTCATAGGGATTGAAGCCAAGATCGGAACCACCCAATGCAATGGGTTCGTCACTGATTAAGCGATGGTGATGCGTCTGAATCTCGCGAGTAAATTTTTTATCGCGTTCTCGCACAATAACTGTGCCTTCAGCGATTGGCTGTTCCTTCGGTAATAAATCGTTTATGAGATAACGCTTTGCCCATGCAGCAATCACCTCAGCAACATAATGCGAGTCATCCGGATTAGACAAAAGATGATCGGCACGATCGAGAGACACAAAACTTTTAGGATGTTTGGCAGCACCGTAAATTCTGGCGGCTTCATCAATTGATACCGTAGTATCGACTGGTGAATGAAGAATCAGCAATGCTTTTTTTAACGCCCCAATATGTGCTACAGAATTATATTTCTCCAAATCATCAATAAATTGCCGCTTTATATTAAAGCTTCTTCCTGATAATTGAACTGATACAATTGATTTTTTGCTGAATTGTTCGTATGAATCTCCGAACAAATGCTTGATGTGAGCTGCGGTAGCTGGCGCGCCGATGGTGATGACGGCTTTAATCGAAGCAAGTTCATGTGCAACTGCTAAAGCCGCGGCACCTCCCAAACTGTGACCGATGAGTAATGAAGGCGCATCATAGTTTTTTTCCAAAAAATCTGCAGCCGCAATCAAATCCTGTAAATTTGAGGAAAAATTAGAATTAGCGAAATCTCCTTCACTCCCGCCTAAACCGGTAAAATCAAAGCGTAATACTGCAATCCCTTGATCTGCAAGTACCAGGGCAACCCGTGTCGCAGCAAGATTGTTTTTGGAACAGGTAAAGCAGTGTGCAAACAATGCGTAACATTGCACAGAACCCGAAGGTAATTCCAATGACCCGGAAAGCAATTCGCCTTGTGAATTTTGAAATCTCGCTTCGATGCGTGGCATAGAATTCGGCTACCAACCAAACACAAAATTAAGGGATATTGTGAATGGTATCAAAAATAACCTGCAGCGTATGATTTTCTGATATTGCTAACCGAATCGGAAATATCTTCAGAAAGTTGCAATATTGCAAGCTTTTAAAAAAAGCTCCTGGTTAGATAAGCCAGCATTTTAGATTAGATTCTCAAGAGTTCCGTCGCTGTGCATAATTGGAAACTTCGATTCAGCCAACCATTAATTCGGTTGGAGCTGCATTTGTATGCAATGGGTTATCATTGAGCTTCTTAATCGTTTGATAGAGTTGAAAATCGATCGATGTAGCGGACAAAGCATTATTTTTCATTCTCGAATCAATGATCGACTTGGCTATATCGACGGTATTCCGATCATCTGAAACTGCGGAAAGAATTTCTTGGGTTGTGATGAAATCGATCGAAGTACCCGTCATCTCAATCGAATAATATTTTGAAACCTCTAAACGATTATTGAATAACTTGCAGGCACCACCCCAGACAATGTTATCAGCATCGACATTCGCCACAGTATTGATCGCCCATACGATTGTCTCACCAAGGGTTTTACCACTTACGATTTGCATAATCATATGATCCTTTACGATCGTCCAGTTGTTGGATGTGAAGGTATCGGCCAATAGGTGTTCCAGAATTTTATTAATGCCATTGATTTGATGTTGAATGACGGCTTGTCCCCAATTGTGATCAGATGTCGGAATTTCGGATAAAGCATGGGTCAACTCAGCAATGAGTTGATCTTGCGCTACACCCGCAGCCATTTGATTTACAATAAAATCGCTAATAAGCATTTTATTGACATTTGCGACTTGCGCCCCGAACAAATCATCGACGAACTGGTACGCAAACGCCTCAGAATCCAAATGAGCATAATTCTTGCCCAAAAACAATGCGCTATTAGCTAATTTTTGCGCCAGGTTTGTCAGAGATGGATTGCGATGCAAATGCGATGAAAGAATCTTCAAATTATCCGCACCGGGCGATGCTTTAAACATCGCCAGAATGAGCTGAAGAATCGAGATTTGATATCGAGCTAAATGCGGCACTGATTATTTTCCTTCAAGATAATAGGTTCGGCTGGTTCAGAAACATTTTGAAGCATGTCACTATGCACGTAGGTTATCATCATAATAGTAACGATTCTTATTTGCAATGCGGCATATTGTCGCACATATCATGATCTCATATTTACATTTAGTTACAATTATTTAAAATTAATTCTTAAACCAGTTTGCTAATTATCTAACATCTCAGCGATAGAATTAAGCGAAATTTTCCATATAAAAACGATGTACTGTTTTCATTAACACTTATAATTTAAAAATGTCGATTAATATCATTATTTTAGAGTATGGAGAAATCGGCCACGCTATGGAATTTCTCCTTAAAAACCACCAATCTCTGGCTATTTGGGACAAATACCCGCCCGCTAATCACGCGCCGATTAAGCTAGAAGATTCAATACCGCGAGCGGATGTCGCGATGTTCTGCTTACCCGTAAATCCTCACCGGGAGATCATTCATCGAATCGCACCGTATCTGCAGAAACATTGCCTTTGCATCAGTGTTGCGAAGGGATTGGATGAAACTGGAAAGACCGCTGCGCAAATCTTTTCTGAAAGTTTACCGCCCAGTTGTCCTTATGCATTGTTGTACGGTCCCATGATTGCTGAAGAAATTCTTGCTGGTAATTATGCATTTGCGCAATTGGGATGCCGGGATCACGGGATTTTTAAGACGATACAGGACTGTTTTGCTGGCACCAAGTTATATTTGGAACATACGGATGACATCGAAGGAATCAGTTGGGCGGTCATTTTGAAAAATGTCTATGCAATGGTCTTTGGCATGGCGGATGAATTGAAATTGGGTGCAAATGTGCGCGGTTATCTGGTAACCGCAGCGTTGCAAGAATTGCAACAGATCGTCATGCGGATGGGGGGGCATCCGGATAGTCCCTATCGATTATCAGGCTTGGGTGATCTCATTACCACGGCAACCAGCGAGAACTCGCATCATCATGCGCTAGGTCGAAAAATTGCCAGGGGAGAAATCAATGACATTTCCGGAGAAGGTCCGCATACATTAAAAATGATTGAGCAACACCAATTACTCCCTATCGAAGATTATGCATTATTAGCGTTAATTCATGCAGTGCTAAGTCGACCGGTTGATGTACGATCTCAGTTCGAAAATTACTTGCAATATCAGAATCGATAATCAGATAACGGCTGTTTCCTTTTGAATTCCGGTATATAGCCAACACCAAGGTTAATCAATACTCAAAGCGCAGTCGCAGATTTTCTCGGAAAGTACTGAGCTATACCGGCAATCGTTGGCGCAGCTTTCAATTATTAATCTCCCTGGGTTTAATTCCCCGCCCCTTGGGGCGAAAGCTGGTTGAAAACCAGCAGATTGAAGAGCGAGGTTAATACCCCGCTGCTTGCGGCGGGGTGCTTTATTCCTAAAATTTTGCAAAAAAATTGCCCAGATGACGTGTTAAGTCCGTCTGAGCAATTTGCAGGAGGGAAGCTTGTCGTTTTGTCAGTGCCATAGCATTTCCGATTGCGAGAGTGCCTCAAAGAATCAACCGGATTGCAGTAGTACAGGCAGCCTATTAATATCAATGAGATTTTTCAGGAAGTTGAATACCAAACCTCATCGTCATGCGTTATTAATATCGTAATTGTCAGAGAATTTATGGCGATATGCAATGTGACAAATTGCCGCACCTAAGAAATATCCCTGTAAAAAGAAGTTGAAAGCTATTGGCAGAAGAAATTTCCTGGTTTCGAATTCACAGCAACAATCGGGAAAATTTGCAACACAATCGCAGCCAGGGTAATTCAACGCCGCACAAAAAATAAGTTAGAATATGCGCTTTTAGAACTTTTATCAGGAGTACCTGGATGTCGATGGCTGACCGTGACGGAGTAATCTGGTATGACGGGAAAATGGTTCCCTGGCGGGATGCCAATACGCATGTTTTAACCCATACACTACACTATGGTTTAGGAGTTTTTGAAGGGCTGCGAGCCTACGAAACCGACCAAGGTCCGGCGATTTTCCGTTTGCAAGAACATACCGACCGTTTGTTCAATTCTGCGCACATTTTCATGATGAAAATGCCGTACGATAAAGCGACGCTCATGCAAGCGCAGTGCGATGTGGTCAA
The DNA here is from genome assembly GCA_002083395.1 of Proteobacteria bacterium SG_bin4. Lineage (GTDB taxonomy): Bacteria > Pseudomonadota > Gammaproteobacteria > Burkholderiales > Nitrosomonadaceae > Nitrosomonas. The sequence goes on along the minus strand of LWDH01000006.1, from coordinate 66,766 downwards.
ACAGAATAAATTAGCATCCGGTTATATTCGCCCAATCGCATTCTATGGCGCCGAAGCCATGGGACTCTCAGCAAGAACGCTATCCGTTCATGTAGCCATTGCGGCTTGGCCCTGGGGAACATACCTGGGAGCCGAAGCGCTGGAAAATGGCATTCGCGTTAAAACTTCTTCGTTCACTCGCCATCATGTCAATATTAATATGTGCCGTGCAAAATCCGTCACGACCTATGCGAATTCCATATTGGCAAATCAAGAAGTTGCGCTCAACGGCTACGACGAAGCGCTGTTACTTGATGTAGAAGGCTATGTAGCGGAAGGATCGGGGGAAAATATCTTCATCGTGAAGCAAGGTAAACTGTACACGCCCGATCTGACTTCCTGTTTGGAAGGGATTACTCGCGCATCCATTATGGAATTGGCAGCAGAATTAGGTATACCGGTTATCGAAAAACGCATCACCCGCGACGAGATCTATTGTGCCGAAGAAGCGTTTTTTACGGGCACGGCCGCCGAGGTAACACCGATTCGAGAGCTGGATAACCGCATGATTGGTGCAGGTAAGCGTGGCCCGATTACTGCAAAAATTCAAACTTTATTTTTCAATTGTGTCAAAGGTAAGGCCAAAAATCATGATAATTGGCTCACTTTGGTCTAATCATTAAATACGGGAGTAGCAAAGATGAATCAACCAGCGAACCAAAAAACACCGATCATTGAAGTAACGGTAGAGGACTTGCCTTTACATTGCCCCACACCGGCAATGATGCTTTGGAATTCGCACCCTCGGGTTTTTCTGCCGATTGAAGCGACCGGTGAGGCGCTGTGCCCGTATTGCGGCACCCAATATATTCTCAAAGGCGGAGCGACAGCTGGGCACCATTGAAGATGATCAACGATAGTTGCAGCAGTGTACGTTAAGCGAATTTATATCAACAACGATAGAGAATTTATTCATCGTTCCATACCGGATTGCTGATAATGCCAATCATCCCTCATGAAATTTTCAAAGCCTATGATATTCGCGGTATCGTTGGTAAAACGGTTACCGCTGAAAATGTTGAAAAGATTGGCCATGCCATTGGCTCCGAGGCACGAGCTAGAAATCTGACAGCCATCGCCATTGGCCGCGATGGGCGTTTATCCGGACCTGAATTATCGCAAGCCTTGGCGCGAGGTATCCAGAAAAGTGGAATCAATGTCATTGATGTCGGCATGGTTGCGACCCCGATGCTCTACTTCGCAGCCCATGAATTATGCCAATACTCCGGTGTCATGGTGACCGGCAGCCATAACCCACCCGAATATAACGGTTTTAAGATTGTATTGGGCGGCCAAACTTTGGCTGCTGAGACCATTCAGGCATTGCGGATCCGTATCGAGACGAATGATTTGACCCAAGGCTCAGGATCGTACTCCGAGCACAATATCGTTGATGCTTACATAAAACGTATTAGCAGTGACATAAAATTGGCTCGCCCGCTTAAAATCGTAGTGGATTGCGGTAATGGTGTCGCAGGTGCTTTTGCACCTACACTTTATCGAGGTCTGGGTTGTGAAGTAACCGAATTATTCTGCGATGTCGACGGGTCTTTTCCCAACCATCATCCGGATCCATCGGTACCGGATAATTTGACCGATGTCATCCAAGCATTAAAAACTACCGATGCAGAAATCGGCTTGGCTTTTGACGGCGATGGCGACCGTCTAGGCATTGTCACTAAAACCGGCCATATCATCAATGCAGATCGCCAATTGATGCTGTTCGCCGCTGATGTGTTATCGCGCAACCCCGGTGCAAAAATCATTTTTGACGTGAAATGTACTCGGAATTTAGCCCCATGGATCACGCAACATGGCGGCACACCGGTGATGTGGAAAACCGGCCATTCTTTCATCAAATCCAAGCTGATCGAAGAAAAGGCTTTATTAGCCGGAGAAATGAGCGGTCATCTATTCTTCAAGGAACGCTGGTACGGGTTTGACGATGGTTTGTATGCCGGTGCGCGGCTGCTTGAATTACTCAGCCGTGAAACCGATATGAACGCGGCATTGAATAATTTACCCGATAGTCTCAACACCCCCGAACTGCAAGTCCGAACTGCGGAAGGAGAAAATCATACGTTGATCGCACAGTTACAAAAGAATGCAGTGTTTGACAGTCCGCAACAAATTATTACGACCGATGGTTTACGCGTCGAATACCGGGATGGTTTCGGTTTGGCTCGCGCTTCCAATACTACGCCGGTGGTAGTATTGCGATTTGAAGCGGATAATCCGGCTGCTCTAAAACGCATTCAAGAGGATTTTCGCCGTAATATCCTGCAAGCAAAGCCGGATGCACAGTTGCCTTTTTAGCGTAAAACTGATGCAGTAGTTTTATTAATTAACATTGCCTGATTAACAAAAAATGGAGCCATTGGCTCCATTTTTTAATCAATCGAAAGCATTAAGTCCGGTGTCAACAGAAAACAAATAACATCTCGAATATTCTCGGTTTCGAGATAGCAACAATCACAAATCCACAATTACCGCCTATGAGATGAGCAACGATAAAATCATTGCTTTGTCCAATAGCGCAAATAGTACAATGCCCAATTAAACGCTGCATTTGTTACTTTCGATAGCAAAGAATATCGACGTAGTATAAGTTATTGAATATATATATCATTAATATTAGTTGCTGACCTCTCTGAGAAATTATTTGTTTGAACCCAGCAGTTTGGTTCACATCTCGCGCATGAAATTGATTTGCCTGATCGTCACCCTATCGTTGCTATTCCCAGGTAAAGCTTTTGCCCACGAACTTCCTGATTTGGGCGATGTATCACAAGTGACCATCACACCTCACCAAGAGCGGCAGCTCGGCTTAAAAATCATGCGCCAGATTCGTGCCGATCCGAGTTATATGGACGACCCTGAAATTGCCAGCTATCTCAGCAATCTCGGCCACAAGCTCATTAGCAATTCCAATGAAGCCAGTATTGATCAGCTATTTGAGTTCTTTGCCATTCAGGATCCGTCGATTAACGCTTTTGCATTACCTGGCGGATTCATGGGTTTTAACAGCGGTTTGATGATTGCAGCGCAAAGCGAATCCGAATTGGCAGCGGTGATGTCGCACGAAATTGCGCATGTCACGCAAAAACACCTCGCACGCATGATTGCTGCGCAAAAATATGATTGGATTAAATCCATCGCGGCACTTGCGGTTGCAATTATCGCAGCACGCTCCAATCCTCAAGCGAGCCAAGCGGTTTTGGTGGCATCACAGGCCAGCATGATCCAATCCAAACTGGACTTTACCCGCAATCATGAAAAAGAAGCCGATCGGATCGGCTTGAATATCTTGCTTGATGCGGGATTTGATCCCCAAGGAATGACAACTTTTTTTGAGCGCCTGCAAAAATCCGGCAGATTTCACGAAACCGGCGCGCCGTCCTACTTGCGGACGCACCCCATCACGTACGAACGAATAGCTGATATTCAGAATCGTATCCGTGACATGCCCTATCGCCAAGTTTCCGATAGCATCGATTTCCTGTTGGTTCGATCCAAGTTACGCGCACTGCAGGGAAAACCGCATGATGCGGTTGCACAATTTAAAACTCGCTTGGATGAGAAACGCTATAGCAACGAAATTGCGGAACGCTACGGTTATATTCAAGCATTGATGCGCAATAAAAAATATAAACAAGCCAACGCCGAATTAACGCACTTGTATCAGCTCTTACAGAACGATTTGGCAACGCCGGTGCTGAGCGGTCATCAATTGGGTGTGACTGTTCGGATTGAATCAAAGAATGTCATTGCCGGTGCCATGATCGAAACACTCGCAGCCGGTGTAAAATTCGCCAACAAAGAAACGGATGCAGCATTCAAGATTTATCAAAGCGCCTTAAAAATTTACCCGCAACATCGCGCCTTGATTCATGGCTACGCGCAAGCTCTGATCCAGAATAAACAAATCAAAACTGCATTGGAATTTCTCACCCGGCAGTTGCAATTGATCACAAACGATCCAAAACTATATGGACTGCAAGCCCAATGCTACTCCCTGCTGGGTGATAAAATGCTGGAACACCGTGCGCAAGCGGAAGTATATTTTTTGAAAGGCCATTACAAAGCAGCGGCCGACCAATTGAAAACCGCATTGCAAAACGATAATGGCAATTTTTATCAACTTTCAAGCATCGAAGCGCGATTAAAGCAAGTTCAAACTCAGATTGATGAGGAAGAAAAAGAAAAATAAATGTAGCGCTGGGATTGCTGTTTGCATCACCCAATTAATCCAATCACAGAAAGTTTGTAGCAATAATGAATTAAATTCCATTATTCACATTTGACTTTAACTTGCGTTCGTTTTATATAGCTATGTCAGCTAGCTAAACCCGGCTGTGCACCCTAGCAATGCGAGTTTACCCTACAACCCAAAGGAGAATAACAGCATGTCAGCAACCTTAATTCCTTTATCACGTTTCATTCGAACCGACCGCAAAACTCTCACGATCTTACCTTGGTCGTTGTTGTTTTTATCGACACTAATCACAGGCTGCAGTATCGCTGACAAGATTGAAAAGGCAACTGAAAAAATAACCGATACCGTAAGTGACGTCACCGGTAATACGTTAGCCACTCTTGATGATGCCATTGACGCCTTAGACCGGAATTCCGCTTCTTGGCAATCGGTATTACAGGACACCACCTCGAAGTTAACCAGTGACGCACAATCCACCGTGCGCAATGAAGTTTCGGATTTATTAAATCGTAGCGTCGCCGCAACCGGTGGCGAATTGCGCTGTAATATGGATTTTGTCGGCGCTCGCGTGCGCCAGGCTTTGGTCAGAATCCGCGCACGTCTGATGCATCAACCCGTGCCTGCTGTTGAACCAGCTTTGTGCCAAGTAACGCCAGCCGCTGTCGACATGGCGCTGGATTCAAGCCGCCGGACTAAATTGGAATTTTTCGGTTACGATTTCGATACCACACCAATCAAAGTCACGCTGCACGAGGGCACGCGTACACGCGACGTATCATCCGAGCTGGATCGCTTGACGCACTATCATATGACCCTCAATTTAGGCGGTAACGGTGTTCCTTTGTCTAAGACCAGTGACCGGCTTACCTTGGAGTGGCAAAACCGCCAAATTTCCAGCATCGCAGTTATCCAACCAGCAACCCCGGTATGTAAAGAAGAAGACCATACCGTACTGCCTCAAGCTAAGTTAACTTATACACCGCCGCATACACGAGGCGATAGAGAATTTAACGGTAACGGCCCGGAAGTCTGGGCCAATGCAAAATGGATTAATGAAGGGACGCATATTAATTTCCGACTGTGGATGAAAGCGCAAGAAACTCAGAAAGACTGGACAACCGCAGAAGGCGAACGCATCATACAATATTATACCGCCCCTCCCGGAAAGCGCATTGACCGCATCGTCAGCGGCGCTGAAAGTACCGCGCACTATGTAGATACCGATCATAATGACGACCGTCAGGGCGGCGGTCCCAACGGTCCGGTGAAAGAGTTTGTATTTCGCGGCGATCGAAACGGCGATGATGCAGGCAGCTATACCGGTGTCGATGTAACTTTTAACCCGCTGATTGTCCGTTTGGTAGAAGTGACAAATTGCGCACCGGCCTCCGCCATTAAGTCGATTGAAAGAAAAGACTTGATTTCACCGGCTACGGTTAGACGCTTGCAGCCAATGATGAAAAAACTGCAACCTTAGCACTATCAAGCAATCACCGGTTTCGTGCTGGTGATTGCTTTTCCCAGACCCGCAATAGATCCAGCCACTTACGTTTTTTGAGCTTAACGCCAAACGTTACCACCCGGAATCCCAATGTTTAACAACGTACCATACTGGGTCTGAGCAAGCATATTCCGGTACTGCTCTTCCTCAATAAAGTTTAAAATATGCCAAGCCTGATATTTTTCTAGGCATACGCGAAAGTAATCGACACAAGCACCTCCTCATCCTAATAAAAGATATCTCCAGATGTTTAGTCAAAATGGCAAGCGGATTGTATTAATTTTCATATTGATGACTGCCATAATTGCTTATTGGTACAGCGCCAATCACAAGGAATCCAATACAACCCCTTATAAAACCCGGAAAATCGAGCAAGGCGATATTATTCAAACCATTTCGGCCAACGGTACGTTGACACCACTCATTTTAGTCAATGTCGGCACTCAGATTTCAGGTACCGTGGCCAAGTTATACGCAGACTATAATGATCGCGTCGAAATCGGCCAGGTTTTGGCCGAGCTCGATCCAGCATTATTGCGTGCACAATTACAACAATCGAAAGCCAATCTCCTGAATGCGCAAACCGCATTAAAAATTGCTGAAAATAAGCTAAAGCGTCAACGATTGTTAATAGAACAAGCATTTATCTCTCCAGAAGCTCTAGAAATCGTAATCCGTGAAGCCGAAGCTGCACGCGCACAATTGGCGGTGAGCAAGGCACAAGTGGAGCGGGATCAAACCAACCTCAATTACAGCGTTATCCGCTCTCCCATTTCGGGGGTTGTGATTGCCCGTGATGTCGATATCGGACAAACCGTGGCGGCTAACTTCCAAACACCGACTTTATTTAAAATCGCTCAAGATTTACGGCGGATGCAAATCAATATCAGCGTCGCTGAGGCCGATATCGGTTTGTTGCATATCGGACAATCGATCAATTTTTCGGTCGATGCATTTCAGAATCGCCAGTTTGCCGGTACTGTTAAGCAGGTCCGGTTAAATCCGACGATCCAGGAAAATGTTGTAACTTATAACGTGGTAGCGATCGTTGATAATGAAGATGAGAAGTTATTGCCTGGCATGACGGCCAACATTCACTTTGTGGTAGCGCAAAAAAAAGACGTACTCCGTGTACCCAATGCAGCATTACGATTTCAACCGAAAGACAGCCAGTTGAGCGATTCCGATAAAGCCTCGCCCAAAAGTGGGTCCTCCAAACTTTATATTCTTAAGGAAAATAAACCTTTGCTGGTGAACATTGTAACCGGGATTTCCGATGGAAATTATACGGAAATCATCAGTGGGGAAATGAATCCCGGCGATCCCGTCATTATTAGCGAATCGGTAGACAAAAAGGAATCCGAGAGTAAGTTCCGATTAAGGTTTTTCTAATGACATCGGCTCAAAACAATAACTCTGACACGACCGTCATTCGAATTGAAGATTTGTGTAAAAGCTATAGCTTACAAGGTGCCGACGGCAAAACCATCATTAATCAGGTGTTATTTGACATCAATATCACTGTGCATCAGGGTGAGTTTGTTGCCATCATGGGACACTCGGGATCTGGAAAATCCACATTAATGAATATCCTGGGTTGTCTGGATACTCCAACCAGCGGATCTTACTGGTTGTCCGGCAAAAATATCTCGACATTGTCTGAAAATGAACTGGCACGCATCCGCAACCAAAGTATTGGTTTCGTATTTCAGGGGTTCAATCTGCTAAAGCGCATGACAGCTTTGGATAACGTTGCGGTTCCATTGCTATATGCCGGAATCAGCCGCTCTAAAAGCCGCCAGCAAGCGCTTGCGTTGTTACGCAGCACTGGTCTGGAAAAATTTGCCATGCACCAACCGAACCAGCTATCGGGCGGACAACAACAACGCGTCGCGATCAGTCGCGCTTTAGTCAATCATCCTCCCCTCATTCTCGCCGATGAGCCCACCGGTAATCTGGATACGCAAACCAGCAAGGAGATTATGCGATTGTTTGAGCAGCTCAACCGCGACCAAGGGATAACCATCGTATTGGTAACGCATGAAGATGACATCGCATCGTATGCCAGACGTTTAATCCGGCTAAAAGACGGGTGTGTCATTTATGACGACAAAAACACCATTAACAGCGATCGATAAGTCCGGCTCAGTTTGATTCCATCCGATTTAGTCATAACATGTAGCCGTTAAGAATGGAACGGATTCGATGAACATATTTACAATATTCGGGGAAGCATTCCGCGCTTTGCAGCAAAATCGTTTGCGCACGGGGCTTACAATGCTGGGTATGATTATCGGGGTGGCTGCGGTGGTACTGATGCTCTCCATTGGACAGGGCGCGCGCACTAAAATCAATGAAACCATCGCGGCGATGGGCAGCAATTTATTCCTCGTGGTGCCCGGCGCCACTTCCTCCGGTGGTTTCAGCTTCGGCAGCGGCAGCGTAAGAACGCTGACCATCACTGATGCCTACGCCGTCGCGGATTTAGCCTCAATTGCAGCAACTTCCCCGGTTACTACAGGAACAGTACAGCTTAATTATGCTTCCAAGAACTGGAGTACCATCATCACGGGAACTACACCCGATTATTTTTCGGTTGGAAACTGGAAAATGGAATCCGGCACCGCTTTCACCGAATCTGACTTGCGATCTGCCGCCCGGGTTGCAGTTTTAGGTTCGATTACCGCGAAGAATCTATTCGGCGATGAAGATCCGGTCGGCAAAACGATACGCATCACCAATCGTCCTTTCCAAATAGTCGGCGTATTGATGGCTAAAGGCCAAAGCCTGACCGGGCGTGATCAGGACGATAATGTTTATATTCCTATTACCACCAGCGAACGGCAAATCACAGGCAATCAGTTTCCGGGTTCTATCCGCTACATGCTGGTGCAAGGAAAATCCCCCGAAGATATGGATATTGCGGAAATAGAAATCACCCAGTTATTGCGTCAGCGCCACCGGATTCAACAGGGTAAGGAAAACGACTTTACAGTACGCAACTTAACAGCGATTGCTGATGTGGCCACGGATGCCGCAAAAATTATGTCAATTGTGCTGGGAGCTATCGCTTCGGTTTCCTTGATGGTCGGCGGCATCGGCATCATGAATATCATGCTGGTATCGGTCACTGAACGCACGCGCGAAATCGGTATCCGGATGGCCTTGGGCGCCAATCAACGCGCTATCCTTACGCAATTTTTACTGGAAGCGATCATGATTTGTATCTTAGGGGGCAGTATTGGATTGCTGCTTGGAATTGCGGGGGCTTGGGTTGTAAGCCGGTTTGCAGATATGCTGATCGTAATCACGCTTGGAATGATCGGTTTGGCGTTTTTATTTTCGTCCGCCGTCGGGATTTTTTTTGGATTTTATCCAGCGAAAAAAGCATCTTCGCTCAAACCAGTCGATGCGCTCCGCTATGAATAGACCACTGTTGCGCTACTTGCTTCGCAATTAAACATAGGAGTTGACGATGACAACTAAAGAGCGCCCTACTTCAGACTTCCTGGCAATCGTTGTAATTGAAAACAAGAAAGAAGCGATGACCGTCGGTGAAATCAAGAATGCACTGCATGAACGAGGTTTTGGCATTTTAATGGCGATCGGAGCGTTGCCGCTTTGCATACCGATCCCCGTTCCACCAGGATACACAACTCTTTTTTCAATTCCATTATTCATTTTCTCCATTCAGATGATTCTAGGTATGCGGGCTCCATGGCTTCCGGCTTGGATAGAGAAAAAAGTTATTAAAAGAGAAAATCTGGAAAAAATAGTTACCAAAGCAAATCCTTGGTTGAAAAAAATAGAGAACAGGATGCAACCCCGTATGACTTATATCAGCGTCCACACATGGGAACGAATAATCGGTATTTTTGCTTTTGTTTTTACTGTATCCATCGCGCTCCCTATCCCTTTGACAAATTTTCCACCCGGCTGGGGAATTCTGGTGATGTCCTTAGGGCTCCTCAATAGAGACGGCATTACGATTTTGATCGGAATGATCATTGGGACCATCGGAATTGGTATTACGATGATCGTGCTTATGATGCTTTGGATGGGAATGTCCATGCCTGCTTTTTATTAAACTCCGCGGAAATCAATTTCCACTACAGTTTAGTTTCGTTACTTATTAAATAAGATTTAACTGCCGCCAGATGCACATTGAATTGCGGCATTAATTCTGTTAGTGCTTTAGCATCATTGTTTTTTCCGGCTTGTTCAATTTCCGCGCACACATTACCCAACGCTAGCGCACCAACCGAACGCGAAGATGATTTGAGTTTATGCGCCAACGATCCAGCCTTAGCAAATTGCCCAGCTTTAAATGCATCTTGCATTTCTGATGCGATCTTATCAGCGTCACTTCGAAATTCCGAAAGTAATTCCTGAATCGTCATCGGATCATCGCCGACCAGATTTCTTAACACTTCGAGATCCACAACCGATGCTGTTACGGATGCACCATCGGCGGATTCAATCATTCCGGCATGCGCCGTCATTTCTGACTCAGACTTGGAAATCGGCAAATACTTTTCCAATAACATTCGCAAATCATCTAGTTGCACCGGTTTACTCAAGTAGTCATCCATGCCGACGCTCAAGCAATGGTCTTTTTCTCCTTTTAGCGCATTGGCTGTCAATGCAACAATTGGCAGATGTTTCTTTCCGGATTCCTCTATTCGAATCGTTTTCGTCAAGTCGATTCCATCCATTTCAGGCATATGCAGATCTGTCAGTAGCAATCCGTAATCACATTGCTGCAAACGTTTCAACGCTTCCACGCCATCGTTCGCAATATCAGCCGCATAACCGAGCAGATTGAGTTGCTGCCGGATAACTTTCTGATTAATCTCATTGTCTTCAGCAACTAGAATTAACTTACCTTGGCGTAAGGCTTCTTCACGTGACATCGCAACCGGCATTTGCTTAAACGAATCGATTACCGGTATTTTTTCCTCACGTGCGTCAATTCTTCCGGCAGCAATTGCCATCGCTCTCAACAATGATTGGCGGTACATCACATCACCGTCAAGCGTAATAATATCAATATCTTCAATCCGCGCTTGCCGGCGGCGGCCGCGCTTGATCACCACAAACCGGGGTTCAATATACGCGGTTGATGTGCCCTCCGCGTTTCTCGCAGTGGCTTTAATTTGTTCCGAACGCTTATTGAATGCGGCTCGAAGCTCGTCAATCGATGGCCCTTGCTGCCCCGCATCGATCACAACAAGCCAAAGCCCTGGCGCTAAACGCTGCACCAACTGATGCAATTGCGAAAAATCGGTCAATTGCATAACTTCCGCGCCCGCACTTTGTAAATAAACCGCCAAATCGTTAGTTAAACCTTCATTATCCCCCAAAATCAAACAATTAAGCCCCGCGAGATCTTCAATGGCTTGTAGAGCGCTAGGTTCATCAGGCAAAGAAATAAAAGGCATTTGGATAATAAAAGCGGAACCATGCTGCGGTTCGCTGTGAACGGTGATTTCCGCATCCATCAATTCAGCAAGATGATGAGAAATCGCTAAACCAAGACCGGTTCCGCCAAATCGCCGTGTTGTCGATGGATCTCCCTGCGAAAAGGACTTGAACAACTTCTCCTGTGTCACTTTATCCATACCGATTCCGTTGTCGGTAATTTGGAACGTCACTACAATTTTATCCGAGTCGGATTCCGTCAATAGAACCCGTACCGAAACTTTGCCTTGCTTCTCCTGCTTGCTGGAAAATTTGATTGCATTATTAATGATATTAACCAGTACTTGACGCAATCGCAGAGGGTCACCCAACACATTCTTAGGAATGGAGGGGTCAATGAACAAAGTTAATTCGACTTTCTTGTTAAGAGCCAAATGCGCCAACATGCCGCAAGCATTCTCGACAATGCTGCCAATTGACATAGGAATTTTCTCGATTTCCAGCTTGCCGGCCTCGATTTTGGAAAAATCCAGAATATCCTCGATGATGGCAAGCAATGCGTAAGCGGAATCCCTGATCAAATTCGCCATTTCCATTTGATAACCGCTGAGACTGGTTTGCCGCAACACGTCAATCATGCCGATTACGCCGTTCATCGGCGTTCTGATTTCATGGCTCATGGCTGCCAGGAACGCTGATTTGGCCTTATTGGCTTGATCGGCATCAATCTGGGCTTGTCTTAAGTCTTGCATGATACGGACGTGCTCGCGTATATCCCGCATCACGCCAGTGAAATGCCTTCTACCGGACACGAAATATTCGCTGACCGCCAGATAGAGTTCCAACCGTTCTCCGTTTTTGTTGACACCCACTACTTCCCGCCCCAATCCGATCCCATGAGAACCTGAAAGATACGGGCGGCCGACATACTCCTGACCGTGTCCGGTTCTGCAATAATTTTCCATGTAGCTTTCGTGTTGACTGCGATCAGGTTCGGGCATGATGATCGCAATATTTTGCCCGATCATTTCATCGTGACTATAACCGAACAATTTCTCCATCACCGGATTCGCAGAAAGGATTGTTCCTCGCTCGTCGGTGGTCACAACGCAGTCGACCATATGTTCCACCACGGAGCGCATTTCTTCTTCTTTGATTGCCAATGCGGTATTGACACGTTGCAAATCAGCCGTTCGGGTCGTTACCCGTTCTTCCAATTCCTGATTCAACTGCAGCAAATTATCTTCAGCCTTGTCACGTTCCACATTGCTGGCGTTTAACCGTTCCACCATGACATTGAAGGTTTCACCCAATTGCCGCATCTCATCCCAGCCTTCTACCGTAACGCGCTGATGAAAATTACCTGCCGAAATATCCAAAGCGCTTTGGTTCAAATGCTTCAGCGGATCTACAACCCGGCGGTTAAACAACACCGCACCAAACAACGCGACCAGCAATGTGATAGCTAACAGCATCAATCCCATATAATGAACCGAATAAACCGAAGCAAATGCTTCATCGACATCGATATGAACGACAATTCCCCATTTCATTCTTGGCAAATAGCGCCATGCTGCAACAACCTCTTTGCCCCGGTAATCTACGGTAATTGCACCACCGGAATTACCGCTTAATGCATGTTGTATCGCTGTTGATGACGGTAAATTGTTGAGAGGAATGGTGCGTTTCAAAGCCGCGGCAGTATCATATTTCAATGGCGCCATAATGAGCGCTGTATGCTTATCTTCTAAACGGGCAACCAGCGTTTCACCGCTATCGCTCAATCCCACATTATTTGCAATCACCGCAAAAACCCGTTCGCTATAGATTTGTAATGCCAGCACTCCCTTTAATTCCCCGGATACTATGATTGGTGTTGCAACAAAGGCGGCTATCGCTCCACGGGAAGGCTCATAATATTCAAAGTCGGAAATGCCGCTTTCTAAATTATCCAGCGCTTGGCGCGTCACTTTTGCAAGACCGGTATTGCGATAAGGCCCCGTGAATAAATTCGTTGCAAAATCAGATTCATGCGCGTCCGAATAAACAATATCGCCTTTTAATGAAATTAAAAAAAGATCGTAATATTTTGCTTCTTGCACAAAGCGCCGGAAGTTTTCACGGTAGCTGGCGTCCAATCGATGATATTCATCCGAATTAACCCCGCTTTCATAAAATATTCTTGAAAGCTCTATCATTGCGTCATAAGTCGTACTTGCATCACGCAGTAAGCTCGCGTCAAGCAAACGCTCCTGCAAATAACTATCGATCTGCTCGACTTTTTTGTCGGCAATAGCCGAAACACTGCCGATTGCCGTTTTCTTGATTTCAGCTTCAAACGTATGCAACAAGCTGTTGCCAATCAGTAATATGGGTAATAAAGAAACAAGGGTAAACCAGACGGCGAAGCGCTGAGTAAGCGAAGTGAATTTCATCGGTTTCTCCTTGCATCAGTTTAAATTGTTATTTGAGAACACTCTCGACCTAGAATTCCAGTGCATGAAATAACACCTCATTTCAAAATGATCGTTATCGAAAATCTAATCCATTTCATCGTCTAAATACTGTGCGATATCCCTTCCTATTGCAAATTAAGATTTCATGCTTTCTGTCGTAAAATTTTCCTGGATTTTGCGTAAGCACATTTAAATATCCCAATTAGCTCAAAAAGATCATGTTGGCAAAGTAACGATGCGATTACAATGAAAAACTGTTGTAAGTAAGACGAAAGGGATGGGCAGAAGGTGCAAAAAGTGTTGGTATAAAATAGTTTTATGAGAACATGTCAAGCAAAAGCGGTATGCTCTGTCGAGAATCACTGATATCCGATTACGGAAAGTTCTGAGATCCAACCCATGAGGTACTCATTTATAGAAACCCATTCCAGATTCATGCAACGGTATTTTAAGCGCGGTCCGGTTTGCGCTCTGCGGTTCATTGGTTTATGCCTATTGTGTTCATCTCTTGTGCTGCTCTCTAGTTCGATGGCTTCTGCTTCGGTGATAGGCCGGGTATTCAAACCTTATGGCAATTACACTTTCACTGCCGATGACAACATGTTGCGTATTCGCGACAGAGTCGATCCCGAGCCATTGCTGGGGACGCGAAATCTGTCTGACATATCCCATCGCCTAACCGGCGGGATGATGTTTGAGAAGCAAATCAGCCGGCAGCGCTTAACCGCCAATGCGAATTTTACGCATACGCGCTTTGAACGATTCAGCCAAATGAACAATGATCTGAAAAGTTTCAACGGCAATTGGAACTGGTATCTCGGCAACCGGCTGGAAGGTAATATGGGCGCCAGCTATGTACAATCGTTAGCGCCATTTTTGTTTCAACCGGGGTTAAAAAACATCCGTACCGAACAAACGGCGTTTTTCAATGGCGCATGGCGCTTCCATCCGAGCTGGCGCTTGACCGCCGATTATTTACGCTATGATCTGAGTACCGGCAGCGATAGTGCCAGTAACGTATTCCGTTTTCTTAACCGGACTGAGGATCGATTTGAAGGCGGTATTGATTACATAACCGCGCATCGCAATACCGTCGGTATCGACTTTCGTTACGCCATCGGTGATTTTCCGGTGCGCGTGTTGGGGCCGGATGGTTTTGCCAGAGACAACAGCTATGATCAAAAAGAAGTCATGAGCCGGGTGGTTTGGGCGGTTACAGGAAAATCCAATTTCACTTGGCGTGGTGGATGGGTGGAACGCACCAACGCCAGTTTCTCGGAACGGAATTTCAGCGGCTTTAACGCCCGGCTGGCTTATCAATGGCAGCCAACGGAAAAAATTGGATTGACAGTCAACGGCTGGCGCGAAACCGGCGCTTTGCAAGCACTGACCGCAAGTTATAGCCTTAATACCGGCGTCAGCGTTATCCCTTCGTGGAATATCTCGCGCAAAGTCAGATTGGAGGGGGATTTCTCTTATGAGACACGGGATTTTAATAATTTTGTGCTTTTAACCGATAGCGCGTTGCCGCTCGGTATTAACAATACCATACGCAATGCAACCATGCGGCTCACCTACGTGCCTTACCGCGGATTGCAACTGACGGCCACGGCGTATCACATGGATTTAAAAACCGATCAGGCGTTGGGCGGATTTAACGCCAATGGCGCCACCCTCGGTGTGCAATATACTTACGGAAGACAATGACAGTCAACGATTTACCTATCGTCGCTTTTTTCAAGCATTTGCTCGATCCTTTCATTATCTGGAGCATGCTGATATTAACCACCTGGATGTATCACGAAGACTTTACCAGCTATTACCTGGTGCTGGTGATCATCACCTTCTTTGTGTCCACCTATATTTACGAGCGTATTCTGATTTACCGCAATTGGCGCAAAGGGCGGCTGCTTGCGTATGTGCGCGATACCATCATGGGTTGGCTGGTGATTGTCGCCATTTTGATATTTCTCGGTTACGCCACCAAGTTTCACAACCAGTTCTCCAAGCAGGTGTTATTGACCTGGTTTGCCGTCACGCCGCTGATGCTGATTATCAGCCATCTGACCGTGCGCAGCATCGTCACCAACCTCTACAACAAAGGCGAATTGCGATCGGCAGTCGTTATCGGCGCGAACGAAACCAGTCTGCAATTCATCAAGCACATCGCGGATCTGCCTTTCTTGCTGATCAACTATCAAGGCTTCTTTGACGAGCGCAGCAGTTCACGGATCGCCGGTATTGCAGGGTCTCACGCCGATGAAGCGGCGGATCTGCAATCGGCCGGTCCGGTTACCCGGCCGGACAGCTTCGGTTCGCGGCTGGGTGGATTAAACGATGTCGTGCCCTACGTTCAAAAACATAATATCGAGATGGTGTTCATCAGCCTGCCGATGGCATCGCAACCGCGCATCCAGAAACTGATGGATGAACTGCCGGATACCACCACGTCGATCTATTTCCTGCCGGATATTTATATCTTCGATTTGATGCAAGCGCGCTTCGAATATATCGGCGATCTTCCGGTGGTTGCCATGAACGAATCGCCGTTCACCGGCATCGACGGCGTGGTCAAAAATGCCAGCGATTTTATACTGGCGCTGCTGATCCTGATTCTGATATCCCCGGTCATGCTGTGCATTGCCCTGGCGGTGAAATTCACCTCTCCCGGCCCGGTTATCTTTAAGCAACGCCGCTACGGTTTGAATGGCGAAGAAATCATTGTTT
The DNA here is from genome assembly GCA_002083395.1 of Proteobacteria bacterium SG_bin4. Classification (GTDB taxonomy): domain Bacteria; phylum Pseudomonadota; class Gammaproteobacteria; order Burkholderiales; family Nitrosomonadaceae; genus Nitrosomonas. Next base: position 50,406 of record LWDH01000006.1, on the reverse strand, counting down.
ACAAATTCCGCTCCATGACCGTCACCGAAGACGGCGCCAACATCCAGCAAGCCAAACAAAACGACCAACGGCTCACCAGAATCGGCGGTTTTCTGCGACGCACTTCATTGGATGAACTGCCGCAATTCTTTAACGTGCTCGAAGGCAAAATGAGCATCGTCGGCCCCCGCCCCCATGCCGTCGCGCATAACGAGCTCTACCGCAAACTCATCAAAGGCTACATGCTGCGCCACAAAGCCAAACCCGGCATCACCGGATGGGCGCAAGTCAACGGCTGGCGCGGCGAAACCGAAACCCTCGAAAAAATGAAAGCCCGCATCGAACACGACCTCTATTACCTCAAGCACTGGTCCATCTGGCTCGACCTCTGGATCATCTTCAAAACCGTCCTCGTCGTATTCAAAAAAGATAATGCGTATTAAGCATTTTCTATAACTGAAGTCAATTTAAAATCATTATGAACAACTTCGTATAGCTTCACTTAATCAATCTTCCTTGCAGCCAGCGACTGATATCAGCAACTTCTTCGGCACATACCGAGTGAGCCATTGGATATTCATACCATTGCAAGGAATATTTTGCGGATAACAATTTTTCCCTGGAAGAAATGGCGAAAGGAAGCGGCACGATTGGATCATAGGTGCCATGCATCATCAAAATCGGAATTGTAGCGTTTGCATCGCTTGCTTCCGTATCAAGCGTTTCCGCAAGAGGTAAATAACAGGACAGCGCGATGATTCCCGCCAATGGAAGAGTCTGACGCAATCCGACTTGCAAAGCCATTGCGCCTCCCTGAGAAAATCCCGCCACAATAATATTTTTCGAAGGTATTCCACGCTCGATCTCGCGTTGAATTAGCCGATCAATGGCTTTTTGTGATGCGCGAATTCCAATTTCATCTTGTTGCCGATCAATTACGGCATGATAAATATCATACCAAGCATGCATCACATAGCCGTTATTGATGCTGACAGGCCGCTCCGGTGCATGTGGGAAAACAAATCGAATCGATACTTGCGAAGGTACATCCAGTTCTCCCACTATTGGCACAAAATCGTTGCCATCCGCACCCAGTCCGTGCAACCAAATGATTGTATAAGCCGGTTGTGAAAAGCCGGTTTCAATTTCAATAACCGGTAATAATTGAGTCGGATCAGAGATCATAAAATAAGGTGTTTTGCTTTACATTGACATAAAAAATTGATCGGATAGAATCAGCGGCATTTTAAAACTCAATTCTGAAGGAAGCCATGAAACGCAGGGAATTTATTAAACTCATTGGATCAAGTGCACTTTATCTCCCGGTTTCAACCTCAATGGCTTCGCAGCTGCTCTCATCGGATTTCAGCAACTGGACCAGCTATCGGTTAACCTATCAAGTTGATTTGCCCTCCAAAGGGAAATCCGCTCACTTGTGGCTGCCGCTACCCGATACTAATGAATCCGTTTTTCAATTTACGCAAGGCAGCAATTGGCATGGTAATGCCACCAAAGCAACATTTGCAACCGTGGGGACAAGCCGCTTCCCTGTCTTTAAAGCGGAATGGCACGGAAAACAAAAGAGTGATCAGCGCCATGTCACCGTCAGCTGCATCGTTAAAACATCGCATCACGCCATTGATCCGACTTATTATCACGCCAGTAAGCATGCGGCTTTGCCCGCCAGTATCAGAAATTATATTAATCCGACTCATTTGAAACCGACCAATGGCATTGTGCGAGAAACTGTTCATGCCATTATCCGGGATAAAAAAGCAGATACACCGTTGGAACAAGCAAGAGCTATTTACGATTGGGTAATTAATAATGCGCAATACGATGAAGGCACGCGCGGTCGAGGCCAAGGCAATGTTAAATCCATGCTGGAAAAAAATGAACTGAGCGGAAAATGCGTGGATATCAATTCATTATTCGTCGCACTTGCAAAAGCTGCCAATATTCCTGCTCGCAACCAGTACGGTATTCGTATTAGTGAATCCAAATTGCACCCCAGTATCGGTGAGTATGGCGACATCAGCCACTCGCAACATTGCCGGGCTGAGTTTTTCTTGGCAGGCCGGGGCTGGATACCGGTTAATCCGGCCGATATTCTGCAAGTCTCAAAACTGGAAGATATCGCGTTGGATGATCCAAAAATCGCACGATTAAAAGAGCAATTCTTTGGTAGTTGGGAAATGAACTGGCTAACTTACAACCATGCCGACGATTTGACTTTGAGTCCACCGAATGCCGGAAAAATACCTTTCTTTATGTACCCCTACGCCGAGATTGACGGTCATCCTATCGATAGTTTGGATCCCGAAAATTTTTCATACAAAATTACCTCAGGGGAATTGATTGGAACAGGCGCCAAATTCTAACCAGCACCCTTTGATCGACTTCTTTCCATAAGTTTGGATAAGCGCAGTTCAAGGATCGTTCCTCGAGAAAATCATATGGTTAATTATCAATCTTAATGTAATGCCTTATTGACACATTTCTTTCTGTAAAAACAACGGATTTTCGCTTGCTGCAATAGATGCTAAGATGCATGTCAGAATTCAGGAAGACATAACGATTGATAAAATGCCGCATAAAAATACAGTACTAACTGCTCTAGCAAGCGGAGTGATAGTCACAGTTGAATTAATGGCAGCATCAACCAGAATTAATACAAACGAGCACACAGCTCAATCTGTCACAGAAAACATTACGACGCCATCGGATAGGCAAATTCATAGCCTGGAAACAGTATCTTGGCCTGCGGAAACCGGAACAGCGACGATATACGCCGCTGAAATGAAAGGACGTTATACTGCCAGCGGTGAACCCTACGATCCAGAGCTATTAACAGCGGCGCACAAAACCATCCCGCTTGGCAGCCGGGTGCGCGTTACAAACTTACAATCGAATGATCAAGTCATTGTCAGAATTAACGATCGCTGGGGTGGCGGTGGCAATCGAGTGATCAATTTATCCAAGCATGCTGCAATGGAACTTAATTTTGGCTCGGCCGGCACAGCACCGGTGCGATTGGAAGTTGAATCACTTGCGTACAAGCAAGCTGCCACTCCAATCAGCCGCGCTCAACCGTTACCGGCGCGTCTCGAAGGAACCGCTCTGAATCACTCAAAAATGCAAATTTGTCAGAACGAAGCGGAAATATTGGGACTCTCCGGCGATTTATTTCATAATCACACTAAGTTATGCCTGTCACGAACGCAGCCGTGATTATCAGTCCATACTTTTATCAACTTAATGCGTAGAGTTTTATGAATTTCTCACACAAATGGCGTTTCTTCCGCTCTGGCGGCTTTGATCAAGTGCGGCTGGACACTGCAGCCGACTTGAAAGCACTCGGTGAATTGGATCCCAAACTATGGGCGGCATTGAGTTGCCCGGTCAACAACCTCGAATTTGACGCCAGAACGCTGCAACTCATTGATACTGACGGCGATGGACACATCCGCGTGCCGGAAATTATCGCAGCCACGAACTGGGCAACCGCTTTGTTGAAAAACCCGGAAGATTTGCTATACGGCCACGCGCCCTTGCTGCTCGATGCAATCAACGACGGCACAACTGAAGGTGCAACCATATTGGCGTCTGCCAGGCATATTTTGCAAAACATCGGAAAAAACGGAGAATCGGTCATTACCATCGAAGACACCGCCGATCTCAGTAAAATTTATGCCAGCACTCAATTCAATGGTGACGGTATCATCCCGGCAAACTCCGCCGATAAAGCCGATGTGCAACAAGTCATTACAGAAATCATGCAATGCGCCGGCTCGGAAATAGATCGTTCTGGTCAGCCCGGCATTTCCGAACAAAAAATTGAGCAATTTTTTGCAGAAGCACGCGCCTACTCTAGTTGGTGGCAAATTGCGGAAAAAAATGCACAGACTATTCTACCATTGGGTGAATCAACCGAAGCCGCGAAAAAACTATTGGATCGCTTGCATGCAAAAATTGACGATTACTTCACCCGCTGCCAAATAGCCCAATACGACCAACGCGCCGCAGAATCGCTTAATCCGGCATTGACTGAATATCAGACACTGACAAAAATTGATTTATCGGCTCATTCCGAGCAAATTGCTACACTTCCACTGGCCACTATCGCCGCGAACAAATCACTGCCGCTTGAGAGCGGCATCAACCCGGCCTGGTTTGACGCCATCACGGAATTCAAGACAATGATTGTCGATCCTTTGCTTGGAAATCAAACCTCACTCACCTATGTGCAATGGCGGCAATTGTGCCAGCTATTTTCCGCGCACCAAGCTTGGCTGGGAATCAAGCAAGGCGCACTGGTTGATTCGCTTGGCATCAAGCGTGTGCGTGAAATCCTCGGCGGCGGCTACCAACAAAAGTTGTTGCAACTAATAGAGCATGATAAATCGCTCGCCGCTACGGTTGATGCCATTTATTCGGTCGAGAAACTTATCCGCCTGCATCGCGATTTATTTCGACTGTTGAATAATTTTGTATCGTTCCGGGATTTCTATACCGCTCAAAATAAAGCCATTTTTCTCGCAGGTTCGTTGTATCTCGACGGCCGTACCTGCGATTTCTGCTTGCGCATCAGCGACATCAATAAACATAGCAGCATGGCCAATCTCAGTGGCATATATCTCGCTTATTGTGAATGCCAACGTAAAGGTGGCAGTGAGAAAATCAACATTGTCGCGGCTTTCACCGATGGTGACGCAGACAACCTGATGATCGGACGCAACGGTATTTTTTATGACCGTAATAACCAGGATTGGGATGCCACCATCGTTAAAATCATTGAACACCCGATCAGCGTCAGGCAATCATTCTGGTATCCATTCAAGCGCATCGGCAAAGTGATCGGTGAACAACTGGAGAAATTCGCCAGCGCTCGTGAAAAAGCAGTGCAAGATCAAGCTGCTGCCGGGATCAGCGGCACTGCGCAAGCTGCCGATGCCAGTAAACCACCACCAGCGACACCATTCGATGTCGGCAAGTTTGCCGGGATTTTTGCCGCCATCGGATTGGCCATCGGCGCCATCGGCACCGCCATTGCATCAATCGTCACAGGCTTCATTAGCCTGACTTGGTGGCAAATGCCGTTGGCCATCCTGGGCATCATTTTAGTGATCTCCGGTCCTTCGATGCTGCTGGCATATCTTAAGTTGCGCAAGCGCAATCTGGCACCATTGCTCGATGGCAACGGCTGGGCCGTTAACACCCGCGCCATTATCAATATCCCATTCGGGGCATCATTGACCAAACTCGCTACCTTGCCACCCGGCGCACAAAGATCGTTGGCTGATCCTTATGCGGAAAAACAGCGTCCCTGGAAGCTCTATCTCATCTTATTGACGTTGCTGGGAGCGATCGCGTTGCTGTGGCAACACGGCGTTTTCGACCGATTGACGCAAGCATTCCCGAAAGGTGCTGATTCTGTCTCCAGTCAACCGGCTGAAACGCAATCCAGTCCTGCAACCACAACTACGCAACAGGAAACCATTAAAGCTAACGGCACGTCTCTCACTCCAGCAATCGAATCACCCCTGCCACTGGCCGAAGGTACACCGAAGCATTCCACACCTACACCTGCTTCCAAGCCGATGACACGTTAATAGTAAAGATTATCGAACCATTGTGACAAGTCTTCCGGGGGGAAGCCATGGATCAATACGCAGTGCGTGGCGATTAGTAACGGATATGGAAAATACTTATGCCATTGTCCATAAGCTGAGTAATAACTTCATTTCAATGCCGTGAACACAAAAGTACCGATCTTGCTGATTCAATCCTGCTCCTAAGACACTTAACTTACCACATCAAAAGCATGAGCGCCGGAACTCATGTGGTTACCTTCGCCCAAAAATCAAAACTTAGCTGCTGACCCCGTTTTTTTAAGAATTTTCTAAAAAAAACAATCGATATGTCGCTATAACACTCCGCTTTACTGATGACATCCTCGATTCATTAACACCCTACCCATTCCAGCAAAAGGAGCGCCAGAATATGGAAGGATTGATTGTTGAGCCTTCAAGAACCTATCAAAAACTTCTAACTTCCGCGATTGAATCTGGGGGGCTCGGAACAAAGCAAGTTTCAACCGGCAACGAAGCGCTGACACTTCTTAAACAACGGTCATTTGATCTGGTTTTTATCGCAACCCACCTACAAGATATGGATGGCGCCATGTTTTCGTCACAGATGCGCGCGGATTCAAGAACCCGGCAAATACCGCTGGTCATGATTACCGCCAATGAAGATAAAAAGCTTCTGGATGAGGCATACTCAGCCGGTGTAACGGAAATATTCGCAAAACATGAGCTGGATAAAATCACTAGCTACGCCGCCCAGTTCTCACGAAAGAAATATAGCAAAACGATGAGCGGCCGCATTCTGTATCTGGAAGACAATCTTTCAGCCGCTAACCCGACATCCAAGTTTCTCAATGATTGCGGCTATACCGTTGATCATTTCACCAGCGGCGAAGAAGGATTACAAGCTTTCCAGGACCATTCATATGATCTGGTGCTGACCGATATATTGCTCAAAGGTAAGCTAAACGGTCATAGCGTTATCAGAACCATACGCAACTTGGAGAACGGCAAAAAATTTGTACCGTTGCTTGTATTTTCAGTGCTTAATGACGCAACAAGCAAAATTGAATTATTGCGTTGCGGCGTCAACGACTATGTTAGTAAGCCTGTCATTCATGAGGAATTATTAACACGAGTCAATAATCTGATTACCAGCAAGAAACTCCTTGATAAAACTATCGATCAGCAACATCAAATGCAGGAATTGGCGCTTAAAGACCAGCTCACCGGGCTTTACAATCGCACATTTCTGCTTGAAACCGCGCCATCCAGACTCAGCGAAGCCACCCGGCATGGCATCGCATTCAGTCTGATCGTAATCGACATCGATAAATTCAGAACAATCAATGAATTTCATGGCTATGCGCACGGTGATAGCGTGCTCAAGGAAATAGCAGCAACCATCTTACGAACAATCCGCAAGGAAGATATCGCAACGCGCTATGGCGAAGACGAGTTCGTTCTGATCCTGTCACATTGCGATATTTCGAATGCCCTGATCATCTCGGAGAAAATACGAAGTTTTATTGAAAAAAAACAACCGGCAGGTCTCGATATTTCCGCCAGTTTCGGCGTTGCTGAGTTACGCCAGAACCTTAAGGCGGAATTTTCGGAGTTACTGAACGCTGCTGCTGAAGCGGCTCGTCAAGCGAAGCTGCGAGGCGGTAATCTTGTAGTTACGCATTATCTATAGATGACAACTGCTCCGGGCTAATCCGAGATTCGACTAATGTCTTTTACCGGCAACCGCGCTGCTTCATCAAGCGTTTCATCATGCGCCGCCAGTACTACCAACAAACGAATGAACTCCTGTACTTCATCTCGCCAGATATCGCCATGATCCGCAATCAGTTCGGTACTGACACGAATATTCAAATACGGATTTCTCGGTTCCGTGCGATTTAAATGTTTTAATGCAGTACGTCCGTAAATTGTCGTTGCGCCAGGAACCTGCAATCCCCACACATTATCAATATTGTCGTATGCCTCGATCGAGAGCGATTCGGCTTTTAAAACCGGTGTCAATTCATGACTGATCAGAGGATCGAAATGCCCCACCGTGGTTCGATCAGCATCGCCTTCATCCAATACCAGTCCACGTTTGTGTTTTCCGCTGCAAAAAGTACGATCGATGGTGTCATACGATTCAAATAAGGTCGACATATACCGTCCGGCAGGGAAAGCCAGTTTCGTTGCATAGTCGGTCTCCGAGGTCAGTATCGCCAATCGCGGACGCTGACTCTCAAAGTAGCTGCAACGGCTATTGGAAAGATCGTACAACGGCAAATAACGCAATGCTTCAAAAGCCGGATTGAACAATACCACCAAGTCGCCAAAACCTTTGGCATCGTCCTGAACGGCTTTGTGTTCGCGGCTATCGATAAAGCGGCTGGCGAGAATTTGCGCCGTCGCTCCATAAACGGCCTGACCACCGAAGCTATGCCCCATAAGGATAAGGCGGCTTTTAACCGGCGGACTCCAACTGTTCCGGACGTTACTGATTTCTTCCAGCTTCAGAAACAATTCGGTAATTCCCAAATAACCGACATCCAATGCGGTACTTTTGCGCTCCCAGAAAGTAAACAAATTGAGTCCGGGGGTTTCAATCGATTGACCGCGCCATCCGACATAAACGCCGGCGATCTTGCGCGGTGGCCGATTCTGCCGTTTAGCCAAATCCGCTTCCACCAAACCGAGTTTTTGCAAATACCCGGAAAAACTTGCGACGTTCGAATCATCCGACGATGCATTATGCTGCCAACCATGCACATAAACAGTAATCAGCAAACTATCCCGCGCCGCAACCGTATAATAATGATCCAGAATCGCTGCCATTTGCGCACGATCGCGCATTTGCCCTTGATCGTTGATTTCGACAAACCCAAGCAGGTATTCGTCGTCGCTACCCTTGTTATGCCATTGCACGTTATGCTGGTCGCAATGATTGCCGGTATCTACGATGCACAATGAATATTCCGTGCGGTAAATTCCATCAGGCGCATGACCAATCGCGAGAAGAACTGGTATTACCACGGCGACGAACAATAAAGATCTGCAATTGGCTGCTTTCATATTTTCCTTTACAAACAGTTTACTTAATAGATTTCTATACTAAAGAACTATAATAAAACCATTTAACTAATTGATCAAAGCATATATCATTTGCTGCGAACGCTGTTTCGCTAAAGAGTCATGACATCGAAAAACACGATAGCAATATGCTTACCAGTCATAGATTCATAATAACAATCTGATTTCATGGTTAATCTGGAACAATATCATGCATCCTAATCGCTGCCTGTGCATAACCGGTGTCATAGGCATGATCTCGCTGATCTTGGTCAGCTTGGTAAGGGCGGACACCATCGAACTCGGAATGAGCACTGCGCTCAGCGGCCCCAATCAATTGTTGGGGCAAGCGATGTATCAGGGAATGAATGCCTTTTTTGACGAGACCAATCGGCGCGGCGGCATCCGGGGACGCAAAATCAATTTGACTGTGCTGGACGATGGTTATGAACCCGATAATGTCCGCACCAATACCTTGCAATTGATCGATCAACAAAAAGTCATTGCAATTGTCGGCAATGCCGGAACTCCGACCGCGGCCATATCCGCACCTTTGGCAAATTCGCGCGGAGTAGTTTTCTATGGTGCTTTTACTGGCGCCGATCTGCTTCGCAAAACACCGCCGGATCCCTATATATTCAACTTTCGCGCCAGCTACCGGCAGGAAATGGAAGCGATTGTGCGTGATATTGTCAGCCGAGGCATTGCCCCGCAGCGGATCGCGCTTTTCCTGCAAGATGACTCTCTCGGGCAAACGGGTTTCGAAATTACCAAAGCCGCATTGGAGAAACTCGGTTTTAACCACAGCGATCAATTGCTGGTAACTCGTTATCCCCGGAATACTTTGGCCATCCAGCGTGCGATCGAAGCACTGGTTCAGGCCAAGCCGGAACCTGAAGCCATCATCATCGTGGGCGCTTATCAACCGATTGCTCAATTTATCCGCTTCACACACCGGATTTTACCCAATACCCGTTTTTATAATTTGTCGTTCGCCGGCGCTTCATTACTGTCCGATGCGCTTGGCGGCATTTATGGCCGGATTTATATGACTCAGGTTGTACCTCCGGCAACGAAACCGGTTATGGAAGATAACAACACCGCGAGTTTTATATGGCGAGAAGGTTATTTCTCGGCGCAAGTGCTGGTAAAAGCGATGGAAAAAATCGATGGCGAAATAACCAGTGAAAAACTAAAAACCGAGCTCCATGCATTGGGCACTTTTTACCTGGAAGATTTCGGCATATTGTCGTTTGATGTCACTGATCATCAGGCCAGTGATCTCATCTGGTTAACACACTTTGATCATTCGAGGAAGTGGCAAGAAGTTCGTTCAAACGGAGCAAATCATTGAACGACCTTGAGCATTTCGCCCGCACTCTCCCTTTTAGCAAGGACACAAACACATGGCTGAAAAACCTGCTGGGTGCCGGAACAGTGATCGTTTTTTGCGTGTTCATCTGGTCCAGCCTCGACCTGATGCAAAAATCCCGCAACACCTTGAATATATCCGAGCAGCAGGCCATTTTGACGACAGAGAAGATTGCACACTCGCTGCATAATCATCTGAATGAGCTGATTGTTGCTGCGGATACACTGGCAGCAAATTTGACCGAAGCGCTTCTTGATCAAGAAACGGTTGAATTAACACTAAAAAAATCTGCGCTTAACCATACCGGTTTCCATGCACTGGGCGTCGCATTTGATCTTTACCAAATCAGTCCACAATTGCGTCTGTTTGCACCGTTCCTCCGCCAAACTGCAACGAACTATCAACTGGATCGCCTTGATCAGTATTATGACTATACGGGTAAAGCCACATACGGCAATCACGATTCCGGCACACAAAGCTGGTTTCAACATGCATCCACTGGAAGAAGTGGATGGCTTAAGCCCTATTATGACATGGCTTATCAACAGGTTACTGTAAAGTATGTGATACCGTTACGAACACAGGCACAATCGGATCATTTAAAAAAGGGCGTCGTATTTCTGGATATCGGACTCGAATGGTTCCGACACCACATTGAAAATCATGATTTAGGCGATAACGGCTATGCCATGATAATCAATGATAACGGACAAGTTATTTATCATGGTCTTAAAGGCCCAAAAAAAACAATTCGCGAGCTAGAGCAACCCATTTCGTCATCCTATCTGGCAAATTTCTCCACGGGTTCTCCTGGAATCAATGAATTGACCGGGCGTTCCGCATGGTTACATAAATTTCCAATCGGAGAAACCGGCTGGTACGTGCTCACCGTCATGAATACCGAGCTCAGCAAAAAGAATTTGTTTCATCACCAACCAGACCATCCGATCATCCATAAATCCGATATTCATTATTGGATACTGACGACGGTGTTGCTGCTACTGATGATTTACAGTTGGATAGCGCTGGTAAACCATCAACGCACGGTTACACATTTATTGCGTCACGCTTTCGTCTTTTCCCTTTTGCTGACGCTGGGTATTATCGCGGTCTGGATCAATGAATATTACGCCGCGCGCCCCATACAATACAATTCAATGACTTTGTCCAACCGGGCAATCGTTGAGCAATTCCAAAGTGACTATTCCATTAGCACGCTCAATGAATCCAAGCACCCGCCTTTTTTTGTACCGACCGGCCTATTCATTCAATCCATCGAATTTTTAAATGCCAGCAATACCGCCGTATCCGGTTATGTCTGGCAACGCTACCCCAAGAACTATGAAGAACCCATTGACCATGGTGTCATTTTTCCTGAAGCCATCGAATCCACGATTACCGAGGCCTATACCCATGAGGAAAATCATGAGATCGTCAAAGGTTGGTATTTCGAAGCGACTTTAAGAGAAACCTTCGACTATCGAGGCTATCCTTTTGACAAACAATTCCTCTGGATCCGTTTATGGCATAAAGAATTCACCAAAAACATTATTCTCGTACCCGACTTTAGAGCATTTGACAGTCTTAATCCAAGCACCTTGCCTGGAATTGAGCAAGATTTCGTTTTATCGGAATGGAATTTATCGCGCGCCTATTTCGACATCCGCATCAACAAATATAACAGTAATTTTGGCAATACCCGTTTTACCAGCCACGATAAAATGCCGGAACTCTATTTCAATATCGAGATCTCCCGTAATATTTTAAATCCGTTCATTGCGCATTTATTTCCCCTGGCGGTTGTATTGCTGATGCTCTATGGAATTGTGCTGACGATATCAAAACAGGAATCCAATTTAACGATCACCGGTTTTAACGTATCTGCGGTAATCGCAGCCTGTTCAGCGCTTTTCTTCATTTTATTGATCATGCATGTTCAATTAAGAGATGAACTGGCTGTAAATACTATCGTGTACCTTGAATATTTTTATCTGGTTTCCTATATCACGATCTTAATGGTCACTGTCAACACGGTATTATTCTCTTATGATCCACCTTTGCGGATATTGGCATTCAAGGATAATTTCATCCCTAAATTGATTTATTGGCCGGTTTTGTTGTTATGGATTTTCTTGATTACCGCCATTCTCTTTTCTTAACTCCACCAGAAGCCGAGAGCACTCATGGAAGATTCGAAATCGTTCGATCCTTATAAGCAAAATAATATCCGCTATCAGCTGTACCGGGAAGCTCGTGCGATGGCGGAATACGCATTAGCGAATGGCAAAACAGTCCCGGAATCGGTAATACGGACCATCGATGCATTCATAATTCAACAGGAACACGGGTTAAACGACCCTATCAACATACGCCTCGATCTGGATATTGGCGAGTTACTGGCAGCCCATTGTGCGCTGGCTAAAATTGTCGAGCCAGCAAAGCCCAAAACGATTTTATTACTGGATATTGAACAAGGCGTTGCGGGCTTCTTAAAATTCCTGGGGCCGGTATCGCTGATCCGCCAGATGATGATCGCAGCAATTGTTTCGTTGATTTTGTTCATTGGACTTTCATTGACTGAAGAAGTCAGTCACGACAGCGGTAACATCATGATGCAAGACGGGTATGAGTTATTGCTGAATTTGATGTTTTATCTTTCAGCCGCTGGTTTGGGAGCTTCTTTTGCCGCGCTTTATAAAGCCAACACCTATATCGCGAATGGAACATTCGATCCGACCTATCACGCTTCTTATTGGATACAGTTTTTTTTAGGTTTAATCGCCGGCCTCATTCTCGCCATCATGGTTTCCGAAGCATATTTCAGCAAGCATTTAAGCGAGACCCCTTTTCTGGAGAAGGGCATCATCAGGCCATTGCTCGCAATGCTGGGAGGGTTCTCAGCAGATTTGACGCATACGGTATTAAGCCGGATCGTTGAAACCGTCCGTTCGCTCTTCACTGGCAACCCGCGAGATCAAATGACCAATAAGAAAAAGGCATTACAAAACGATTTTGCCGCGCAACACAATCAGGAAAAAATGCACATGGCATCCAACCTGGTTACACTTCAGCAAATTATCAATAGCGGAGCAACGGCAGAAGAGCTCAACCAAAAAATTGACCTGATTTTGAAAGATACGCTACCCGTCACCGAAATTCAGCGAAAACCGATCGATGAAGAATAAAATTCGGAGCTAATTGTCCATCATCCTGCCGGGTTAGCGGATACGCGATGTGGCTGCGCGTTGGCCGCAATAGCCTGTTTTAGCTTGATAAGCTCCGGTTGATTGAGCGTTTCCGTTTTTAATAATTCTTCGGCTGTCTGCTCAAGTAAGCTTCGATTATTTTGAAGAATGCCGATGGCGCGCTCCAGGGCCTGATCAACCAACATTCGTACTGCAATATCGATTTTATTGGCTGTTTCTTCGCTATAGTTCCGGTTTTGCGGGAACGGAATACTCGGTTGCAAAAAAGCGGATTGCTCCCGGTCATAGGCCACATTGCCCAATGCTTCACTCATGCCATAACGTAACACCATCGCACGGGCGATATCGGTTGCGCGAACCAAGTCATCCGCCGCGCCCGTCGATACTTCATGACACACGACCTGTTCGGCTGCGCGGCCGCCAAGCAGTACTGCCATTTTGTTCAACAATTCCACCCGCGTCATTAAATAGCGATCCTCCGTCGGGCGTTGTATGGTGTAACCCAACGCCCCCACGCCCCGAGGTATGATCGACACCTTATGGACTTCATCGCTACCAGGCAACGCTAAAGCTACCATCGCGTGTCCCAATTCGTGAAACGCTACGACACGCCGCTCATCGGGATTCAATAGCCGGTTCCGCTTCTCGAGACCGGCAACAATCCGCTCAATCGCATTATTAAAATCCGCCATCGTGACCGCCGGCGCCGCGCGACGAGTCGCAAGCAATGCTGCTTCGTTGACCAGATTCGCCAAGTCAGCGCCGGTAAAACCCGGAGTTAACGCGGCTATCTGTTCGATTTTGACATCGTTATACAGCTTTATCTTTTTGATATGTACTGCAAGAATTTGCTCACGCCCGGTTTTATCCGGACGATCCACCAATACCTGGCGGTCAAACCGCCCTGCCCGCAGTAATGCCGGATCCAGAATTTCCGGACGATTGGTCGCCGCCAGCAATACAATACCGCTACTCGAATCAAAACCATCCAGTTCCGCCAGCAATTGATTTAATGTCTGTTCTTTTTCGTCATGTCCGCCACCTAACCCTCCATAAGCACCGCGGGCACGACCCAAAGCATCCAGTTCGTCAATAAATATGATCGCTGGCGCCATTTGCCGGGCTTGTTCAAACAAATCTCGCACCCTGGCGGCGCCGACACCGACAAACATTTCCACAAATTCTGAGCCGGAAATAGAAAAAAACGGCACACCAGCTTCGCCAGCAACAGCTCGCGCTAATAGCGTTTTACCGGTACCCGGCGGTCCTACCAATAGAATACCTTTTGGCACCCGCCCGCCCAAGCGCCCATAATCGACAGGATTCTTGAGGAAATTGATAATTTCCACCAGTTCATCTTTTGCTTCATCCACTCCAGCAACATCGTCAAATGTCACTTTGGTTTCTTTCTCGACAAAAACCTTGGCGCGACTTTTACCGATCGACATTAGACCGCTGCCCATGCCACTCCCCATGCGGCGAATAAAAAACAACCAAATCCCAATAAATAACGCAGTCGGGACAATCCAGGAAAGCAAATCCCGTAACCAGGTACTTTGTACAACACCGGTATAAACGACGTGATACTTATCCAGCATCTCGGCAAATTCAGGATCGACTCTGGTTGTTACAAATTCTTTAAAGCCATCGGCATTCTTTTCCTTGAGGGTACCGATAATTTGATTCTCGGTGATGGCAATTTCCGCGATTTGGCCTTGTTCCAACAAATGCTGGAAGCGGCTATAAGGTATGGGTTCAATCTGTGTATAGCGCTGATAGAAACTCTGAATCAGCAGCAAACTCAATAATGCCACAATTGCGAACCAGAAGTTAAGATGTGTTTTTTTGTCCATGAAGCCACCTCCAATTATGACCAATATGTAATAAATACATACTATTGACCAATTCTCTCTATTCATTCAGCCCGTATAAGATACCGCAATGTCGCGCTAATTTCTGTATTCATTGCAGCGAAGCTTAATTTACAGCTCATTCAAGATGGTTTTACTTAAAAAGAATATTAAGTATAATTTTCGCCGAATAAATAGGAATTTTCTTACAACTCAAAAATAACTGGATCTTTGCTCACAATAAAACAAAGCAAACATACTCTGAAGCAGCAGCTTAGCAGCTTCAGCAACCAAAATGATCTTAATTGTTCGATTAATTCATATGATATACAGTTTGGGACAATTTTCCTGAGTTTAACCGTTTATGCCTAAACAACTTGCATGTTCATCCGTATTAATCAAATCACGGACCATTTAACCCCGATAACCATAATGTGAATTCCCAGCCGCCCCCACCCAATCCTTCTCACGCGCTGTTAACCGAACAAGTTAAACTGCTCTACCAGCAAGCTCCTAAAGCATTGGTTGTTACCTTAATCGTTGCGACTGCGCTAGCGTACGTCTACTGGAATCATGTAGCCGAAGAATGGCTACTCAGTTGGCTCTCAGCTGTTTACCTGCTCACTTCGGCCAGATTTCTACTCATCCGGTCGTATTTCCGAGTTAAACCCCCGATAACGGATGCAACCCGTTGGGGACGATGGTTCATCATCAGTGTAGGGCTATCGGGTTTGCTTTGGGGAACTGCCGGCGGTATTTTTTTTGTAAGCGACAGTGAAACACATCAATTCTTTTTAGCGTATCTGCTGGCCGGAATGATTGCAGGCGCAATGGCTACCCTCTCATACTATAAGGGCGCATTCTTGATTTTCTCGGTGCCAGTTGTGTTGCCATTTTCTTACCAGGTCATGACACATGAAACTGAAACCCAGATGGTCGTTGCACTGACATTTCTGCTATTCGTCGCTGCGATGGGCAGCATCTCCTATCGGTTGTATCAAACGATGGTCGATTCATTGAAACTTCGCTTTGATAATTTCGATCTCCTCAAGCGCCTGATACAGACCAAAAATGATTTGGAACACCGCGTAACCGAGCGCACCGAAGCGCTTATCACCGCCAATAATATCCTGCATCAGGAAAAGGAATTGTTTCAGGTCACTTTGTCAAGTATCGGAGATGCGGTTATAACAACAGATGCCGCCGGAAAAATCACGTTCTTAAATCCTATAGCCGAAATTTTTACCGGCTGGAGTCATCAAGACGCACAAAACGCTTCATTACAACAAGTATTAAATATCGTGCATCCCGTCACACGGGAACCGGTTGCCAATCCGCTGACCGAATATTTCAATGGAACCGGAAATGCATCTGTCCATCACGAATCTTTGCTGATCCGCCGAGACCAAAAAGAGTGGATCATTGATTACGCCGTAGCACCGATCCGTAATAACGAAAATCAAATTATCGGCACGGTTTTAACCTTTCGCGACGTAACGGAACAGCGCAAACTGACTCAAAAGCTTGCTTATCAGGCAGCGCATGACTCTCTGACAGGTTTGCTCAACCGCAAAGAATTTGAAACCCGGCTTAGTAAGATATTAAAGTCCACCCGCAAAAATGATACGCACGCGTTACTGTATCTGGATCTGGATCAATTCAAAATTATCAATGATACCTGCGGGCATAGCGCAGGTGACGAATTATTGCGTCAAATCACGGCGTTACTCCATGCAAAATTACGGACGCGGGATACCCTCGCACGCTTGGGCGGGGATGAGTTCGGCATCATTCTGGAGCACTGTCCGAAAAACGAAGCCTTACAAGTCGCTAACATATTGCGGGAATTGGTACAAAATTTCCGCTTTCAGTGGCAAGGACAGACATTCACCATCGGTGTCAGCATTGGGCTATTCCCCATCACAGCGACTAATCAGGGATTGACGCAAGCATTAAATGCTGCGGATAGCGCTTGTTATGCAGCCAAAGAGCAAGGACGCAACCGTGTGCATGTGTATCAAGCAAACAAGCCACAGCAGGAATCCAATGAATCACAATGGGTTCCACGTATTCAGCAAGCGCTCGCGGAGCAGCGCTTCTGCCTTTTTTATCAACCGATCCGGTTAATAACCACGAATGAGGATCAGGAACAACATGGCGAAATATTGCTGCGGTTAAAAGACGAACATGGCCAATTCCTGGTACCCGGTGCATTCCTTCCAGCTGCTGACCGTCACGACCAAATGCTGCTGATTGATCGCTGGGTTGTAAAGCAATCACTGCAATTGATTAAGGCGCATACTGCCGCTCAATCCAACACCATTTATACCATCAATATCTCAGCGCGTGCGCTTGAAGATACGGAGTTTCTGGATTTCACCGTCCGCACTATCAAAACCAGCCAAATCAATCCAGCGTGCATCTGTTTTGAAATTAGCGAACAGACTGCATTAACCGATATCAATCATGTGGTAAGGTTCGTCACCGTTTTGAAGGATTTAGGATGCCGTTTTTCCATCGACGATTTTAGCGGCAACCTCTCATCGTTCAATCTCTTAAAGAATATTCCATTAGACTACCTGAAAATTGACGGGCGATTAATCAAGAACATCACGACAGATCCGGTTAACCAAGCCATGGTGGAATCGATCCATCACATCGGTCATGTGATGCGTCTCAAGACTATCGCTGTTTGGGTCGAAAACGGTCAAACACTGCAGGCCTTGGAAAATATCGGTGTTGATTACGCGCAGGGTTATTGGGTTGCGGAACCAAGTGCGTTTAACACCAACACACCAATATCAGATGATCGAGATCGATCTGACCCATTCACGTAATTCCGCTTTAATTAATTGCATCGGCAAGATAGAAAAGGTTATCGGGATTTCACTATCAAAACATGCGCCGGTCACGCTTACGCCATTATCAGCTAAGCGTGGGTTATACCGGATCGTTTAAAAATCACTTCGTTGAAGAAACAACTCGACCATTCAGATTCTGAGGCTCTCTTGCATTGCCGGTATAGAATCCTTTTAACTGTTCCAGTTGTGCCGCAGAAATTGATATTGGATCCATCATAAGATACCACTGCACCCCTTCGCTACAAGGCGGTGTTGTCAAAGAACCCGCTAACGACAAGTAATCAAATGACTGGTGATGTATCGAGGGCAGCAGCGATGCCGGATCTATCTGAATGCCGCCAGTATTGGGATTCTGCTCCCCCCCAGTCGCCGGCATATTGCTCAAGATCGTTTGCATGGTTGGATTTTCTTCACCAACGTTTATCGCGACCCCCAGAACAACCAGTCTGCCATCCTGACCGACATGTACAAAATGCAACTCGGCTGGAAACTTTACTCCTCCCACCGCATGTTCACTGGGCTCATGGAAATGAAGCTGAATCAAAGGAAAAGATTCTTCACCGATTTTCAATTCGCCCTTATAGTCAGGCGAAGTATTTACTTGAATCGCATGTCCGGTATTATAAAAAACCGGTTTATCGACATCATACCAAACCTCAAGATCATTTAACTTCCTTGTGTTATCAATTCTCGCTTCAGCAAAATCAACGGGGGATTGATGCGCGCCGATACTGCATTCCGCATAAGGATAATTTAGAGGAATAACGGTTTGAGATGGATCTTCAATCGCTCCCCATTTTTCTTGTTCTTCGTGATCCCAATGAGGTGCAGCAACAACTACCGTTACATAACAAGTAACCATCATCGCGATCAGACGGCCGTATGTTTTATTTATCATCGATTAGCTCCTATCCTAGTTAGATAATTCGTAAATCAACAGGTATGTTTCTTACAATAATCGACCATTGAGGGTTTTTTATCCGAACCTACTGCCGGTAAAGATCTAGAACTTGCCTTGGGAGTTGATGTTCCTGGCGAAGGAGTCGCTACTGTAGATTTTTCATCGGTGGGTAATTTCGTTTTATTACTACCTGTTTCGGCGAAACAGGACACGCTGAGACTTAAAATTGCGGCTAAAATGATTTTCAAAAGCATGGCGTCCTCATCAAAAATTGATCATCCCTTAAACATTTCGAGCAATTGAAAAATTACTCAACAGGATTCTAACTAAAAATTGGAAGAATGATATACGTGTAAATACTTATACAGATCAATTGACAATCTTGATTAGTTAAACAATTTTCTCAAGAAATTCAATGGTTAAATCTGTAATTTTGGGGATACCGAGATACGACGGATAAGCTTCGACCCGGCCAGTGCTGCGATAACCGCGGCGGTGATAAAACGCAATCAGCTCAGGACGCTGTGATATGACAAACATCACTAACTTCTGCACTCCACGGGAACGGCAAGCGAATGCTTCTGCCTGTGCAAGCATGAATTTTCCGAGCCCTTGTTGTTGAAGACTCGGATGTACTGCAAAAAAACCGATAAAAGCATGCTCCTTTTCCTGTGCGACGTAAATACAGGAAGCCAATCGCTGGGAAAATTGCACGATGAGAAAACAGGCATCCGGATTACGAAGCGCTGCTTCGATTTCCTGTCGATTGGTACGATCGCCTTGGATAATCGCCGCTTCTGTAGTCCAGCCATCGGTGCCGCGATACGTCAAATTGATTAAATCACTGATTGCTTGTGCATGATGAAATGCGGCTTTTTCCACCCGAAGGGTGGCTAGATCGAGACTAACTTTCAAGTTGTCGCTAACCGATTCCTAATGCCGGGCTTTTGGTCAATGCAACCAATACGATGTAGGCAAATACACATTGCGCGCTTACCCAGGCGAGAATTCTGATTCTCCGGGTTTTTCCAAAGCGCATGGCGATCATTCCCAACCCGATATACAACAACAATCCCGCAACTTTGGCAGTCAGCCAGCCATGTTCGAGCGGATTTTGCTGAATAGTTACTGCCAGCAAGATCGCACTGGCTAATAACACGGTATCAATGATATGCGGCAGGATTTTCACCCAACGCTGACGAAGATTTTCTGAATCCCGGATCAACCAAATACCGCGCAGGAAAAACAGTGAGTAACTTAAAATTACGCTACTGACATGAATCATTTTCAGGAGTGCGTAATCCATGATCAGAATCCGATCAACCAGCCATGACTGCCCGCCACAGCGCCGGCAATGGTCAACAAGCTTACAGTCAGCAAAAACAGATGCTTACGCTGAATTCTTACAAATACGTCAGAAGTCACCTCTGTCCGCTCCGGAAACTGTGATGAAGCAGTTGCCTGACGGCGGCTGCGCGGTTCCATAACAAACAACATCACACTGAAAAACAGCCAAACCAGCACCATCGCATGCATCCACCAGTACTGCCATTGCGTAAACCTTTGCCAGATATCCAGAGCATAAATCATGTAGAAACCGCTAATTCCGACAAGCAGCGTGGAGATTCGCGCTTGCGCTGCAAACCGCTGACGGAATCTGAAAAAAAATTTCACCGCCTCAGCAACGGATTGCATACCCGCGAGTGTCGGCAATAGCACCGTTGTCACCATTGCGACACCACCTATCCAAAAAACGACACTCAGCACATGCACTGCTCTGGCAATAACCAATTCATCCATAAGATTTACTTGCTGTTTTTCTCAACTTAAGGATTATCCCAAAACGAATGATCCGCTCAATCAAAAGCTATGATGCATTTTTGTGTGACTATCGTGCATTGCAATGCTCGCTAGCGCTATTCGCTAGAAGCAACCCACGCCTCAGCTTCATCATAGTCATGAAATGCTGCCACATTGGCATTGACAAACAAATTAAACACCCAAGCCCCCCAAGTTTGCCACTCATCATCCGTCACGACCGCAACCCGATTAAATTCACTGCCGTGATCGCGCATGAATTTAACCTCTTCCCAAGCAACATCGACTGTATAACTGAGCATGTCGCGCCAGTCAAATAATAGGTTCGCTTTGCCGTCAAAGTGCGATTTATATAATACTTGTTGTTCGAATTCGTGATAGTCAGTCAGCGTAAATTCACCGATAATCGCAACAATAACGAGATTGTCCTTCTTCTGAATCGTAATCATGGCTCCCCCTTTCGTGATAACAGCTTCATCATAGGCAATTCGGCAGTTTGGTGCAAATTTCGCAATGCAGAGGCGGTATCAAAGTTACTTCTGCGCAACAACCGGCAGTTGTTTGAATCCTAAGATCCCGCTTAGCAATCCGCCTAGAATGATCAACCCCATTCCAAGCCATGCAATGGGTGGCAGGATTTCATTCCATAATAAAATTCCCCAAACACACGCAAACAACACGGTGCTGTAACCGAGCGAAGATACCACCAGCGTAGCACCTCGATGATACGCGCGTGTCATGGCTAACTGCGCCAGTGTCGCAGTGACACCGGTACCAAGTAGCAACAAAAACCCATCCCAAGAAATCGGACTGAAATTGGTGAACAACAACCATACGCCGGTAATCAAGGTACTGATCAAGGTAAAGTAAAACACCACATGCCATTCGGATTCTCCCAGGCGCCCCAGCTGTTTTACGTGCATATAAGCCAATGCGCCAAAAAAACCGGAAGCAACACCCATTAAACCGGCAAACCATTGATCTTCGGGCAAACTAGGCCGCATCAGCAAAATGACACCGACAAAACCCAACAATACTGCCCAAACCAGCGACCAATGAAAATGTTCTTTCAGAACAAACGTCGATAAGAATGCCGCAAAAAGGGGCCAGGTGTAATTAAGCGAAATAGCAGTTGCCAGCGGCAGTTGCGTTAAACAATAAAAAAACATGAGCAAACTGACCAAACCCGTAATACTGCGGCGAAAATGCATCCGCCAATGAGGCGTGCGCACCGACAATCGATAATACCGGATGATCCAGTAAGTTATCCAAACGCCGAACGCCGAACGATAAAAAACCAGCTCGATACTGGAAAAATAAGAAGCGCTTAATTTAACAAGCACTCCCATGCCGGCGAACATGAATGCTGCTGCCAGCATCCACATGGAAGCATACTGAGTTTGTTTTAAATGCAAAATTATTGTTAACCGAGATCAAATATGCGACCCGATTTCACGCCGCAAAAATTGATGAAAATGCTCCATTCCAGTTTCCATCGGAATCTGGTAAGGCCCTGTTTCATTGAGATGCTGATGGTATAAAGCACGCCGGCCTGCAGTCATCAACCGGCAAATTTCATCGTCTTCACGCGCTGTTTCCTTGTAAGCTGCTTGTTCCGCCTCTACAAATTCGCGCTCGAACAGCACGATGTCTTCCGGATAGTAAAATTCAACAACATTCATGCAACTTTCCACACCCGTCGGTAATATCGTACTGATGACCAGCGTTTGCGGATACCATTCCAGCATAATATTGGGATAATACAGAAACCATATCGCACCATGCGGCGGCATCGCGCCTTCCGTTTGCTGCAATACCTGCTGATGCCATGCCGCATAAACCGGACTTCCCGGTTTTTGCAAGCGTGCGTCATCGATCGCAATGGTTTGTACACTATACCAATCGCCGAATTCCCATTTGAGTTCCTTGGTATTCACGAAATGACCCAATCCCGGATGAAACGGATCCACGTGGTAGTCTTCCAAGTACACTTCGATGAACGTTTTCCAGTTACATGGATATTGATCGACCTTGACGCGATCCAATACATAACCGGAAAAATCAAAATCCCTGAGCACAAGCGGACTCAGATTCGCCAAATCTTTATCGACATTGCGTTTGCCGTTAAACAACAACCCATTCCAGCTTTGCAACGGAGTTTTGTCCAGATTTAAACAAGGATTGCGATCAAAATGTGGCGCTCCGAGCAATTTTCCATCAAGCGCATAAGTCCAGCGGTGAATTGGACATACAATATTCCGGGTGTTGCTTCTTCCCTTCAACAATAACGCTTGCCGGTGACGGCAAATATTGGAAAGCAACTCTATTCCCTGTTCATTATGTACCAGCACTTTTGCGCTATTCATCCATTCCGGTACATAATAATCCCCAACATTGGGTACCATCACTTCATGCCCCACGTAACCCGGTCCCTGATCGAACAGCCAACGTTTTTCAATCTCCAGAATTTTAGGATCCAAGTACCATTCAATGGGAAGCTGGGCTGACATTTCTGTCAGTTGTGAGATCTCAGCCATGTTAGACATAAAAAATACCTTATATCCCTCCAATAAAATTTAGCGGCGAAAATACACGAAAAGACAAAAATTTAAAACCTATTTTTATAAGAACAGAACGAAAATCGTAATGCTTGGCTATAATAGCAGTCTTGATAGTAGAATATAAATTTCCAAGAATACACTATACCAATTTATCAATTTCAAGAAATTGAATATCAATAAAAGAGAGCCGCTTAATGAAATCTATAAACCGATTAAGAAAAAAATCAGGATTAGCTTTATTTTCCACAGCATTCATTGTTGGCCTGACGGCTTGCGATAGCGGTGGCGAAAAATCAGTCGAAACATCGTCATCGTCACAAAATTCAGCAGTAACCGCAAAACGGATAATGCCCACAGGTCCGGCAACCGGTATCCTGGTTGATTCCCCCGTAGCCGGTGTCAATTTTAATGCTTCTTCCGGAAAATCGGGCATCACCGACGAAAAGGGTCTTTTTAACTTCAATCATGGCGATAAAATTGAATTCAAACTCGGCAGTTTGACACTCGCGAACATTCCGGGTTCTCAAATCGTAACACCGATTGAGCTTGCTGGCGATAGCAGCAACAAATTGCACAACCTATTGATCCTGCTGCAATCACTGGATTCTGATAGTGATCTTTCGAATGGTATTTCCATTTCCTCCGAAACAGCTGCCGCTGTGAAAAATTCTATTAATCTCGAAACCAGTCCGGATAGTTTTGCTGAAACTGCCAAATTAAAAGATATCATGGAAGCAGGAGGCATCACTGGTGATGTCAAAACCGTTGAAGAAGCCCGGAATCACTTCATGTCCCAAGGTGTTGCGCTGCTCAGCGCTCAAATCTGGGTTAGTTACAGCAATCAAACCGCCAGTGTATTGAGAGTAGCTTCTGACAACTCTGGCGAATATTTGAACGGTGAAGCCAGACCGGATGATTCTTGCGACGAAAACCGGGTTTGCGGCGGCAAAACAGTTTTTCAGGCCGGTGTTGAATATGGGGTCGCGAAAGCGGTTGATTTTGATAACCGTGGATTTAAGTTGGTCGGAACACCGTCTGTGGATACCAATATCAAAGCCGGACTTTCAAATCCGGGTCCGACCCGGCGCTTGCGTACCGATGGCTTTGAATTGATTCATTCCGATATCGTGACGGTGCAAAGAGCGCGTGAACAAAGCAGTGTATTCGGTGAGCTGTTTCATATCGCTAAACCGATCCAATTAAGCGATGAAAATGAAGTCGCCGAAAAAGAGATCAAAGAGACCCGTTATGCAAAAATCGATAATGAAAACGATGGTATTGTCGGTGCATGGGCTTACGATAGTGAAGCAATCAACACTCCTACCTTGGTATTTTTCCCGAATGGTAAATTCCTGATGATTGATCCTACCGGTGAAACACAGCGGGAAGATCAGGCAAAATGCAGCAAACCGGGAGTTGAGTTTTCATCCTACACCTTTAACAAAGGCGGCAATAGTTTGAAACTCTCGAGTTTCACCTATAACACCAACGGTTGTGCCGGTTTCTCTGACGTGGATGGTAATATCGGTTTCTCGATCAGCTCGGATGGCAGCACTGCGAAACTCGACAAGCCGGGCGAAGCTTCGGCCACGCTATACCGTGTTTCGAAATAACATATCGCTTGTCTCCTGAACCATTACTCACCGGTATTAAAGCGGATTCCGGTGAGTAGCAACCCCCAATCCGTTCTCTGCAACCGCTGATGCCCATCATTCGTGTCGCTATCAATGTTCCGGTCGACACGCTGTTTGATTATCAAGCCGACGATGCCGAACCAAACGATATCGGTTTACGCGTCAGCGTACCGTTCGGCAATAAAAAAACGATTGGCGTCATCATAGCGATCAGCGCTTCTACACAAATAGATCCCGGGAAGCTCAAACCGGCATATTGCATCTTTAGAGAAACCAAACCGTTACCCGCCAGCTTGCTGGAATTATTTCAATTTTGCAGTCAGTATTATCATCACCCCCTCGGCATGGTAATTCTGAATAGCCTGCCCGCCGAAATGCGCCACAATAAAGCCATTCAAATGAAAAAGCCGGCAAGCCGCGAACACTTCGAACTCACGCCCATTGGAAAGCAAATCGATGTATCGAGCATTCCGGCACGGAATCGCATCGCCCGGCGCTTGTTCAGCGCTTTTTTAGAATCTACGGCACTAACTGATGCCCAAATTAAACAAATCTCCCCACGTGCACACCAATGGCTGCCGGGATGGCTACAGCGCGGATGGATCACGTCAAAAGCAGCTCCAGCAGCAACTGCGGCTGTCACCCAGCCAATTCCAATCCTGACCACAGAACAAGCGGCGGCTGTCGATGCAATCACTGCGGGTCTCGCGCAATTCAATATCTGGCTGTTGCATGGTGTAACCGGTAGCGGCAAGACCGAAGTCTATTTGCGCGCAATTGAATCGGCGCTGATGCAAGGCAAGCAAGCCCTGGTGCTGATACCGGAAATAAATCTAACGCCGCAACTTGAGAAAATTTTTTGCTCGCGTTTTACTGCAACGCCAATAGTGAGCTTGCATAGCGGATTAAACGATAGCGAGCGGCTATCGGGCTGGATGCAGGCGCAAAGCGGCGCCGCCAAAATTATCCTTGGCACGCGATTGGCCGTATTTACACCGCTCTCCGATCTCGGGCTAATTATTGTCGACGAGGAACAAGACAGCTCGTTCAAGCAGCAGGATGGCTTACGCTATTCCGCTCGCGATATGGCGATTTTCCGCGCCCATCAACATTCGATTCCGGTCATATTGGGTTCCGCGACGCCATCGTTAGAAAGTTATTACAATGCACTCAATGGCCGCTACCGGAGGTTACGCTTGCAATCCCGGGCTAGTCATAATGCCGTGTTACCGCGAATTCATTTGATCGATACTCGTATTCACAAAATCCAGGATGGTTTAACCGAACCGCTGGTTAAAGCAATCGATCAATGCTTGATCGAAAAAAACCAGAGTCTGATTTTTATCAACCGGCGCGGCTATGCACCGGTGCTGCTATGTAAATCCTGCGGCTGGTCGGCCGCTTGCCAGCGCTGTTCAAGCCGATTGGTCGTTCATCTTCGCGACAAACAGCTCAGTTGTCATCATTGCGGTCATCAGGAATCGTTTCCACGCGCTTGCCCGGACTGCGGCAACCAAGATTTGGCGCCCTTCGGACAAGGAACGCAACGTGTCGAAGCAGCTATCGCAACCGCTTTCCCGGTCGCACGGATTTTGCGGATCGATCGCGATAGCACGCGTCGAAAGTTCGCTTGGCGAGACATGTTGCAGGCCATTCATAAACAACAAGTCGATATCCTGATCGGCACTCAATTGCTTGCCAAGGGACATGATTTCCCGAATCTGTCGCTGGTCGGAATCCTGAATGCCGATAATTCGCTGTTTAGTACCGATTACCGGGCGAGTGAACGTTTGTTCGCGCAATTGATGCAAGTAGCCGGACGTGCCGGACGCGCCCAAATCCCAGGTACCGTGCTGATTCAAACAGAATTTCCCAATCACCCGCTCTATCAAGCGCTACAGCATCACGATTACGATGGTTTAGCGCACATCTTGCTGACAGAACGAAAGACTGCAGGATTTCCGCCCTATGTTTTTCAAGCATTGTTGCGGGGAGAAGCGCATCAACGCGATCTGGTATTGGATTTTCTGCACCAAGCAATCAAGCTGGCAAAACCGCCCAAGACCGTTGAACTATTCGATCCGGTCCCGGCGCAAATGCATCGCCTGAAAGGTTTGGAACGTGCGCAGTTATTGATACAATCCACTTCTCGCAAGCAACTGCAGGCATTCTTGACGGAATGGTGCGCGCAAATTCATACCTTAACAAGCCATAAAGTACGATGGATCTTGGATGTCGATCCACTGGAATTTTAGCGGTCAATCGGGCATAGGGTATTTGATGCTTTTACAAAATTGAGAACTACTGGAGATAATTATGAAAGCTGCATTTTTTCATAAAGGTGGCGTAGCCGATGTTCTGCAATACGGAGATATAGCTTCGCCAGGTGATTGCAACGAGGATCAGGTGCTGGTTCGTATCAAGGCAATCGGCATCAACCCGATCGATTGCAAAATCCGCACAGCACCGGAGCGTTTTCCGGTCACATTTCCGGTCATACCCGGTTGCGATGGCGCCGGTATCGTGGAAAAAGTAGGCGCCAAAGTTGATAAATTTAAACCGGGCGATGAAGTTTATTTTTCGCAACCTGGGTTTAACAACCGCCAAGGCACCTACGCCGATTATGTGCTGGTGGATGCCAGCTTACTGGCATTAAAACCGCAATCCTTGTCATTTGAACAGGCGGCCGCGGTGCCTTTGGTTTTCATTACGGCTTGGGAAGCATTGCATGATCGCGCGCGTATCACCCGGGATCAAGTGGTATTAATTCATGCCGGTGCCGGCGGCGTCGGCCATGCGGCCATCCAGTTAGCCAAACACGCCGGCGCGCAAGTCATCACCACCGTCAGCAGCGAGAAAAAAGCACAGTTTGTCAAAGACCTGGGAGCGGATTGCATCATTAATTATTGTACCCAGGATATCGTCGCAGAAGTGCTGCGCTGGACTGGCGGGAAAGGCGTGGACATCGCATTCGATACGGTCGGTCCGGTGGTATTGCAAAGCTGTTTCCGTTGCGCCAAACCTTATGGCGATGTAGTCACCATATTGCAAGCGACGGCAGAGATCGACTGGAGCGAAGCGCGTAAACGTAATCTACGTTTCAGTCACGAATTGATGCTGTCACCGGTATTACTCGAACTTAAGGAAGCCAAACACCATCAAGCGGACATATTGCGACAATGCGCGGCTTTGTTTGATAGCAAGCAACTGCGCGTAGTCATTGCACAGAGTTTCCCATTGGCAGAGGCGGCGGCTGCACAGCGCTATCTGGAGCAGCAACATCCGTCAGGAAAACTGGTCATGGTTGCCTAGTTTGCGGAAACGGTTCGCTCGCCAGCAAATTAGAATGGATCAGTCAAAATAAAGGGTAACCGGCATGCCGTTGATCAACCGAGTATCGACGGTATCGACAAATTCCATTTGCGCCAGAATCGCGGATCGCACTACTTCCAACGGATTAATTTCAGCGGCTGAAGTTCTTTGCATGACACCCGGTACCGCAATAATTCTGGCCTTCGCGGTATCGCCATTAGGAAATTTCACCCGCACCATTTGTCCCACTTCGGCGTAATCCTGATACTTGGGCGGAATAAAGGCATCGACCATTACTTGCCCGGGAAAAATCATTTCCAACAATGCTTGCCCGCGCGACAGATATTCTCCCGGTTGCACATACAACTCATTGATCATTCCTTCGGCAGAAGCAAACAAATTCAATTGTTTCAACTGATCTTGGGTTTTCTCAAATTCAAGTGTCAATTGACCGATTTGATTGGTAATCTGACGCATTTCCGGTGCTATTCCCAGTTCCATGTTGCGTACCTTTTCATATTCCAGACGCTCGGTTTTTTCCAGCACCGCCAGATTCTCCAGCGCTGACCGGTAAAGACTGCGAACCGTCGCAATTTCCGCCTGAGTGGCTGCTCCTTGCTCAAACAGTTTTTCGTATTGCCGCATGCGTTGATGCGTAAAATCTTTTTGTTCCTGGGCGTATTTCAACAATTGCAAGGAACTGGCGCGCGATTGTGCGGCCTGTGTCATCAACTTCTGTTTCTCAGCTTTCAGCAAATCAATTTCAATGCCGATACGATCGTGGCTGTCTTGAATCGCCATATTCACCATCTGCGCCAATTGCGCTCCGGCAGGAATCATTTCCAGCGGTTTAAAGAATACCTGTTGCACATAACCCTCCACCAGGGCGCGCACGATAAAATTGGTGACTTTGATCCGCCCATGGGCCTCAACGCCAAAGCTTTCCCACACAATCTTGCCGATCAAATACACCAGCGGCAAGCTGGCGATAGCCAGAATTAAATACCAGCGCCACGGTCTGCCTGGCCGTTTGGCGTCGCTATATTGGATCCGTAGCCCCCGATCATCATTCGGGATTTTATTTTCGGGCTGATTAAAGCGAATTTTCATAGAGATAATTTTCCCAATCTTGCCATGATTGAATAATAAGACCACCAAAATTGGACCGTTGCAATTGATCCTGCAGTTGCTGCATCGCGTCACTGAAAATTCTTCTCGGCTTATGGGCGTAGCTGTTTTCGGGTCCCAATTCGCGTTCCAGGCTTTGCGCAAGACTGAAAACAAGTGCTGGATATTGTTGCATAACCGACTGTAAAGTCGACACAATCGCCTGGATATTCATTGAATAATACATGACAGCAATTTCTTTGACGCCAAATTCTTTCAGTTTGCAAGGAACACATACTCCATGAGATGACTCTTGCTGCAAATAACGCGGGTGGATACTGACGCCCACCGGCCAAGGCGATATCGCCATTACCTGCCGGATGGTTTCGAGCATTTCCGTGAGACGTCTTTCGCCCGTCAGTGCCGACTCAAGCTGATCGGGTTCAATATCCAGGTGCAAACCGTCAAATTCGAACTGCTTTAGCGCGCGAATGTGATTGAGCAAATGAGCGCGAAACTGCGGCAGAATCCAATCGGGGTCACCTAATAACAATTCCACTTTTTTCTTACGCTGACGCGCATCCCGGATAAAACCTGCCAATCGAGCGGGATTCGCGGATGCTGCTGAAATTTCCTGCGCGTTCAGCGAAATTAGCACACGATTAATCGCATTCGATTGTTTTTTACCCCAGAAATCGGTGCGATTGATCAGCTGCTCAAAATTCCAAACGTAAACCGCAAACTGACTGGAAACGATCTCCGGGTAAACGGGTTCAGCCGGTTTAGCTGCTTTCACCGGGACAAGTTTTGCGTCTTTATTCCCTAGAAAATCACTGGCCAAGTGCAACGGTTCAAGCAGCATAACTACATCGGTTTCCGGGTAATGATCTCTTCCTTGGTTTTCCGCGACGGCCAGAAATTGGCGTAAACGAATGTGCAGTTTCCAGTGTTCCGATTCCGCTTCGACGTTTTCGATGGCAACGCGGTAATAAGCATTGATCGCCTTGAAATATTTTTCGATCACATCACCGTCCATAACCCGCAGCCGAAGCCCGCTCTCACGGATCAATTCCCGTGCGGCATCCAATCGTGTCCGCTGAAACTTGATTTGCTGCACCAATTGCTGATAACTATTCAATAACGCATGAAATTCGTGTTGCAACTCCTGATCCCGGCGCGTGTAATCTGCACGTAAACTGATCAATTGACTGTTCAAGCGCGACTGTTCATTTTTCCGGTAACTGATGATTTCAAGCGGCATTCTGAAGTTAAGACCCACTGCGCCGCCATAACCCCACTGCATGCCGTCACCGGGCGGACTCGGGTGCGGAATCGCCGGGCCTCCGAAAGCAGTCATCGAAACGTCCGAGTCAATGCCTTGCCAACTTTCAATTTCACGGATATTTTGGAGATTATCAATCTGTGCTTGCAATATCCGAAGATCCGGCTGATCAATATCTTGAGTGACCGTCTTCTGAATTTCCGCCAAAGGCGGTTTAACCGCTTCGAAAGGCAATACCACGGAATTTGTCAAATGCGCTAGCCGCATCAACGCTTGACTCTTGTTATTACTGAACTCAATATGAGTGCGCTCGGCCCGGTCGAACGCTGATAAAAATTCAAAATAATCCGACTTGAAGAGTAACCCCGCTTCCTGCCTTTTAAGCAATAGCCGATCAACTCCGTCATTTCGCAAGCGCGTATAGGCATCGGTCAGCGCCAGCATTTTCTGGGCGCTCCAGTAGGCCGCATAGTTCTCTTCGATGAACAACGCCGCCAAACGTTTGCTCCAATCCAGCCGGATGCCTTCAATCCGTACTTGCGTCGCCGCGTCTTCCACGGCGCGTTGTCTTCTTTCGGCGCTGCCTAGTAACGGATAACGCACGCCAATCCGAGCCATGGGATCGAAGAAATGTCCGAACGGTTCTCTTGCAAAAGGACTCCGTTGATAACCTCCTGACACGCTACCGAATACTTCCCAGCCTTTAAGCGCTTCTTGTGCAAGCAAATTGGAGCGTTGCGCTTCCAAATCCGCTTGTGCTTTTAATACCGATGCCGCCTGGTCCAGATGCGCGTTGAACTCAGAAAGCAATCTGACGCCGGCGGCAGCACTTTTGGTTAATGGCGCTATCAGTAGCAGCAAGAATAGCAATATTTTCACTGTTTACCCTTTTTTAGCACCCACAAAGGCGCCATCGCAGAATCCAGATGCCCTTTGTTAAATATCTGATTAGCAATAGCAAAAGCGCTCCATACGCGAGCGATAAACTGAAAAAACGGATAAAACGGAAGAACCAGGAAAGCATTGCAATCCTGCCATTTCCTATCAGAAATGATCATCAGAAACAGGATGTACTGGATTAGCACTAAACATACATAGAAAACATAAACCAGTATCATACTTAGCAAAAAGATATGCAGCGGCAGTACGATCGCCATATAAACCGTGTAAATCACAATGGCAAAAGGCATGATGATTTGAAACAAAATTCCGTACCACAGCAAAAAGATAAAATTCCTCCAACCCATGGTGGCAGCGGAAATGCCGAATTTATGCTTATTCGAATAGATGTACCAAAGATCGCCGTCCCACCGCAACCGTTGCTTCAGAAAATCCTTCAGCGTTTCGGGTACATCGGTATGGGAGACCGCAAGCGGCTCAAAATCAATTTGCAAGTGCGGATAGCGCGTGTGATATTTTTTGATGCGTAATGTTAAATCCAGATCTTCGGCAGTGCCGGTATTCCAGCCCCCGATTTTTTGGAGAAAGGCTCGTCTAAAAATTCCAAACGCGCCTGGTACATTATTAATCACATTTAACTTTGCAAATCCCAGCTTACCAACCTGCATGGTGAGCATATACTCGAGGTCTTGCATCCTGGTTATCAGCGATTTCTTGGCATTGCGCACACGCATCGGACCGGTAACCGCGACCACATTTGGATTCTGGAAGTGCAAAACAGCCGAATGAATCATTTGATTATCAAACGAGGTATCGCCATCCAATGCCAGAAAAATTTCACCCCGGGCCCGGCTCAATCCGGCATTCAATGATGATACCCTGCCTCCACGCTGAATTTTCGGAATGATCGTGAGAGACCGTTTGTTATACCTTGGAAGGATCGCATACAGTTCTTTCAATGCCTGATATGTTGCAATATTTTTCTGAACGCCATCGACCATTGCAATCACTTCAATATGCCCTGGGTATAGCTGTTCCAGCAAAGAAATAACGGTATTCTGCACCGCTTTCCCTTCCGCATAACAGGTGATCGCACAAGTCACTCGAGGATAATAAGGATGAGCCAGCGGCACTTCCACGGCTTCTTTGATGACAAAGCGGAAAACGCCCATCCAATTGATGAAATAAAGCGGTAATTCAAAAAACAACACGAATGGAATCAGCATGAGCACATATTGCACATCCGGATAGTGTGTGAATGTGACTCGAAAAACGTACCAGGCCTGGATTAACGATTCCATCGGTTATAGCAATTCACCAAAAAGGCGAGCCAACAAAAGCTCCGCATTCTCCTTATTTGATAATTTCTGAGAATTAACGCTGATAAAACGGAAATCCAGTTTGTATTCGCTTTCTTCTAACAGCTTATCCATACTTTTTTCGATACGTTTTTGAAAACCTATAAGCCCTTGTTCGTCGGTATTCGGCAGTAATAACCACAGCATATTTTCCGCCGTGCGTGTAGAAAGATCGGGAGTTCGCAGCAAATTTCTCAACCGCTGTGCAAAAGATTCGAGCATCTGCAATAAGCGTGCGTGATTGAAGATTTCCACCAAATCCGGCAGGTTAGCGAAATAAATTCCAAATAAACTAAAATTGATATTCGGATAACGCCGCGCCATAACCATCAACCAATCCAGGTCATGAATAAACAATTCCTTGGAAATAAAATCGATCTGATCAAATCCGGATGACAGGTCGAACACTTCACCGCGGAATGCAATCGTTCTTCCCTTATCACTCAGCCGCCACGTACGAATCTCATTCATAATGAGCTCATTCGGATTCATATCTTTTTCACAGATTGCGCACCGCACCAGCACATCCCCTTCAATAAATGAGTGGTGGCATGCTTGGCAGGAGTAATTCTCCAGAGGACGATCATAGTCGCTGCCAATGTGCCGCAAATGGGTGTGGCACTTAGGGCAAACCAGCGTACCGCTTTGCATGAATTTGTCTTGCGCATCGACGCAACCGCAGGTGAAACAGTGCAAAGATGGTTGTAATTTGATATCAATAGCGGAGCAATTGGGGCAGGTATCGATGAAACTTAAATGCGCCGACCGGCAATACATGCATTCGCGCTGTCGGTCCATGAGTGTCACCGGTTCCAGAATTTTGGCGTTGGCCAGGTTTCTCAGCCATTCAAACGCATCCGATTGATCCAAACTCATGGCTTCCAATAGCGGATAGCGATAAAAGCGCGGATTTGTCCATTCATGGCAAGGCTGCACAATATAATTGGGACGCAGCCACAGGTAATTGATCAATCGCCCCTGGTGTGTCAGGTAGTTGTCTTTTCCCTTGAGCGATCTCGATAAATCTTGCGCGGCATCAATTTGTTTTTGTAGCTCTGAGGGCGGTGGCAGCAAACCGTCGAATAAACTGTTTTCGGAGCAAGTTAGCAAACGAGTCGAGAAACAGAGCGATGCAAAAACTTCGCTATCTCTACGGATTTTTCCAAGAATGGAAGATGCGTAACGGCTGTCGCTTCCTTCGATAACAAATGCTGATGGTAGGATTCTATCCTTTTCCCATTCGGAAAAATCGCTCAGTTGTTGAATATCAAAAGCAATCTTATATTGATCTAAGAAATCGCTGGTTTCTTGTGAAAAGAATATAAGCATACAGTTATAACTAAGCTCGTTCCCAAAAATTGGTTGAAGACTGTATCAATTGGATTAATTTCGTGTCAATAAATTATATCTATTTAGGTGGTTATGTGTAGAAATTAATTTTTTTAATTAATATGCGATAAGAACTATACTACAAAATCGATTAGAATTATCTGACAAAGTGTCCATCAGGTATCGAGAGATAATCAAGAAATCGGCAATTTTTGATATTAACCGCAGCCGGATCGGTGAGCCCATTTTTTGGCTTGGGCAATCGCATGCGGATAGCTTGGCCTTCGCCCATCCCCTTTTCAAGCAGCGCATTGGCAATCTCGATTGCTTTCAGGCGCACCGGATACCATAAATTTTGCATCGCTGGGGGAAAATGTGTTGATGTCCAAGGCATGCAGCATTTGACAGAGCAAAATTTTGAACCGGCCCGTGGAGCTGAACCGAGTGCATCGGTTTGCTCCATCAGGCCGTTATCGGTTGTCCGCTAGCGTGCGGTCAGTGCAGTTTGCAGCAAGTTAGCAGTCATTTGCCCGCTGGTCTGGCTGACATAATTGGTAATGATCGGAATGAATTGACCGACCAGATCCGGGGACAGGTTCAATTGTTGAAACGAAGCGGCGAGCGCTGCCATATTACCCAGCGTGCTATTGCCGCTCCCCATCAGCGATGACAATCCGCCCGCCATTGGCGATGCCGGTGCGGCATTCAGCATGGTATTCATGCCCGGAATCGACTGCGACAAGGTAGCAAATGCTTGTGGATTCATGCTTCCCTGAGCTACTTGGAAAATAGCGCCGGCTCCGCCCAGTGCTTGTTGTTGCGATACGCCAAGCTGGCGCACCAGAATGTCGACCAATCCGATCTGGTTCGTCGATACCGTATTGGCAGCTACTGTACCGGCATCAATCATTTGCCTGCCGCTTTGCGCGGCGCTTTCAATTGATGACAAACCTTTACCGACCGTATCAAGCGGGTTTTGCTGCGGCGTTGTACCGGCACAACCGGCGATCAATGCTACTGCTAAGATACAATGAATTTTCAGGCATTGAGTCTTATCCATCACTTTCTCCTTAAACAAAAGTTTTTTACCAGGCTATCGTCTTCAATCATACACGCATTGCGATAGTGAGCGGAATTTGTATTATCGCTGTCATAAAATCTTCATATTGCATCGGTATGCTAAACCTAACGATCAATAAAGGAGAAAAATATGCAATGTGTGATTAAAGAATGGCCGAACAAAATGGCCACGTTAATGACTGAAGATGGCGTTGTTCTTTGGACTTTCAACAACGTTGAGGAAGCCCGGAAAGTCTGGCAGGATTGGCGCTCTCTGCACAACAAGCAATCAGGGATTCCCATGGGCGAGCTTAACGAAGCTGTTTAGCCGCCGCAAAAAACCTCACGCATAGCGTCTGTCACGCGGCCAATCCGTTTTTCCCAGTGTTGCAATAATACAACAATTATCCTTTCGCTTATCTCCCCTAAATTTCAGCAAAGCTTTTAGAATAAACAGCTTCTATCATACTAGGAAGCTTTTATGAATGAATTCAGATTTGCGCCTCGCCAAAGCCAGTCACTCACCGATAAAGCGCAGTATACCAGTCCGGCAGACAAATCCGGGCTTCCGGCCGGAACATTGGTGCATATCGGGGAAAAACTCGAATCACGTTGCCGAATTACATTGACTCAGTACAACACCGACACTTTAATACGCCGCGAAATCAATTCAGTCACGGAACTGCAGCAACTCAAAAACAACGAGCTGATTACCTGGGTAAACGTGGACGGACTCAGCGATATTAAAATCATTGAAAGCATCGGCCAGGAACTGAACATCCATCCGTTGGTTCTGGAGGATATTTTGAGCACCCATCAGCGCCCTAAGCTGGAGGAATACGATAATTATCTTTATATAGTCATTAAAGGTATCAGCCTCGATTACGAAAAAAGCTTCTGTTTACAGTACGAACAAATCAGCATTTTGTTATTAGCCAATTACGTAGTAACGTTCAAAGAAAAGGCCGATGACACATTCAATCCGATTTATACCTTTTTACAAAATCATAATGGCCGCTTGCGTCAATTCGGCAGCGATTACCTGGCATACGTTATCCTCGATACCATTGTCGATGAATATTTTGTCGTGGAAGACAATCTCGACGATGTCATGGATCCGCTGGAAGATAGTATTTTGTTTAATTCCGATAAAGAAATGCTGCAGACGGTGCAGCAAATCCGCCGTGGTTTGATTTCGATGAAACGCAATATTTCGCCATTACGCGAATTACTCGCCACCATTCAACGGATCGATTCACCCCTGCTGCAACAAAGAACATTGCGCTATTACGCTGACGTCTACGATCATGTCTTGCGCGTGAGCGATGCGCTCGACTCTTACCGGGAGAGAATTTCCGCTATGCACGATCTCTATTTATCGAGTATCAGCAACAAAATGAACGAAACCATAAAATTTCTAACCATTTTTGCGACCATTTTCATCCCGTTGACATTTATCGCCGGTATTTATGGAATGAATTTTGAAAATATGCCGGAATTAAAATGGCGCTGGGGCTATCCAGCGATTTGGGTGGTTTTTATCACGATCGGCGCCGGATTGCTGATTTATTTCAGAAAGAAAAAGTGGATGTAAAAAAGAGGAATTCTGATCTGAGCAGAATTCCTCTTTGAGCGTTTTCTTACTCAAAAAGCAAGAAAAAATTTTATTATGCTTTTTTGTTACGCAGTGAAAAACCTAGCAATCCTAAACCAGCCAGTAACATGGCGTAGGTTTCTGGTTCTGGCACTGGTGTGATATACCAAGCAGAATCAGGTGAGTAACTAGTGCCTTGAACATGCAATGCTAATTGCCCATCAACTGGCAACACACTTCCTAATCCAAACGCATTCCATGATACTGATTCGCCATCTACCAGCTTATCGCTTCCCTTACCAAACACATATCTAAAGTCAAAATCGCCGCCTGGTCCACCACCTGGATTTAAATCTACATCAGCAACTCCACCTCCTGGAACAGTGGTTACCGAGCTGGGTTCGGTGCCATCAACTGCCATTGAACCAATAAATGCGCTAGAACCAAAAGCACTGAGATCAATGTTGTACAAAGTAAAAGACCATTCACCGCCGCCCAAATCGTTGATATCCAAATCAGCAAAATGAATGCTTGCAGGCCCGCCACCGGATAGTAATTGACCAAACTGATACGTTGCTGCTTGAGCACTGCTGCCAATCGCCAGAAGACCAGCGGCAGCTAATGATATTGATAGTTTTTTTAAGTTCATTATGTCCCTCCAATTAAATAGTTTTTCTAGGAAAAACTTTTTTATGACGTGGCATTATGAGAAAACCTAATGCTGTATTAAAGTTAACAATTACAGAAATTAAATACAATAGCTCACGATGCCTGATTTATTAGTACAATTGCCCTATCTCATTTTATGTGTGCAATCGCCTAATAGCACACGTTCGAAAATCATTTACTTACGTGCCTTCCTATTGTAACGCATTTCTTT
Organism: Proteobacteria bacterium SG_bin4; assembly: GCA_002083395.1. GTDB lineage: Bacteria > Pseudomonadota > Gammaproteobacteria > Burkholderiales > Nitrosomonadaceae > Nitrosomonas. The sequence continues at coordinate 12,743 of LWDH01000006.1, read as the reverse complement.
TCTTTTAATTTTTATTTTTTTTCTAAGTACTTAATGTTATTTATTATTTTCACTCAATATTCGAATGATTATAAAAAATAAATTATCTTAAAAAAATATATTGACAATCAACCATCGGTTTGCCTCGCCATTGATACAATCATCAATTCTAGCAACACCTCGGCTTCGTGTTTCAAATAACGTAAGGTTCATAGATAAACTATAAGTGCGAATTGCGCGTGATATAGTTGAATACTGATAGATTTACTGCTAGAGCAAATCGCTTGATTGTGCGAAACTCGCCGTTAAAAAGATTTCACGCCGATATTATCAGCATTAGTTTTGGTAAAATTCAGTAAATAAAAAAAGAGGTTCGATTTTTTAGAATCGAACCTCTTTGTGTATATATCCTCACTAAAAAAAGTGAGAAACAGGTTTTACTATGCTTGTTTGTTACGCAAACTAAAACCTAACAATCCCAAACCAACTAATAACATGGCATAAGTTTCTGGTTCTGGAACTGCCGATGTAACCCAATTAGATGGTGTTGGATGCGGATCTGTTAAAGAGTATGGATCCACAGAAATGATACCGAAAATTGGATCCGGTTTGCCAGCGGTATGGTGCGCTAAGGTACCGGTGAAATCGGTAATATCGACTCCTGTGCCAGATATTGTCCAGATACTGTTTGCATAATCACCGTCAAATCGTTCAGCATCTTTGGGCTTAAACCAATCGATCGAAATATACTGATCGTCGGATTTATAGCCGCTGTCCATATTTGGATTGGTATGATATGTAAATGTTTTAATATCTGCACCGTGAACTAATGGCTGTGCAAATGTTGGTGAAGCTGGTCCTTGATATACAAATTCAAGGTGATTCACTGTTGATTTGGCTGGATCGGCAAAACCGGGGGATGCCCAATTGGGTATTAACTCAAAAGTAACAACACCACTGGCTGTCTCTGTCAGTTTAAGTTCTGCAACTGTAGGATATCCCGAACTAAATGATGCAGTCGCAGGTAAATCAAACTTAAAGGTCACTGTATCACCGATACCGGCGAATGCAGGTGCAGTACTGACACTCATTAACAAGGCCGTAACAACTGCTATTTTTTTCATTCTTAGCTCCTTTGTATTGAGAATTTGATGAGATTAGAAAAATTCTAATTTCCAGCGTGAGCGTCGCTTTTAAGCATTACGCAACTCACCGCAAGTATCGATGCTGATGATTTTCTTAATCCCATAATTTTCTACAATTAATTGGTTTCATTTAAAAACTTCTATGACGTGGCATTACGAGAAAGTCTGCTGCTGTTTTAAATTAACAATTACAGCGATCGGATACAATAGCTCATGATGCCTGATTTATTAGTACAATTGCCCTGTATCAAAGGTGCAATCGGCTTATTGCACGTGTAATAAACTTATATTTTACACGCGCGTGAATTATAACGCATTTTCAATCTATCTTTCTGTTTTTCTTGATAATTTCTTAATGTTATGGATAAATTTGTATTGATATCCAAATGAAAATAAATAACAAATTCCATTTAAGACAGATACGAAGAAAACCAACCGGCGGCTTGGCTTGCCGCTTGTTCCAAGGTGCCCGGCTCTTCGAACAAGTGCGTAGCACCAGCGATAAGTGTCAGCTTCTTCTCGCATTTCAGTAATGCATAAGCCTGTTCGTTCAATTCGATGACACCAAAATCCTCGCTACCCACTATTAATAAAGTCGGAGCAATCACATTTATCAAGGCCGTTTTTCCCGCTAAATCAGGCCGCCCGCCGCGAGACACGACAGCAGCGATAGCAGTCCCCATTTGCGCAGCCGCTTGTAAAGCAGCAGCCGCACCGGTACTGGCGCCAAAATAGCCATATTTAAGCGATTTTGTTGCAGGATTGTTTTGCAGCCAGCGAGTAGCCGCCAGCAAGCGTTCTGTCAATAGGTCGATATCGAACCTGCGCTCATAATCCTGATCTTCTGCGCGTGTCAGCAAATCAAATAACAACGTGGCAATACCATGTTGCTGCAATACTTTTGCGACATAAGTATTACGAGGACTGAAACGGCTGCTGCCGCTGCCGTGCGCAAACAGCACAACACCCTTGGCTCCTTGCGGCAAAATTAGCTCTCCGCTGAGCTCTACGGAACCGGCTGGAATCTCAACCGCAGTCATGCCGATGCTCCAATTCGCACCGGGATACGCTGCCTGCCAAACTGTCCGGTAAACTGCTCGTATCGGCCGGCAATGCTAGCGTTGCAATGATTGCAATGCCCATCCGCAGCTAAATGGTAGTGCTTGATCTCATACCAGTCTCGCACAATTAATTCGCTCCCGCATGAAGGGCAATAAGTCGTGTCACCTTCCACGTGATGTACATTACCGGTGTAAACGTAATGCAGACCGGCATCCAATGCGATTTTGCGGGCCCGGATCAAGGTTTCAACGGGTGTTGACGGTATATCGGTCAGCTTATAATCCGGATGAAAAGCACTAAAATGCAAAGGCACATCCGGACCGAGCTCCTTGATGATCCAATCGCTCATCGCGCTGATTTCCTGACTGGAATCGTTCAAACCCGGAATTAACAGCGTCGTTAATTCGAGCCAGACATCAGTTTCATGTTTCAAGTAACTCAAAGTATCAAGTACGGGCTGCAAATGTGAACCGGTTTGCTTGACATAGAATTCTTCGGTAAATGCTTTGAGGTCGACATTGGCTGCATCCATCTTGGCGAAAAACTCGCGCCGCGGCTCTGCATGAATATAACCCGCCGTTACCGCAACCGTTTTCAAGCCGTGCACATGGCAAGCATCCGCCACATCCATCGCATACTCGGCAAATATCACCGGGTCGTTGTAGGTAAACGCCACGCTTTTACATCCATACATTTTTGCAGTACGCACGATCGCTTCCGGACTTGCTTGATCCATCAACTTATCGAAACTGCGGGATTTGGAAATATCCCAGTTTTGGCAAAACTTGCAAGCCAGATTGCAACCCGCCGTACCAAACGACAGGACGCTGCTGCCGGGATAGAATTGGTTAAGCGGCTTCTTTTCAATCGGGTCAACACAAAAACCGGACGAACGCCCATACGTCGTCAACACCATGGTATCCCCCACCCGACCACGGACAAAGCAAGCGCCACGCTGACCGTCATGCAATTTGCAATCGCGCGGGCACAAATCGCATTGTATCCGGCCATCGTCAAGTTTATGCCAGTACTTTGCCGGATGCCGCTGGGCGGCGCTAATCGGTTCATCCATACGTAGTCTCCTGCAAAAAATCAGCCTCACGCCACTTGATCACGGTATAACGGGATAACTGGATACCTTCCACCCAGAAATCTTCCGGCAACCTGGCTTTTAATTTCAATTGAGTAAGAAACTGCTTTGGTTGCGGCAGGCTTTCCCATACTTGGGGCAAGAATGTGCTGCGATAAGACCCATATTCAAACACCACACCGTCGATTTCCGGGCGCAATTGCTGCAGAGCATCATCTTCCGTGGAGAACAGCAGCGGTTGCAACTCGGATAGTAATGAAACTTCAATTTCGACCGTCGAAAGCTCATCGGCAGTTAGCGGCAAGAAACGCGGATCACGCAGCGCCGCCGACACAGCATTATTGCTCACATCGTCAATCAAAGGCTCATTCGCTTGTAGCGATCCAATGCAGCCACGCAATGCGCCGCGCTGCATCAATGTGACAAAGGTCGCTCCTGGCTTGGAAAGCCAAACGATGTGGCGCTCGACTGCGGCCGACTCACAAGGCACCCGCAATGAACGTGCAATGGCGGCGCGGGCTATTTTCAACAGAACTTTTCCCTGTTCATTTTTTTCAATCACTGCCATGTTGCCCTCCATCAGCTAAACGTAATGGCTGCATAACCAACCACTTGATCCCGCGATCCTGCGGTATCCCCGGAATTTCTCAAATCCAATAGTTGCGGCTTCAAATGATATTTCTGCGCCGTCAGGATCAAACCATTAATTGCGATATTGCCACACGCCTGCGCTTGCTCAATGGGTTGTCCGAATTGCAGAATCGACTGAACCGTTTCATAATCCACTTGCTGCGCCTGGACATAAGGCAAATAATGCGACAAATCGGAACTGATAACGATCAATGTTTCCTCGCCGCCCCACACTTGCTCCAGCACTTCAGCCACTGCTTCCGCCGATGTCATGCCAACCGCTAGCGGCAATAGAACGAATTCACCCAGTACGCTTTGCAAAAAAGGCAATTGCACCTCCAGAGAATGCTCCAGCGCATGCGCCGCATCACTCACCGATATTTGCGGTAAATGCGCAATCTCTTGAATCAATTTGGTGTCCAGTTGCACACGGCCTAATGGCGTCGCAAAAACATCCACGCTTGGCAGCGCCAGGCCGTAAATCGCGACCCGATGGACTGGTCCGAGCAATACGACTCGTTGAATCCGATCCGCAATTGCTTTCAAGCTAGCGTAAGCCGTAGCCGCGATAGCGCCGGAATACATATATCCCGCGTGGGGAACAATCAATGCTTTAGGTTTAGTGTCGTGAAATCTTGCGTGTGACAGGAATTGCTGCACATCATGCTGCAATTCCTGAATATCTGCGGGATAAAACAAACCTGCAACAGCAGGTGAACGAATCATTGCCATTGAACCTCCACAAAACTCAAATTCGAAATAAAACTTTCACGTACCAGGATTCGCAATTTTTTTTCGAATCGTATTGGTACAGAAACATGCCTCGTTTTATTAGAAACTTTGATTGTTGAGGCCCCTTACAATAATTTACTTAATATGGGCGTAATATATAAAAATCAAGAAGTAGATTGCTCCATTTAATCGATCCTCGAATTAGCAGTTAAAAATACGAATAATTGTCCTAGAAAAGTTCACCTTGAGCCGGCTATGCCGATACCGGCATCGGAAGTTTAGTCTCCGATCCCAGTTTACCAGCCATCCCGGTACAAATTCATCAGTGTCATAGCATTATTAGTCAGCCGCGTAATGCTGTGCCGGTCGAAGCGTAAATCTTCCAGATCCACCTTGCGGCTGGTCAGCATTTCCTTCAAATCGAAATTGAATTGAATCAGAGGTGTCACATGATGGGAATCCAGATAGATATCCCTGGTTTCATTGGTATTCGATACCGGATCATGCACATCCGCTATTACGTAAATCAAATCCTCCAGTTCTTCGTAAGGAAGGGTGATTCTGTAAGTATCGAAAAAATGATCCGGAACCGGCGAAGAATTAAATGCAAACGTCTCCAGACCCAATGTAGCGCCCACCGCTTGCGCCAATCCGCCGCCTAATGAATGACCCGCTACGGTAAATTTGGCGCCCGGATATTTTCGAATCATACTTTGCGCAAAATTAAAGGCATCCTTAAATTGGTCACTCACTCTGCCAATTCCTATCGCGGCATCCGCCAAGGCATCGCGGGTGGTATCCTCCAGTTCTTTAAATGAACAAGGAAAATTGCAGGTCTCAGTCCCTCGGAATACTAACGCCAATTCATTGGTATCGCGATTCCTGAAAACACCGGCGTCCATTCCGGAGCTTTTACCGATGGATTCAATCAAGTCCCAAGAACCCACCTTGGCATTATCAAAATCATAGATTGCATCGGCAAGTTGCGCGAATGGTATCGACCTGACCATCAAATCTACCGCACGCCGTTCGCTCGAGAGCAGCATTCCATAAGGCTTCCAGGTGACATTTGGGACATATTCAGGATTGTTATACAGCGCGACGGTTATTAGTTCAAATGCTGAAACCACGTCATCATCCGCTTCCTTTACCCAATTCAGGCTGACGTCAAAACGTTCGGTTCCATACAGCTTAGGCACGTCAATTCTGGGTAGCCTCAGGACACCGTTAACCATTGAAAAGGTTGGATTATTCACACCAGGACCCTCATCAAACGCCACGCTGAGCAACTTAAACTGCTTGGGATTCTCAGCACCCAGCCACTGTAATGCAGCTTTATAGAATTGCTCACCCGATGCATCCGTTACTTTGATGTTTTTTAAGCAGACCAGTCCGCTGGATTCAAAAAAAGCCGCAGTCGCGGTTAAGTTTTTGCAATCTTCCGGCATGGCCCGTACGGCCGAGGTTGTAAACAGGAAAAATGCAAAAAATATGAATCGTAATGAATATAAAAGCCAATTTCTCATAAACGTGCCTGATAAAAGCTTTAGGTGACAGCATCCAGATTTTATTGCCATGACTGGAGAATAATAAACTGTTGACACCGAAAGTATACCAAATCAACCTCATACGCATGTCAGATTCAATAATCTATCCATTATTCTGGTGACCTAGTGTCAATCAGACCAATGGCAGCACCAGCACGGTTATTAAACATCCATGAAGTCTGCTCTTTTTTCATTTCGCCCCAATCATGCAATAAAATTTTTTTGGAAAAAATCTGATAATAGTTCGCACACCCTGTCCTCGATTCTGCATAGCCGCGTATTCATATCTTATTTGTTCTAGTCCTAGTCATAATGTCCAAAATCGGATTTTCGAGTATACTGCGCGGCTGTCAGCGTTATCCAGGTTAAAGAACAACTTTGGAATACAACACACTGAATTAAAGAAATTAATTGCAAACCACCAGGAGAACTTATGCGTAAACTAGTAATCAGTATGTTTTTTATCGCCATCTTCACGCTGCCATGCAGCATCTCAGCGCATGAAGGCGAAGATCATGATCACGATGCGGCGGCGCAAGATACATCAGCCACGAAACAGGAGAGCGGCATCGGATGGCAACTCATCCGCAGTCTTGAAATGGGCAATTCCGGGAAATTTGTACACATGGTGCTCGTTGATCATGCCGTCTACACCGACAAAACCGTTTACAGCGCCGCTATCAACAGACTCTGCCGCCCTGACGATGAATTTTGCCGGATCCGGTTCTGGAGTCAGGAAAAGTATATCCCTGAAAAAGCTTCATTAACGACCGAGCAAAACAAACACCTAAGAGCCGATTACCTTGCCAATAAATCTGCGGGCATGCACCATCTGCGTTGGTCTTGCAGCGTTGATCCGGATAAAGCCAAATGCTTCTAAGCTAAGAAACATCGATCGATACGGCGAATGTAAGCGCGAAACGCCCGGAACACCGCAACCTAATCATATCAATCCGATAAATAAGGATGCGAGTTCCGCGCAAATAAAGCAATCCGCTCGTGCAACCAGTTCATCAAGCATTTCACTAAGCAAACCAGCATCATCAAGCTCAGACAAGCGTGTGCAAGATTCGCCCGGTGTTTACCTTAAATGTGCAAAGAGCGTTTATCCACGCCAAGGGCTGCTTCGTGAAAGACCTCGGATAACGATGGGTGCGCATGTACAATACAAGCGATGTCTTCGCTGCTGGCCGAGAATTTCATTGCGACTACCGCTTCAGTAATCAGCTCTGAAACATGCGGACCAATCATATGAACCCCCAATATTCGATCCGTTTGCTCATCCGCCAGTACTTTGATAAAACCAACCGCCTCACCCATCGCCCGGGCGCGGCCATTGGCCATAAAAGGAAATTGACCGGCTTTATAAGCAATACCCGCTGCTTTTAGTTCTTGCTCATTCTTACCTACCCAGGCTATTTCCGGAGCGGTATATATCACCCAGGGAATGGTATTAAAATCCACTGTTTCATGCGGATTTGTTTGTCCTTGTTCAATCTGATGAATCATTTCCGCGACCGCCACACCTTCTTCGGATGCCTTATGCGCCAGCATCGGTCCGCGCACCACATCGCCCACCGCATACACGTGCGTCAAGCTGGTGCGGCAATAATCGTCGACGACGATAAACCCGCGATCATCCAGAGCCAAGCCCGCTTCTTTAGCACCTAAACCAGAGGTATTCGGAATCCGGCCAATCGCAACGATTAATTTGTCAACTTCCAGATGCTGTTCCTGATTATTGGCATCGCTATAGCTCACCACAACGGAATCCTCTGAAAGCTTTACCGAGTTGATATTGATGCCGGTGTTTATTTGCAACCCCGGTTCTTTTGCAAACAAGCTCTTGGCTTCCTTGGCGATTTGTTCATCCGCCGCCATCAGAAAACCCGGCATGGCTTCCAGAATTGTCACTTCCGAACCAAGGCGGCGCCACACGCTGCCCATCTCCAAGCCGATCACCCCCGCACCGATGACACCCAATCGCTTGGGCACTTCCGTTAACGCGAGCGCACCGGCGTTATCCAGAACCATGGCATTGTCGATGGGTGCAAAAGGCAGCGGTCTCGGTGTCGAGCCGGTGGCCACGATCACGTGTTTCGCCTGAATCGTTTCCACCGCACCATTGTCATCAACCTTAATCGACCAGAGATTAGCCGATGCGTCACGCTGCAGCAGCGTTCCGCGTCCATGCATGGATCTCACTTTATTTTTTTTGAAGAGCGATGCGATACCGGTTGTAAACGTTGTAACGATCTTGTCTTTGCGCGCGATCATTACGGGAATATCCGCTGCAACCTGCTGGGCGGTAATCCCATGCGCGGAAACTTTATGCTGAATCTGAAAAAATTTTTCCGAAGACTCTAATAACGCCTTGGAAGGGATGCAACCAACATTCAGGCAAGTGCCACCAAGACTTGGTTTTCCCTTTGAGTTCTTCCATTCATCAATGCAAATTGTATTCAGCCCAAGCTGCGCAGCCCGAATTGCTGCAACATAACCACCAGGGCCTGCACCAATAACTGCGACATCAAATGTTTCTGACATAATTCATCCTGCGTAAATATCATATAAAAAGGTAATTCTAAAGCAAAAAGGATACGGTTACAGAGCGGCTGTTTCATTTATTTTTTTGCTGAAGCACTACTGTAAGGGTAAATCACCCGGTTCGTTCCCGATAGCGCTGATTTCCCGAACTGCTTGCACATAATCCCCTCGTTCACGCAGCTTCGTCATGGAACCGGTTTGTTTTTTTGCATGCAAACGCGCCAACCGAGCCAAACTAGCCGCTGGCATCTCCCAGCACAACCCGTTTAGCACTTCGTCCGCGCCTGCCGGGTTATTGCACACCAATATCATGTCGCATCCTGCAGTCAAAGCGGTCTGCGCTCGTAACAACATCGAATCGAGGGGCATTCCTGCGCCGCGCATGTTGAGATCGTCACTAAAAATGCATCCGTCAAATCCCAATGTCGTTCGTAAAATTTTTTGTAACCAGATTTTAGAAAAACCGGCCGGACTGGGGTCGATTTCCGTATAAATTACATGAGCCGACATGATGCCGGCAATGCCGCTATCGATCAGATGTTGAAACGGGATCAAATCATTTGCTTCGATCTCGCTATAACAACGTTGATCCACTGCTTTTTCGAGATGAGTGTCGGCGTGAATATAACCATGTCCCGGAAAATGCTTGCCGATTGCCAACATACCGCCTTGCTTAAGTCCCAGCATCAGTTGATGCGCCAGATCCGACACGGCATGCGGATTGCTGTGAAAAGCACGATCTCCGATCACACTGCTCTGACCATGATCGATATCCAATACCGGTGTAAAACTGAAATCGACACCGCAAGCATTCAGCTCAGCGGCTAGTACATAACCAACTTGCCGAGCAAGATGCCGGGCTCTGGCAGGTTGTTTATCCCACACTTTTCCGAGCTCGCGCATAGCCGGTAATTGCGTAAAATCTCGTTGAAAACGCTGCACCCGTCCGCCTTCATGATCAACCGCAATCAGCAGATGAGGATTGCGTAAGGTATGAATTTGCCGGGTTAATTCGGTCAGCTGTCGATGATCGACGAAATTGCGCGTAAAAAGAATAACGCCGCCGGTGAGCGGATGAGTCAGCCTTCTGATATCATCCTCGGTCAATTCCGTACCAGCAACATCCAGCATGACGGGTCCGAGCGACACGATTACTTCTCCAGCACTACAAATGCGCAAACCAGATTGATTTCGTCACTAATCGAAAGATGATGATGGGTAATGCCCTTATTACAAATCAATTGATTGAGTTCTGGATGAAATTGAAAAAAAGGTTTGCCTAGGTCATCATGACTAATCGTGATGTAGGTCAGACTGACCGGATGACGAAGTCCGGTTCCCATTGCTTTGGATAAGGCTTCTTTGGCGGCGAACCGGCTGGCCAGAAATGAGATCGGTTTGTTGCTGCTATGGTATTCCTGCCACTCACTATCCGTTAATATGCGCCGGGCAAAGCGATCGCCATAACGTTCCAGCGACTGAGCAATCCGGACAGATTCGACAATATCTGTCCCAATGCCATAGATCATTGCCGCGCCTCGATCATCAATTGTTTCATTTCCTCAACGGCCTGCTTGAAGCCGGTAAAAATCGCCCGAGCTACAATGGCGTGACCGATATTTAACTCGGAAATCCCGGAAATCGCAGCGATCGCTTGCACATTTTCATAGTGCAATCCATGACCGGCATTGACTTTTAAGCCCAAATCAAGTCCTAACGCCACTGCCTTCCGCACTGCAGAAAATTGCAGTTGTTGCAGCTCAGCCGTAGACGAATCGGCATAACTGCCCGTATGAATTTCAATAGCCGGTGCGCCCGCGCGGGCGGCTGCCTCGATCTGTTGTGCATCCGCATTGATAAATAACGAAACCCGTACCCCCGCATTCCCTAATTGCAGACAAGCCCGTCTAATTTGATCGAAATGCCGGATCACATCAAGACCGCCTTCTGTCGTTAACTCTTCGCGCCTTTCCGGAACCAGACAAATATCATGAGGTTTTATTCTTAGCGCTATGCCGATCATTTCATCGGTAACAGCGCTTTCCAGATTCATCCGGGTCGTTAATCGATCTCGTAATATCTCCACATCACGATCCTGAATATGCCGCCGATCTTCGCGCAAATGCAATGTAATGGCATCCGCACCAGCAGCTTCAGCAATCAACGCCGCTGCGATCGGATCCGGATATGTGGTTCCACGTGCTTGCCGCAACGTTGCGACATGGTCAATATTGACGCCCAGTTCAATCATGGTTTTGCATTTTCCGAGTTACCTGTGATAACACTCTTATTTCCTCATTCGTACCCGAGACTTTTTAGCACGGCTTCACTATCAACCCAACCGTGTCTAACTTTTACCCAAATTTCCAAATACACCTTTTCATTGAACAAGTGTTCCATATCTTGGCGCGCTTCCGTCGCAATTTGTTTTAATTTTTCACCCTTCTTTCCAATCAATATTGCCTTCTGATTAGCTTTATCGACAAGAATTGTGGCATAAATTTTGTACAGATGATTTTCTACTTTAAATTGATCGATCACTACGCTGGTTGAATAAGGAATTTCATCGCCAACCAAGCGAAACAGCTTTTCGCGGATAAACTCACTGGCCAAGAATCGCTCGCTGCGATCGGTTATGTCATCTTTTTCATAAATAGCCTGTTTTTCCGGCAAGTACCCGCGAATCGTATTAAGCAATTCCGGTAATTGAATTTTATGCACGGCACTGATGGGTATGATGGTGGAAAAATTAAAAGTTCCTGCCATACTGTTTAGAAAAGGCAGCAACTGATTCTTATCCGAGACCTTATCGATCTTATTAATCACAAGTATAACGGGAATATTATCAGGCAAAATTTTGAGCGCATCACGGTCTCTTTGATCAAAGCGCATTGCTTCAATAACGAAGAGTATCACATCAACATTTTGCACACTTTGTGTCACCACCCGGTTCATGAATGTATTCAATCGATTAGTATACTGAGTCTGAAAACCTGGCGTATCGACAAAAATAAACTGTGTTTGTTGATCCGTTAGAATTCCATGAATTCGGAAACGTGTGGTTTGCGCTTTTCTGGATGTGATGCTGATTTTCTGGTGCAATAACTTGTTCAACAGAGTTGACTTGCCAACATTCGGCCTGCCTATGATTGCGATGTAACCAGCACGAAACTCTGTATCGTTAGTCATTTGAGAACAATTTTTTCAATGTGCAGTATTATAAAACTGCAACGCCTCACAATTGGCTTTCATGCGGCAAGCAAATTTTTTCATACGCTAACTTGGCTGCCGCTTGCTCCGCGCCCCGTCGGCTTGCACCTTCCCCAATCGTTCTGATATTAAACGAGGGGATCATACATTCCACTTGAAATTTTTGTTTGTGCGCTTTACCAGTTGTTGATACCACGCTGTATTCCGGTAACGCCAATTTACGGCTTTGGAGATGCTCTTGCAGTAATGTTTTGGGGTCTTTACCCTGTGATTTCAGATCAATATTCTGGAAAAGCGGCAAATACAGCATGCTAATAACTTGTTCCGCTTGCTCGAAACCGCTATCCAGATAGATAGCACCTAAGACGGCTTCAAATGCATTCGCAAGAATCGAAGGACGATGCGCTCCACCGCTTCTTAATTCACCCTCACCCAGTTTAATCAGCTTATCGATTTGCAGATTAAGTGCAATATTGGAGAGTGCCGCTTGATTGACGAAATTTGCCCGTAACCGTGACAAATGCCCTTCCGGCAAATCCGGAAAGCTTTTATAGATCAAGCCAGCAATCGCGCAATTCAATACCGCGTCACCTAAAAACTCGAGCCGTTCATTATGAGGAGTACTGTGACTTCGATGGGTTAATGCTGCTTGCAATAATTTTGAATCACCAAAAGCGTAACCAAGTCGATTGCAAAATGCTACTAAAAATTGATTATCCGTCTGCATGACTCCATGGGGCATGGCGTTTCCAAAATCAGTCACTCTCAGCGAGACCTTTGCAAAACCCCTGATTTTTTAAA
>LWDH01000005.1 GCA_002083395.1 Proteobacteria bacterium SG_bin4 | reverse complement strand
AATCACCGTCAGGTGTTGCACTTCGAAATTGAATCCGCCAAGTATATTTCACGATAAGTTCCTTCGTATTAATTTCAAACGCCACTTATGGATATTCAACTCTATCCTAATAACCTGATCAATTACAACCATCGTCGAAGCCTGCAATCGTAATTTATCAGTCTATTGTTAAATTGCAGCTCCACAGGCCAACTAGTTGACTTGTTATTTCCGACCAGTACATTTGTACTACAGAACTCTGACAATTCCAATGTTAGTCATCGACGCGTCGCATACCTGTAAATTAACTATTCAGAACAATATAGGCAGAAGTATCAGACCCATATCGGAGGGTTCTCATTCTTGCGCAAAAGAGTGCCAGCGGTCGTTGTTTAAAACAGGTCGCATTGCCCGAATTTTCGTTTGCTGCATACACCTGTTTTGTTAGCAGGAAGATTGTGTTAAGAAAGAATCACGGGGTCAAATATCGGCGAGAACAAGATGGAATATGAGTAGCGATGTAATGCTTGGGTTTAAATGCAAACCCCGCCAGGTGGCCGGGTTTGCCAGGGCAGTGTTGAAACCAGTCAGATATGCTGCTTTTGGTAACGCACCATAGAAGCCAGCAGGATTAAACCAACCAGCAGCATCGCATAGGTTTGCGGTTCCGGAATGGCGGCAATCGGCGTGTTAAATGCGGCGCCTCCAAAAATAGCAACATCGCCTTTCGTTGAATTGGGATTGTGTTCCCCAAGCTGAACGATTTTCAAGGTATGCGCCATGAAATCCAATCCAGTGACCGCCAATATCCTATTACCCCCGCGATACATATCGAACGTGCCGACATCGATACCATCGACAAAGAATTGAGCAAAGCCGTCATTATGATCACCGGCCATCACAAAACCTACGGCATTACTGATGACAGAGAACGATGTAGTTGCTTGGCTGGTTCCCGGGATGCCGGCTGCCGAATCATCGAACAGCCACAATTCCCGTATTCCGCGCCCGCCGGTCGGACCATCACCGGTAACCACCCAGTCGATACCGCCCTTTCCGGCGTTTTTATATTCCAGCACCGGATTGCCTTGAATGCTTAACGGGTTGCCGTTTCTCTCGGCAGTTACCAAGGGCAGCCATTCTATCGAAAACGCCAATGCGTTCGGACTGATCAAAAATAATACAATTACCAGTAGTCGTGCCATTTTATGCTCCCGTTACAAGTTGTTTCGCCAAACCGATTACGCTATTGAAAGAAATTATATTAATTAAAAATATATATTTTAGGCCCGCTCACCGGTTACTACCATAGTCAATCATTCCTGCTTTAGAACTAGGACAATTGTGATCGTTTATCAAAACGATAGCTGAGATTATTCACGGGATGGTTTAGTTCAATCGTCAGAATAAGGGGAGATTTCTGCCTTATTTCTAAGGAAATGCTGATTAATTGACGATACGAGCGAATCACTTCGTTGCGCGGTACTCGCTCCCTCGCCTATCTTATTGATATGTCTCGGTTGCTGTGTGCCGTGCGCCTCGTGCTTCATCTCGTTCGCCGAATTAATCAGCGTTTCCCTAATGATCGACAGAATTTCTAGCTGAATTGGGCGTTGCAATGAATTCACGGTATCTATATAAATCGACAACGCAGTGGTATGAATCCTACAAAATTGAATCATCCCGTCTGACCGGAACCTTCTGCTTCGTAATTTGCCCAAACAATTTAATGAAGCGTCGTTGAAACTTATGACTCATAAACTTTCATTTACTACTGATCAATGAAAATCGTTCTGGAATTAATTATCTTCATCGTTGTTTTGAATATCTTTTTCAAATTATTCATTTGGATTCTTAACGACATCATCAAAGGCGGCGTCTAGCACTGGCGCCAATAGCGCAGTTCGATCGAATTACTGTCCGGCGGATAGCGGTTAGGCAACGCTTGTCCAAGGCAGTTTATCGTTTTCTGCACTGCTCTGGCGCTCCGGTCATTGCCGCAATCAGGCTGCCCGCAAGCGCACCGGTAAAAGCACAAGCAAAACCAACCGGTAGTACGACAGCAATTTCAAAAGGCCACAAATTGTGCGAGCTGGGATCCTTGAAACCGTCCCAGACGACGCGTGCAAACACTGCCGCCGGTACCGATGCCGTGATCACTTTAATGATCTGCCAAAAAGTCGCTGTTGTTTGCAATCGCAACATCATCGCAGCGCTGCCTACAACTATCAAGCCAAAAACAGGCAAGGCTTCAGGCAAGTTAACGGTATTGTATGGAATTCGCCAGTAAGGAATACCGACGGCAAAAAAACTCAGAAAGAATGCGATGATCAAATGCTTCTTTGTGACACTATCCATGACGGCTTCCGTAGGAAATAATCGATTCAAGTTCTACGGATGGTTACAAGCATGACTTGACCGCAACTCATTTCGGAATGAGTGACAATCTGCTACTACGTTCGCCGTACAGTTGAAGGACCGCGAACGTAGTTCATTTATCCTAAACTTGGGTTATTTCATTGATAAATTCCTAATCTGGCAGCTCCACCTTGCGGCAATCCAAAGCAACGCCGGTAATGATTCTGCGGCCACCGTTTCCTTCTCGGTGATTCAGGCGTATCCCGGTTGCAACCGTTTGATCGGGACAATAGACGGCTTCTTCCCAATCACTGTCTGGGCCGTTGTTGCTGCCCTGGCAATTTGTACGTTCATAGTGAACGGATAAAGATGAGGAGCTGGAATTACAAGACAGTGTTTGATAATTCGGTTGATCGGTATCGCACAGCCGGTACTCAATTCCCGATGATTTGAATACCTGTGAGCAAGGTGCAGGCGAAACGTAAACTTTCTCCTCACCGAGCAAACAAGCGCCATAACGCCCAATGAGCTGAATACCTTTCATTTTGTCTTGCTCGCTGTTCATACAAATCCGAACGCCGGTAACAAATCCGCCCGATGGCATCGCCAAAGTGCGGTGGCTATCGTCGGTGCCTTCATTATTGTTATTGTCATCGCATTCTGCAAAGCGTACATTCGCGCCATCACCGCCAGTTGCGATATTACGGTATCTTGCTCGCAAGAAACACGGATCATCGGAGCGCTCAGCAATATCTACACCGATTAGCGCTTCATTCGACGTCGATGATGGCGCAAGTGTCCTTTTTTCCGCGGCTTTCTTCCCGGAATAATCGGTGGTTGAAGTCGATCCGGTGATTTGTGTTGAAGTAGTAGCGGCGACCAATGAGGTACTCATTCCACAGGACAATCCTAAAATGGAAATCAAGAATAATTGCAGTAAGGTTTTCATGTGCTGACTCCTTTTAACAATGTTAACAAACATGATGCCAAGTATTCTGCAACCCATTGAATCAAATTGCAGTTTCCCTTGGAATCAGTGTTCTGCCAGAGTAAACCACTGTCAAAAACGAGTCAGTGAGAAAAATCACAAGAAAACAATTTTGATTATCATGAAAAATGTTAGCTGCCACCGGCGCGCCTACCTTAGCGAAATTATTTTTGATCCAATTGGTATTTCTCGATTGCAAGTTTGGCGACCTTTTTGCCCATCTCAGCGCCCACTTCACCCGAATTTCGGTAATGCACACCATCATAAATTCGTGCATTGATTACTTCTCGCATAAATGCATCAACGCTGGTCCAGCTCCGGGAAAGGTCACCTGCCGCTTTACTCACCGTAGTTAAAACCGGTGTATTGCCATCTCCAATTTCCGCTTGCAACACGGTGCCGACGGCTGCCGACACGATGCAATGTGCGCATGGATACTCCGGATGCATTGGTGTATTGATGAATGGCCGCCATGATGAATCTCGTTCGGTGGCATCGTTGCCGTCGATATCGCCGTTGCGGATCGCGGTCAATGGGCGCCAGAAACCATATTGATATTTCGCATCAAAAACAGCAATGAGCGCATCGTCGGATGCTTGCGTCACCGCGGCAAACAAACGAGCATTTTGCGTAATCTCCCTGCCCGGCTGCGTGGCTATTGAACGCACAATGCCGTGATAAATCGGCGGCATCACTTCTTCCCAGAACCGGGCGATTTCAGTTTGCTCCGCTGTTCGTACCTGGCTATCGTAGCGCCCGAGCGCTTTTACTTCGTTAAAATCACGCACCCAGCGTTCGCTATTCAATGGCGGTGGCGGCGCCGGTCTAAATTGCGCGGCATTGGCCATCAACCAAGGTTTGCGCGTGACCCATTGCGGCGCTTCCGGAATAACCGTCGGGATATACACACCGGCATTGGTAACTGGCCGGTAAGTTTCCTGATCCGCTGCGCCGTCGTTCGCGCGCATTGTCAAAATCTGCTGTGCCGCTTGTTCGCCTACCGCAATACCGGCTTTCCTAGTTTCCTCGTTACCGACGGCAGCGATTGCCGCTTGATAAACTTTATCAATCTCAGCTTTTTGATTGGGAACCAGTTGCATTAACGCAATCCGGTTAGCAGCCGCAATGGCCGCCTCTACTGATGCATTTGGTGCAGGGTCGAGCTTCAGATTGTTCGTCGGATAGCGTTGAGTAATTGCATTGACCGCTTCATAAACCGCTGCATGCACGATTGCCAAAGCACGTTCGGCTGGTAACGGACCAATACCTGCTGCCACGACGATATCACCCGCCTGCTTGTTCCAATCCGTGACGGCATCGGCTTTAACCGCCACAGTATGTACAACCAGAAAAATAAACAATGGGAGCAATAGTTTATCGATTGCCAAGAAATTTTTTATCACCATACTTTTCCTCACAAATAATGTTTACTGTTCCTAGAAATGAGCAATTGCAGTCCGCACCTCGCGGGTAGCTTGTCAATAAACACCCTTATAACCATTGATTAAAATCAACACAACATCATAAAAACACAATTCATAGCGAACAAAGGTATGTTTCTGGAGGCAGCATCTCCCAGCAATTATCTTATACTTAATTGCAGCTATAGTTGTTTACGCGCAATTCTAAAGTCACTTATATGAGGAAATCTATGAATGGAAAGTCATGAAATCATCGGATTCATCGCGGGATTCGGCACCACCTTTGCTGCCGCCCCGGATTTATATGCGATGCTGAAACGCAAGAGCACTGCTGGCATGAACCCGACCATGGCCGGCATGATGGGTACGTTTCAGATTGTCTGGGTTTACTACGGTATTCTGATTGATTCGATGCCGGTAATAGTCTGGAATATCATCGCTGTGGCGATCAATTCCCTGATGGTTGCTGCGTTTTTTTATTGTTCCCGTACCGCAAAAGGATGAAAAGCTATCCGATCAATACCTATCGCCGATTGTTTCCTGATTTAACGCGCTTTCTTCTCGCCTCTTTGGGATCAATTATAAGGGACCGATAAATTTCAATCCGGTCATGGGGCTGCAATAAATCATCAAGTTGCACGAATTTGCCAAAAATTCCAATTCTATTGCGAGCCAAATCGATTTCAGGATAATCGTTCAATAATTCCGAACTTAATAACGCTTGCCCGACAGTGCATCCTTCCGTTACGTTTAACTGTTTTAACACTTGGTTTTGAGGTAACGCATAAGCCACTTCTACTTGAAAAATATTCTCAGCGCTTGCCATAAATAGCTTCGGCTCTTTCAATAAAAGACTCGACGAAACTGTTTGCAATCATATGAAATACCGGCCCTACCAGTTTTTCAAGAATTTTGTGCGAAAAGGTGTAATGCAAGCGGAATTTTATCTTGCAAGCATGCTCTGACAGGGCAATGAATTGCCAGTAGCCATCTAAGTGTTCAAATGGTCCATCCAGCAGGCTCATTTCGATTAAATCCGGCGGGAAGCGTTTGTTGATCGTCGTGAAGCTGTGTTGGATATGATGGTAGTTGATTTTAACTGTTGCATGGGTCGTAACTTCATCTTGCGGATCAACCGAAGTGCCTCCGCACCATGGAAGAAAATTTGGATATTCCTCAACATTATCGACTAACGCAAACATCTGACTTGCCGAATATTCGACCAAAACCGATTTTTCTATTTCTGCCATAAAGGTAATTCACCCCACATCAATGGAGTAATGCTGAAAAACTGATAAAATACACGAAAATTAGTGATTCCCACCTATTTCATTCCTGCATGAGTATAGTACAAAATAAAAAAGCCTTTCACGATTATTTTATCGAAGAAAAATATGAAACGGGCATTATGCTGGAAGGTTGGGAAGTCAAAGCCATTCGTGATGGCCGCATTCAGTTAAAAGAAGCTTATGTTATCATTCGCAACGGCGAAATATTCCTCATCGGTTGTCATATCAGTCCGCTCAAAACCGCTTCGACACATATCAATCCCGATCCCGCGAGAACGCGCAAATTGTTATTGCACGCCGAGGAAATCAAGCGGCTGATCGGAAAAGTGGAACGCGCCGGTTATACACTGATCCCGATCGACATGCATTATAAATCCGGCAGAATTAAAGTCGAAATAGGCCTGGCAAAAGGAAAAAAACAATATGACAAACGTGAATCGGAAAAACAAAAAGAATGGGAACGCACCAAGCAACGGCTGATGCGCGCGAAATAATATTATAAAATAACCCCTTGTATTGATTTATCATTAATATTCAAAAATAACTATGCAAAAACCTATAGCAATTTGGCTATTAATCTGTTGTGCCTTGGTGTTCGCCATGATAGTCGTCGGAGGCGTCACACGCTTGACCGATTCCGGCCTTTCCATTGTCGAATGGCAACCGATCGTCGGCACCATGCCGCCTATCACTCAACAAGATTGGGACGTGTTATTGGAAAAATACCGTGCAACGCCGCAGTATCAACAAGTCAATAAAGGCATGAGCGTCGACGAATTCAAGAGTATTTTCTGGTGGGAATATTTTCATCGGCTACTCGGACGATTGATCGGTTTGGTATTTTTTATTCCGTTTGTTTATTTCCTGGTAAAAAAACAAATCGACCGTCCCCTCGGCATCAAGTTGGCGGGCATATTCGTGCTGGGTGGTTTACAAGGTTTTATGGGGTGGTACATGGTCATGAGCGGCTTGGTCAATGATCCTCATGTCAGCCAGTACCGGCTTACCGCACATTTGGGATTGGCATTTATCATTTTTGCCGCGATGTTCTGGGTGGCCATGGGACTGCTGTCACCTCAGCCTGTCTCGCAACAAACCGATGAGAAAATTCAAGGGTTAAGAAAGTTCTCTTTTGGTCTTAGCTTATTAATTTTCATCATGATTTTATCCGGCGGTTTTGTTGCCGGCATTCGTGCCGGTATGGCTTACAATACCTTTCCGTTGATGAATGGGCATCTGATTCCGCCCGATCTGTTCATTCTCGAACCATGGTACCGGAATTTTTTCGATAACATTACCACGGTGCAATTTGATCATCGCTTGATTGCATGGACATTGGCTTTTCTGGTCCCGCTGTTCTGGCTTAAGTCGCGCAAAGTGGCGTTACCGGGCACAACCCGGCTTGCCTGCAACCTCTTTTTACTGATGCTGATCATACAAATCAGCTTGGGAATCGCGACACTTCTGCATGTGGTACCGATTCCGCTGGCTGCTTCGCATCAAGGCGGCGCGGTATTGCTATTTGCGGCATCGCTTTGGGTTAGCCACCGCTTGCGATTGCATTAAAACAACTTGATCTGAATCCCGGAAATAGTTCAACCGCTTTTTCGGGTTATCGTTGCTGACAGGGTTATACGTTTTCGTTAAGTCCCAGCCGTTCCATCCGGTAGCGTAACGATCTGACGGTTATCCCCAGTGTTTTTGCTGCTTTAGTCCGGTTATAGCGGCTAATATTTAACGCCTTGATAATGGAGTCTTTTTCAAGCTGATCGAGATAATCCTGCAGCGGCAGCCCGGAATCGAGATCGGGTAAAATAAGATTAATGTTTTCAGGGATAGATGATTTCGCTTCTTTTGTTGCTACGGGTAACTGCAGCTCCGCCTCGCCGATCTGCACTTCTCCGCACAGCGCAAGCGTTCGTTCCAGAATATTTTCCAATTCACGCACATTTCCGGGATAGTCATAATTTACCAGCTTCGCTAATGCGCCTTTGGTAAAACTGCTGACAGGCCGCGCGGCATCGCGACATAATTTTTCCAGTACCGCCGTAGCTATTAATGGAATATCCTCGCGCATCTCACGCAATGCCGGCATATTCAGCTCTATGACATTCAGCCGGTAATACAAATCCTGACGGAATTGCCCGGTTTCCACGCATTGATTGAGTCTTTTATGGGTTGCGCTAATGATACGCACATCGACGTTTTTTTCTTGCGATTCGCCGATTCTTCGTACCTGTTTCTCCTGGATGACCCGTAGTAACTTGACTTGCATGGCCAGTGGCAAATCCGCCACTTCATCAAGAAACAAAGTTCCGCCGTTGGCCGCCAGAAAAAATCCGTCGTGATCTTTTTCAGCGCCGGTAAAAGCGCCCTTTTTGTAACCGAAAAACTCGCTTTCCATCAGATTTTCGGGAATAGCACCACAATTAACCGCAACAAACGGTTGTTGATGGCGCGCGCTTCTTTCATGAATCATCCGCGCCGCCAATTCCTTACCGCTGCCGGATTCACCGCTGATATAGACGGCGGCTTGGCTGCGGGAAAGCTTATCGATAGTGGCGCGAAGCTGACGCATCGGTTGCGATTCGCCCAGCAATACGCGCTGGTTCGATTGCGATGAAGCCGCCGGTACGGCATGTGCCGCCATTGGCGGCAAATTGAGCGCGGATTTCACCAGATCGCGCAATTGCTTCAGCGAAACCGGTTTCGCCAAATAATCAAAGGCACCCGCTTTAAGCGCCGCAACTGCGTTTTCTGCCGTACCGTGAGCGGTAATGACAGCTACCGGGAGGTCCGCGCAAAATTGCGCGATGAATTTAACCAAATCAAGCCCCTCTCCATCGGCGAGCCGCATGTCGGTCAGGCATAACTGAAATCGTTTGGATTGCAACAACTGTTTCGCTTCATCCAGCGATCTTGCGCTCACCACATCCATTCCCATGCGCGCCAACGTCAGTTCCAGCAGTTCAATAATATCGGGTTCGTCATCGACGATCAAAATATTGGGGGAAGGATTTTTTCGCGATGAGACAGCATCACGTCCACTAACTATTGACATAATTCGTTTATTTTACAAATGATTCTGAAGTGCCCAGAAGTTGATCCCGCGACATAATCCAGGGATGCTTGGTTGTCCTCACACAATTCGCGCGCAATAAACAAACCCAAGCCAGTACCGCCGGAAGCCGTAGTAAAAAAGGGTTCAAAGAGTTGCTTGGTTTGCTGCGGATCGACTCCCGTTCCGTCATCAATGATATCGATGCAAAGATCGCTCCCATTGATTGCTTTCTCCAAGTGAATGCGAACACTGCCCGCTTGTTGACGGCAGTGACGCCAAGCATTCCGGCATAGATTCCACAATACCCGGTTGAAGTGATCCCGATCAAAACAAATCCGCAGATCCTTAGAATCACTCAAAATAAATACCCCATTATCAATCTTCTCAGTAACGCAAAATCCTTCGAGAAATTTCCGGATATAATCCCGAGCGTCAAATACCTCCGGTTTTGCTACATTGCTCCGGTTCAATTGCAACACATCATTTACGATCTTGTTTAATCGTTGGGTATTCTCGCAAATAATACGCACCAGACGAGGATCCAAATTCGCTTCAAGCTGTTCTTCTTCGAGCAATTCAGCCGCATGATTGATCGCTGACAATGGATTGCGGATTTCATGCGCGATATTGACCGTTAAACGGCCTAACGCAGCCAGTTTGAGTTGCTGTAGCTGCGCCTGCACACGCCCCATATCTTCAAGGAAGATCACAACACCGTTGCGTAAATCCGATTGGATCGGGACAAAACGCGTACGCACCAGCGCGTTGCTATGGGTTAACCGCAACAAATCGAACTGAATATTGCTGTTGCCTTGCCAGCTCGCCAACCGATCGGCTATTTCCGGTACCGAATCCGATAACTTAAGCCGTTCCGTGTCACCAGACAGCGGTTTAATATCCAGCAATTTTTCAGCATAACCATTGCGCTGCCGAATAAAGCCATTGTTATCGATGACCAAAATCCCTTCTTGCAAGTCTTGTATCACCAACTGATTGACTTGCGCCATGTTGGCCAGATCGATACCGCGCTCTTGTGCCAATCGTTCACTGGCGATTGTGTGTTTTGCCAGCCGGAAGGCCAGCCAGGCAACCGCGAAATAAGCCATGCTCATAAGCCCGGCCTGCGAGTATTGCGCCTGATAGGATTGAATTGTCAGCAAGGAAAAGGTTTCGAGCAACAGCAAGCTAATGGTCGCAACAGCGGCAAAAAATAGCGCCAAACGACCCCGGCTGATCAACCCCGCTCCTGCCAACGTCACCAAGAGCACGACTCCCAAGCCGCTTTGTAAACCGCCGCAGGCATAGAGCATTAAAGAGAAAAAGACAATATCGCTGAATACTTGAAGGGTCAATTGCCAATCAAAGGCAGGCATCCGCCACTTGATCAACAGCATGGAGATACCGCTGCTTATGAAATGGCCATAGCAGGCATACAAAAACAACGTGTACTGATGCGTTCCGAAGTCGATAAAACCTGCTTTCAATGTGACTATGAGCAGACTGACTCCAATTAACAAACGGTAAATATTAAAATAGATCAATGAACGCCAGTATGCATTCGAACGCACATTGCCGGCATCGCTGAAGGACTCAGCAGATTGATTCAACGACGGCAGCTGAGTAGAGGCTGTTGAGTTAGCAAGAGTTGACACTATAATAAATTAAGATGATGATTTTATGTGATCATCGCGATGTTCTTGACAACAAAAGAATTGATTTTGACAGTTAATCGCTTCCTTTTTCGGCAAATAAACACCGCAATGATTGCAAACGACTGTATCTTCTGCGATATCCATAAAAGATTCGCTATTCTTTTGTTTTGGCCGGCGATAATTAATCAACCAATAAATCAGCAACGCGATGAAACCGTAAAAAATTATTTTTCCCATTGTCTTTATGCAGCTTATAGAATGACATAGACGCTATAATTTCCATTATGGCTCGAACTTTCAAGCCTTAATTGAAACTATCGATGTGATGTTTTTTGCCATTGCTATACAGATTTAGCTTAGCAATTTTTTATGCTGGCAAATGCGAGATTAATCGTAGTTTTTGTGCTTATCATTAACAATTCAAAATAATAAGCAAACCAAATTAACGTAACTTCAGGAAGATATTCTAAAAGGATCAGATAAAAGATAACAACTCTCTTATAACTATCAGAAATATAGATAGAATTCCGTAATTCCTTAAGCAGGAATTTCTGAAAGGTTGGATTGAGCTCCGGCTGAGAACAACCGGTTACTTCAATAATTACGCGTAACAGAAAAATGCGCCAATTGCAGCAAACATTCTTTGTTTTTCGATTCTGGTAAAGCAGCGATTGCCGCAGTTGCCGTTGCGACTTCGGCTTGCGCACATTGCCTGGCATAATCCAGAGCCGCCGTTTCACGAATGACATTTAAAACCGGCTGAAACCCATCCTTACCGCCATCTTCAATCGCTTTACGAATGATGCCGGCTTGTTCCGGATTCCCGACACGCATCGCATAAATAAGCGGCAACGTCGGTTTTCCTTCCGCCAGATCGTCACCCAGATTTTTACCGATGTCGTGATTATTTCCAGTGTAATCGAGCATGTCGTCGATCAGTTGGAATGCAGTACCTAAGTGCATTCCATAAATTGACATTGCATTTTCCTCCGCTGGCGATGCATTTCCCAAAATCGCACCCAGCCGGCTGGCTGCCTCGAATAGCTTGGCGGTTTTATAGCGAATCACTTGCAGGTAATTTTCTTCAGTCACCTGCGGATCCCGGCAATTCAGCAGTTGCAATACTTCGCCTTCGGCAATGGTATTGGTCGCGTCGGCCAACACTTGCATCACGCGCATATTGTCGACCTCTACCATCATCTGAAACGCGCGGGAGTAGAGAAAATCACCAACTAACACACTGGCGGCATTGCCAAATAGCGCATTCGCGGTTTCTCTATTTCGGCGCAATTCGGACTCGTCAACCACGTCGTCGTGCAATAACGTTGCGGTATGAATGAACTCAACGATAGCCGCGAGATTATAATGAAATTTTCCTGAATAGCCGAAAGCGCCGGCTGCTAGAATTACCAACGCCGGACGTAATCGTTTACCTCCACTATTGATAATATATTCACTGACTTGGCGAATCAATGCAACATGAGAATGCAACTTTTCCCGGATGACATCATCGACGATCTCCATATCCCGGGCGATATAACTTCTTATATTTTCGATTGACACAATTTTACCTTCAAGAAAACGCTATGTTAGGAATGACGATACCCGCATGTCAAGCACAATGATCGTAATACAAAATTTCCTCCACAATCAAAGGCTATTTATGTATAATTCGCCGTTCTCAAAAGGAAGCATGGAGTCAAAATATGTATGCGGTCATAAAAACCGGTGGTAAGCAATATCGGATACAAGTCGGTGAAAAACTGAAAGTGGAGCAGCTGGATGTAGAAAACGGCAGCGCGTTGGTGATTGATCAAGTGTTGATGGTTGCGGATGGCGACAAAGTTTCGGTGGGAACACCGCTTGTCAGTGGCGCAAAAGTTAGCGCAACGGTGCTCGGCCAAGGACGCCATGACAAAATCCGCATCTTCAAAATGCGTCGCCGCAAACACTACCAGAAACACCAAGGTCACCGGCAGAATTACACTGAAATACAAATTACCGGTATTTCGGCTTAAGGAGTTGATAGATGGCACATAAGAAAGCAGGCGGAAGTTCCAGAAACGGACGCGATTCACACTCAAAGCGGCTTGGGGTTAAAAGCTACGGCGGTGAACTGATCCCGGCAGGATCGATCATTATTCGTCAACGGGGCACAAGAATCCACCCCGGTGAAAATGTCGGCATGGGTAAAGACCATACGCTATTTGCAAAAGTGACAGGAAAAGTCAATTTCAGTATTAAAGGTCCTTTTAATCGTAAAGTTGCCAGTGTTATTCCAGTATAACAACGATATTATCTTTTTCCTTAAAAAAGCCCTGTCTACCTACGATGGGGCTTTTTTGTTTACGGTGCGCCCCAATAGCCTAAGTCGTGATATCGAATTATGAAGTTTATTGATGAAGCGATCATTCAGGTGTTTGCCGGTAAAGGCGGCGATGGTGTCGCAAGTTTCCGGCGGGAAAAGTACATCCCCAGAGGCGGGCCGAATGGCGGTGACGGCGGGCGCGGCGGCAGTATTTATGCCATTGCGGATCGAAACATCAATACGCTGATCGACTATCGCTTTGCGCGCATGCACCGCGCCAAAAACGGCCAGAACGGTCAGGGTTCCGACCGTTACGGCAAGAGCGCGGAAGATATTGTGTTGCGCATGCCTGTTGGCACCCTGATTAAGGACCTTAACAGCGGCGAAACAATTGCAGATTTAGTGCATGATCAACAGCAAGTACTGCTGGCCAAGGGCGGCGCCGGAGGTTTAGGCAACTTGCACTTTAAATCCAGCACCAACCGGGCCCCCCGCCAGTTTACCTATGGTGAACCGGGGCAAGAGCTCGAACTGAAATTGGAGCTAAAAATACTCGCAGATGTCGGTTTGCTGGGTATGCCGAATGCCGGCAAATCCACTTTAATCCGCGCCGTATCAGCAGCGCGACCTAAAGTCGCCGATTATCCGTTCACTACGCTACATCCCAACCTGGGCGTGGTTCGCGTCGATCATAATCGCAGCTTTGTCATGGCAGATATCCCCGGATTAATCGAAGGCGCTGCCGAAGGGGTCGGGCTTGGACATCGTTTCCTCAAGCATCTAACCCGAACCCGGTTATTATTGCATGTTGTCGACATGTCGCCGCTGAATGCCGATACCGATTTAGTTCATGAAGCACGTGCGCTGGTTGAAGAATTGAAAAAATACGATCAGTCTCTGTATCAAAAACCGCGCTGGCTGGTATTGAATAAAACCGATATGATACCGGCTGACCAGCGCGACCGGATCTGCCTGGAATTCATCCAAAAAATGGAATGGCAGAATAAATACTTCATCATTTCAGCACTAACCGGCGAAGGTTGCCAACAACTTACCTACGCCATCATGGATTACCTGGAACATCATTTGCTGCTGCAACCGGAGCCGCAAAACCCCGAGAATTCTGATAATGAATTATTGAACTCATGCTGAAGCAAGCACGCCGTGTCATCATTAAAGTAGGCAGTAGCCTGGTCACCAATCAAGGTAAAGGACTCGACCATTCCGCTTTAGCAGGCTGGGCAGCGCAAATTGCTGCCCTCAAACAAGCTGGCAAGGATATCATCCTCGTCTCCTCGGGTGCGATCGCCGAGGGCATGCAGCGATTGAATTGGGATACCCGTCCAACCGCTTTATACGAACTGCAGGCCGCAGCGGCTGTCGGTCAAATGGGATTGGCGCAAGCCTACGCATCAAGTTTCTCGCAATATGGTTTACAAACCGCGCAAGTGCTGTTGACCCACGAGGATCTATCGAATCGCAAACGCTATCTGAATGCACGCTCGACGCTAACAACATTGCTCAAACTCGACATCATCCCGATCATCAATGAAAACGATACCGTCGCCACCGACGAGATCCGATTCGGCGATAACGACACACTCGCGGCGCTAGTCACCAATCTGGTCGAGGCCGATGTGCTGGTGATCCTGACCGATCAAGCCGGTTTATATACGAGCGATCCGCGTAAAGATCCAACAGCAACATTATTAAACGAAGTACACGCCGGTGATCCGGCGCTGGAAAAAATGGCCGGCGGTGTCGGTAGTGGTATCAGCCGCGGCGGCATGCAAACCAAGGTCATTGCAGCCAAGCGTGCAGCGCGTAGTGGCGCGAACACGATTGTCGCTTCCGGTCATGAACAGAACGTGCTGGTCCGTCTAAGCGAAGATGAGATCATCGGTACTCGCTTCATCGCCAAATTGCCGGTTCTGGCCGCTCGCAAACAATGGCTCGCCGATTATTTGCAAGTACGCGGCTACGTCACGCTCGACCATGGCGCGGTTAAGGCATTGACGGGTGACGGTAAAAGCTTGCTGCCTATCGGCGTGGTCGCTGTCGAAGGCGAGTTCGAGCGCGGTGAAACGGTTTCCTGCCTCGACCCGGACGGACGCGAAATCGCACGCGGATTGATTAACTACAGCGCGGTGGAAACGCAAAAAATCCTGAAACAACCCAGCAGTGAAATAGAAACAATTCTGGGCTATGTGGATGAACCGGAACTCATTCACAGGAACAATC
This sequence comes from Proteobacteria bacterium SG_bin4, assembly GCA_002083395.1. GTDB lineage: Bacteria > Pseudomonadota > Gammaproteobacteria > Burkholderiales > Nitrosomonadaceae > Nitrosomonas. Next base: position 38,002 of record LWDH01000005.1, on the reverse strand, counting down.
TGGTTTTACTCTAGCAGATCATTGGGTATGGTTCCTGGAGATTCACATGATGCCGCCATACGATAAAAATATACAGCGTATTGCTGCCATCGATTGGTTGCGTGGACTTGTCATGATGCTGATGGCGCTCGATCACACTTCCTGGTTTTTCAACGAACAGCGTCTATTTGCTGATTCCGTATTGTTGTATGAACCAGGCGTTCAGTTCGCTACCGATCAATTCCTGACACGCTGGATCACGCACATCTGCGCACCCACATTCATTTTTCTAGCTGGCGCATCAATCGCAATCAGCAATCTGCAGCGGCAACGACTTGGCATGGATACTGCTGACATCGATCGTGAATTGTTGCTGCGCGGTGCTTTTATCGCGTTATTGGATTTGGTTGTATTCTCATTGTTTGGCGGCAAACCGATTTTGCAAGTGCTGTATGCTATCGGTATCAGCATGATGTTGATGGTCTACTTGCAACGCCTCAGCGCTAGTACGGTGTTCTGGCTGGCCATTTTGATAATCTGCGGCGGGGAGTTTCTGCTAATGCACCTATGGCAACCTGGCGGCGACGTACCGATTTGGTTGGCGATTACATTTGCACCGGACTTCAATGACAACTACACGGTGCTCTATCCCGCTTTACCGTGGCTCGGTATGATGATGCTTGGCTGGGTTTTCGGCCAGTGGCTCATCACCAGACCATCCGGTTCTGAAACGCCGCATCGGCTATTATTAACTTGCGGCTGGTTAGCACTGACATTATTCGTCATCGTTCGTGGTCTCGACGGCTATGGCAATCTGTTTATGCACCTGGAAGGCAACACGCTGACGCACTGGTTGCATGTGAGCAAATATCCACCCAGTTTGGCTTACACGCTGCTGGAACTAGGATTGATGGCAATCATACTATCGCTATTGATGCGCTTCGAATTACTAAGTAAAACCATCCGTTTTAATGGCCCCGTGCTGGTATTCGGCCAAACTGCTCTATTTTTCTACCTTGCGCACTTTGTGGCGCTGAGAATGATGGAATTTTTTTTCGAACGTGGCAGTTTGGCGCAAACTTACCTAATCGCATTGCTCGTGCTTGTCATTCTGTACCCGCTCTGCCGCGCCTACCGTACCTTAAAGTGGCGCTATCCGCAGAGCCTGTTACGCTTCTTATAGTCAATTTATTTCATTCGATTTATATCGAATGACACAACTTCGCTAAATCGTAGCAACATTTTCCATTCAGTTTTTGTTCATTCAGGTTTGCGTAGATTGATGCCATGAAGAATCGTCAACGACCAACAACGAAAAGGAGAAACATCATGAACATCCGGACAACAAAACTGACCAGTTTGATTTTAATGATTTTTTTGGCGCTCATATTGGTAACACCGACCCTGGCTGAAGCAGGCAGAGGTCATCGCGGCCATGGCCATCACCACGGACATCACCATCATAAACACCACCATCATGGCAGTTATGGTTATGTCTATAGCCAGCCTTGGGGTTATTATCAACCTCACTACCCGCAACCGCGCTATAACTATTACAACAGCTATTATCCTGCTCCGGTATATGTTCCTGCGCCGCAACTGATGATGGGGATCGGATCCGGAAATATGGATTTTATGATACGCTTCTGACATCGGAGGCTGGCAACAGACCGCGCTTTAACTGTGGCCAGCCTGATTTCTACCTTTAACCAAGGAGTGACCGGTTATGAACAGACGGTGGAAAGTATTAGTCATCATAATGATCATGACTAGCTCGATCTTACAGGCAACAGCAGATACGCAAAACCCGATGGACAAACAATCCATCGACACCGGCCCGACCAAAGGTATTACCGAGCAAAAAGCAATTACTATTGCGCAACAGCAGGTCAATGGCCGCGTACTGGCAATCAATCAAACAAATCAGACTTACCGGGTAAAAATTCTCAGCAGCCAAGGCAGGATTCACATCGTTTTAATTGATGTACAAGATGGTTCGGTGATTTCCACACATTAGCGATTAAAATAATTCCTGCGACCCGAGGATAGTCAATTCTATTTAAATATCAGCACCACAGGAGACAAACATGCGCATCCTGGTCATTGAGGATGAATTCCGATTACAAAATCAGATCCGCCAGCAATTGGAAGCAGAAGGTTATATGATCGATACTTGCGGCGATGGCGATGAAGGATTATTTCTTGCGACTGAATATCCGATCGATGCAGCCATCATTGATATTGGCCTGCCTGGTAAATCCGGCCTGGAAATCATCAAAGCACTTCGAGAACGCGGCAGTTTGCTGCCGATCTTGATTCTGACTGCACGCAGCAGCTGGCAGGACAAAGTGCAAGGTTTGGAAATGGGAGCAGACGACTACCTCACCAAGCCGTTTCAAATGGAAGAATTGCAAGCCCGGGTCAAAGCTTTGCTCAGACGTGCCACCGGCATTCCGCAAACGCAGTTAAAGTGCGGTCCCATCACGGTTGATGTAACTTCGCAAGTAGTGACAGTCGACGGTAATATCATCGAATTGACCTCGTTCGAATACCGCCTTTTAGAAGAATTAGTCCGCCATCATGGCGAGGTGCTTTCCAAACATACCTTATCCGATTATCTCTATCCGCACGATGAAGATCGCGACAGTAATGTGCTCGAAGTCATGGTCGGCCGATTGCGCCGCAAACTGGATCCAACCGGTACGTTGAATCCGATTGAAACCATGCGAGGCCGCGGTTACCGGTTCAATTTGGAATGCAATAAATCGTGATGATGTCCCTCAATCAGCGAGTCCTTCTCAGCACCACACTCGTGCTATTGATTTTCATCGTGGGGATTGCATGGATGCTGGATCGCGCTTTCTATGACAGCGCGCGCTTGGGCGTTAAAGACCGTTTGTTTGCAAAAGTACTGATGTTGATGGGCGATGCCGAAGTAGAAGAATCGGGAGAACTTGATGTTCCTACCAATTTACTCGATGCAGAGCTCGGCCACGTCAATTCCGATACTTATGCTTTTATCATTGGCCCCGGCAATCGAATTATTTGGCGTTCTACTTCTTCGCTGAACAAACCGGTTCCCGATATCTCCCTAGCGGAAAAGGGCAAGAAAGAATTCGCGCAGATTCAGATCAACGATATGCCCTACTTTATTTACCGGTACGGTGTCGCTTGGGAAACCCCCGCCGGGGACTACCCGTTAACCTTTTATGTGATCACCGATGCGGTGTTATTCGACGCACAGATCGAACAATACCGTGAGGATTTGTGGGGCTTACTCGGTGTCATGGCAGTGTTCTTGCTGGCTACGCAAATGTTAGTGCTGCGCTGGGGACTGCAACCTCTCCGCAAAGTATCAACCGAGCTAGCCGCGATCGAATCCGGGCAGCAAGAAAGTTTAAAAGGCGCCTACCCCAGTGAATTACAATTATTAACTGATAACATCAACTCGTTAATCGCTCACGAACACAAACAGCAAAAGCGTTACCGCAACGGTCTGGCGGATTTGGCGCATAGCCTCAAAACGCCCTTGGCTGTCCTGCAGGGCGCTCTTCACAGTGACGATGATGAAATCAATAGGGCGAAGGCAATACAGGAACAGATCGACCGCATCGACAACATTATTCAATACCAGCTCCGCCGCGCCGCCACTGCTGGCAGCTCGCCCGGTATGGTTATGATCGCCCTTCGTCCGCTGGCTGACCGGATCGTCACTACCGTTGCCAAGGCCTATCGCGATAAACAACCCGACATAGCGGTTCAGATTGACGACAGTATCGGACTGCGCATTGATGAGGGTGATTTGATGGAATTGCTCGGCAACCTGGTCGACAATGCTTTTAAATGGTGCAGGCAACGCATTCAACTATCGGCCGGTTATCAAGATAGTCAAGTCGTCATTCAGATAACAGACGACGGCCCCGGTATTCAGCCGGATCAAATTGCCAGAATACTGGAACGCGGCGTGCGCGCTGACCAATCCACGCCCGGTCACGGCATTGGATTAGCCATTGTGCGTGATATTGTCCAGGTCTACGGCGGTGAATTATCAATTGAGAATCATCCAGATGGAGGAGCCTGCATTACGCTACGCTTGGGAAAAGCCAAATAAGAGATAGCGATCGATGTTGCTCTTCAATGAAGAGATCGATCAAGCTTTAATCAGTGTCCAGATCCCGATAACGATAAACCCCGTACCGGCGAGATAATGTAAATATTTCGCACTGACATGCTCCGAAATGAAGCCGCCCGCCAGCACACCGATTGCCGACGTGGCAATGAGAGCCAGCGACGCGCCAGCAAATACCGTCAACTTGCTGACTTCCTTATCGGCAGCAAATAGCAATGTAGCCAACTGCGTCTTATCGCCAAGTTCCGCGATAAAAACTGTGACAAATACAGTTAATAAAATCTTATATTCCATGAAAATACCTAAAGCTTGGTTGCATCGATCAAAGTGAATCCGCTGAAATCATGCCAGGTTCTGTGGCCGCCATGAAGATATCATGCACCCAATTACAAAAACAGTAATAATGAATAATTAAGTTATTGGAAAGTACGATAGAAGGAGCAGTCATGATTAAAGCGTATGCAGCATTTGAACCAGGCGGAAAACTACAGCCGTTTGAATACAATCCGGGACCGCTCGGTGATCACGACGTTGAAATTGCCGTGGAGCATTGCGGCATCTGCCACAGCGATCTCAGCATGCTGCATAACGATTGGGGAATCACGCAATACCCATTTGTTCCGGGTCACGAAATCATCGGTACGATAGCCGCGAAAGGCAGTCATGTGCATAACTTGTCAATCGGTCAGCGTGTCGGTTTAGGCTGGCATGCCGGCTATTGCATGACTTGCCACAGTTGCCTATCCGGCGATCATAATTTGTGTGCGCAATCAGAATCCACCATCGTTGGACGCCACGGCGGATTCTCCGAAAGGGTTCGCGCAAAAGCGGCCAGCGTGGTTGCACTACCGGGCAATCTCAACGCTCAAACCGCCGGCCCTTTATTCTGTGGCGGTATCACTGTTTTTAATCCGCTCGTGCAATATCACATTCCACCGACTGCAAAAGTAGCTGTCATCGGCATCGGTGGTTTGGGTCACCTTGCACTGCAATTTACCAAAGCCTGGGGTTGCCACGTCACTGCTTTTACTTCCAGTGAAAGTAAACAAAAAGAAGCAATGTCTTTAGGAGCGCACGCGGTGCTGAATACTAGAAACCCGGAAGAACTGGCTGCCGTTGCCAATCACTTTGACCTGATCCTGGCAACCGTAAATGTGAAACTGGATTGGAACGCTTATCTTGCCACTTTGCGTCCGAAAGGCCGACTGCATTTTCTCGGTGTCCCGCTGCAACCACTGGACATCAATGTTTTTCCGATGATTGCCAACCAGTGCGACGTATCCGGCTCCCCCGTCGGTAGCCCTGCCACCATTGCCACCATGCTGCAATTCGCAGAACAACACAAAATCGAACCCATCGTTGAAAGTTTCCCCATGGATCAAGTGAACGATGCGCTTGCCAAGCTTGCAAATGGCTCAGTCAAATACAGAATTGTTTTGAGTAATCAATAGCTTCCTACGATGCTTACCAGGAACCAAAGAACGACTGATACGATTAGGAAAACCTGATTCGCCGCTCAAGCTGAGATTAATGTAAGGTGGTTGGATCGCTAGAAACAAGACCTATCAATACGATCAGTGAGTTTTTGAGCGCTACCCAATGCAACGAATCAAGTGACCTTCATTCTGAATGTCGCACTCGCCGCATTGATCGAGGGATTGATCGTGCTATGTGTGAAGAATACACCTGCATGGAAGCCGGTCTTCACATTGCCGTCATTGCCATGCTGATCTTGCTGTGCATCGTATCGATCTGTTTTTCCCAAACACCACCGATTAACTCGCGGTTCCCGAAAAAAACCGCCGGAAATTCAAATCAAAATCCTCTGGTTAAAACTTCCCGGAACGCAATATATCGACCAGCTTCACCAACGCCTGGCCGCGATGACTGAGACGATTTTTCTGCTCGGATGTTAATTCTGCGGATGTTTTACCGAATTCGGGCACCCAAAAATAGGGATCGTAGCCAAATCCACCGGCGCCGCGCGGTTGATCGACGATTTCTCCATGCCATGCGCCATCGACAATGACCGGCTGCGGATCTTCGGCATGCCGGAGCAGCACGATCACGCAGTAATAATAGGCACGGCGATCCGTTTGATCTTTTAACGCCGAAATTAGTTTTTGATTGTTACGTTCATCGGATCTGGGTTCGCCGGCATATCGGGCGGAATTCACGCCGGGAGAACCGCCCAGTGCGCTGACACAAATGCCTGAGTCATCCGCCAGTGCGGGTAATCCGGCGCAGCGGCTCGCATGCCGGGCTTTGATCAAGGCATTTTCGACAAACGTCGGATGCGGCTCGTCAACTTCACCGGCAGCAAATTGCGATTGCGGGATAACTTCGATCGCCAGCGGTGCCAGCAATTCTCCGATTTCCCGTAATTTACCGGAATTATTGCTGGCGATGACCAATTTTTCCAGCATGTTCACGATTGACTCAATACCGCTTTTTGAATCGCGATCAATTCCTGGATGCCATGTTGCGCCATATCGAGCATGGCGTTCAATTCTTCGCGGCTGAAAGCAACGCCTTCGGCGGTTCCTTGCACTTCGATCAGGTGCAAACGCCCGGTCATAACGACGTTCATATCGGTATCACACGCGGAATCCTCCGCATAATCCAAATCCAGTACCGGCGTGCCTTCAAAAATACCCACCGACACCGCTGCGACGTGATCGAGGATCGGCGAAGAACCGATGCGTTGCTGATCGAGCAACTTTTGCGCAGCATCGTGCAAGGCGACATAGGCGCCAGTGATACTGGCCGTGCGGGTGCCGCCGTCTGCCTGAATCACATCGCAATCGATTTGAATGGTGCGCTCGCCGAGTTTCTTCAAATCGACCGCAGCGCGGAGCGCTCTGCCAATTAACCGTTGAATTTCCATAGTACGCCCGGTTTGCTTACCTTTAGCAGCTTCCCGCTGCATACGCGAATGCGTCGATCCGGGTAGCATGCCATATTCGGCGGTCAGCCACCCTTGCCCCTGCCCCTTCAAAAAGGATGGCACTTGCTCGGCAATTGTCGCAGTGCAGACAACCTTGGTGTCGCCGCATTCGATCAGCACTGAGCCGTCGGCATGTTTGATGTAATGGCGTGTGACTTTGACAGGACGGATTTGCGCCGGTGTGCGTTGATAACTGCGTGTCATAGAATTCTGTGGTAATGAGGTTAAGATGCGAAACGATACTCTGGTTTGGCAGGAGCACCCGCCGATAGGGTCAACACTTCATGGCCGTTTTCAGTCACTAGAATGGTATGTTCCCATTGTGCGGACAAACTGCCGTCTTTGGTGGTGACCGTCCACCCGTCCGGCAAATGGCGGATAGCGGCTTTCCCGGCGTTGATCATCGGTTCCACGGTAAAAATCATGCCGGACTTGAGTTCCAATCCGGTACCGGGACGTCCGTAATGCAACACTTGCGGGTCTTCGTGAAATTTCGCGCCGATGCCGTGACCGCAGAATTCTCTGACCACGCTGTAACCGACGCCTTCCGCTAATTTCTGGATGGCGTGACCGATATCGCCTAAATGCTTACCCGGTGCAATCTGATCAATACCCCGCCACATGGCTTCATAAGTAACTTCGCACAGACGTTTGGCTTGAATCGACGGTTCGCCGACGTAATACATCCGGCTGGTATCGCCGTGATAGCCTTCGTAGATGACGGTAATGTCAATATTAATGATGTCACCGTTTTTAAGTATCTTTTTACCGGGAACGCCATGACATATTTGGTTATTGACCGATGTGCAAATCGATTTCGGATAGGGTGCATGCCCGGATGGCGCATAATTCAACGGAGCCGGGATGGTTTTTTGCACGTTCACCATGTAATCATGGCACAGCTTGTCCAACTCTTCCGTTGTAATACCGGCAACAACATGGGGGGAAATAAAATCCAGAACCTCCGAGGCCAATCGCCCTGCGATGCGCATTGTCTCGATTTCCTGCGGTGTTTTAATGGTTACCTTCATAAATTTTTATTCGGATAGGATTCATCCCGGATTATCAGCGTTCCAAAATGCCACTATCCATTCATTATTAATGAGATTATCAAAATTAACGTTCGCATTCGCCGGAGTTCAGCTGCGTATCGTCAAATTGTTCTACCAGCTTTTGCATCGAATCTTTAGTGGTCTGCGTCGATTCTCGAACTACAATTTTTTTTAAGAGAACTGTGCGATGATCGATTTTTGCAATGACAATTCCTTTCTTTTCCACTTCACGCAGCTGCTTGAGCGCATCGTTCTGATCATAAAACATCCCTAACGAGATGGCATTCTCCCACTGGCTGCCGTCTTTTACACGAAAACTCACAATGCCAAGATTCCTGAGTTTGTTGATCTCACGATTAGCGAGATCTTTATTGGGATAAGGCGGGATATAAAGCCAGTATAGGGTAGTATCGCCAGCTTCCTCCAAGCTATAGGCTAAATCGGGTAACAATTCGGCCAATACCGATGTCGCATATTGTATTTGTTCTTCATAAAAATTGCCCCATATTAAACAATTTTCATGAGCTGGCACCAGAATAATTTTTTCCGGATTTACCGGTAACGGGATGTTTTCATTTCGATCATCCGAGTGAAACTGCGCACTGGCAAAAAATGCAACATTCGCTATTAGCAGGATAATAAAGATTATTCTCATTGAAAAATAAAATATTAAATAACAACAACCCTATTAATTTTGTTGTTAACGCGCTTTTGCCTTGCTAAAATACGCCGTTATTTTACAAACAGACCAACCAACCTTTAGATGCCTTTAAAAACGGAATAAGAAACATGAAAATTTTCAAGCATATGGTTTTATTCGCAGCATTATTAGCCGCTGCACCGATTTCAGCCGAAACAACTTCTGAATCCGACTCCACTGCGCCAGTGCCTGCCGCACCGGCCACAGTTGAAGAGATTGCTGCTGGCACTTGTGCTGGCTGCCACAACGCTGACGGCAATAGCGTCATTCCGATGAATCCGATTTTGGCCGGACAACATGCGGAGTATATCACCAAGCAGTTGATGGATTTTAAGGCAAATGGCGAAGAACCACCTAAACGCAACAGTCCTGTGATGTCAGCCATGGTAGCGGCATTGTCGCAGGAGGATATGAAAGCGTTAGGCGAATACTACGCCAAACAAAAGACCAACCCAAGCCAAGCGCCGGTTGATGAAAAAATGCTTGAAGCTGGCAAAATTCTTTACCACGGCGGCAATATCGAAAATGGCATTCCTGCTTGCGCAAGCTGCCACGGTCCGAAAGGTTCCGGCATTCCGCCGCATTATCCTGCGGTTGGCGGACAACATGCGGAATACACGCTGTCGCAGCTCGACCAATTTAACAAAGGCGATCGCACCAACGACAATTCTATTATGCAACAAGTTGTTAGCCGTATGAGCTCCCATGAAAAGAGAGCCGTTTCTGCTTATATTGCAACGATTCGTTAACAAACAATCCGCGTAAACAAAAAAGGCGATCTTAAGATCGCCTTTTTTGTTATCTACTGCTACCAATTCTTAAATATTTTATCGGCTGCCGACAGGGTCTTATCAAGTTCTTGATCGCCATGCGCTGATGATACAAATCCGGCTTCAAACGCGGAGGGTGCGAAATAAACGCCTTCTTCAAGCATGGCGTGAAAGAATCGATTGAAAGCCGCCTTGTCGCATTGCATGACTTCGGCAAAACTGGTGGGAATTTCCTTGCTGAAATAAAGCCCGAACATACCGCCGACCGATTGCGCGCAAAAATCAATGCCGTATGCCTTTGCTGCTGCGCTGATACCTTCGACAAGCTGCCGGGTTCTGTTGGATAACTTATCGTAGAAACCTGGCGCTTGAATCAGCTTCAACGTCGCCGTGCCTGCCGCAACCGCCACCGGATTTCCGGAAAGCGTACCGGCTTGATAAACCGGACCGAGTGGCGCCAAACATTGCATAATGTCACGCCGCCCGCCAAATGCAGCCATCGGCATGCCGCCGCCGATCACTTTACCTAATGCCGTCAAATCTGGTTTGATTTGATAAAGCCCTTGCGCACATCCCAATCCAACGCGAAAACCCGTCATCACTTCATCAAAGATCAATACGGTCCCGTTTTGCGTGCACAATGCACGCAATCGTGCCAGAAAATCTGCCTTTGGAGCGATCAGATTCATGTTGCCCGCAACCGGCTCAACAATCACCGCCGCAATTTCTTTGCCCCATTTGCTGAAGGCTTCTTCGATGCCGGCCAGATCGTTGTAATCCAGAACAATCGTATGTCCCGCTGTCTCCGCCGGAACACCGGCAGAGCTTGGATTTCCAAAAGTAAGCGCACCCGAGCCCGCTTTAACCAGCAAGGAATCGTCGTGACCGTGATAACAGCCTTCAAATTTAATGATCTTGCTTCTGCCAGTAAAACCACGCGCCAACCGAATGACGCTCATGCCCGCCTCCGTGCCGGAACTTACCAACCGGACTTGTTCAATGGAAGGCACCATTTGGCAAATCAGCTTGGCGATTTCCAGTTCCGCCTCAGTGGGCGCGCCAAAGGTCAAGCCATTCTGTGCCGCAGTCTGCACGGCTTTAACCACTTCCGGATGGGCATGACCCAAAATCAGTGGCCCCCATGAACCCACATAATCAATATACGATTTACCGTCCGCATCCCAGAAATACGCGCCTTCACCACGTTTAAAAAAAACCGGCTCCCCGCCCACCGATTTAAAAGCACGAACGGGGGAATTCACACCGCCGGGTATATACTGCTGAGATTGTTCAAATAGTTGATGATTACGTGAAGTCATTTGATTACTCTTTTAAAATTAGTTGGTTGTTAGTAAGTTTGATACTCTGCAAATAATTGCGTGAATCGCATGGCTTGCGTCGTGACATTGTCATTTCTGAACAAATCACTACACACCGCAACTGCGGCACAGCCGCTTGCAATAACTCGCCTTGCATTGTTCAGCTGGATACCGCCGATCCCCACAATAGGAATTGAAATTTTTTGTTTCGCTTGTCCCATCAGATATTCGGAAACGGAGACAGCATCAGGCTTTGTCGCTGAAGCAAAGAATGCGCCAAAAGCCACATAGTCGGCCCCCTCTTGCTCTGCTCGCTGCGCCCGTTCCAGATCGTTATAACACGATGCCCCGACGATCTTATTTTTCCCGAGGTGCTTTCGCGCTTCGACGACACCCGCATCCTCCCGGCCCACGTGTACGCCATCCGCATCAATTGCGATTACCAAATCGATGTGATCATTGATAATCAATGGTACCCGGAACTCCTTGCAGAGTTGCCGCATTAATCCGGCTTGCTCCCTCAACAAAACGCTATTAGCCGATTTGTTCCGGTACTGCACCAAACGAGCCCCGCCAGTCAAAGCTTGCCGCGTCTTTTCGAGCAATTCACCGGTATCGGTCAAATCCGGCGTAATCGCGTATAGCCCGCCAATTATGGAGAGACTCGGATTCATTGACTGCACGGACATATCGCTCTGGAGAAATCTTCGGTTATCGGGTCGGGATGCTACCGCTGTTGCGCTTCATTACGTTCATCGGATGAATCAGCGATTCTTCAGTTTTTTTCGATAATAGGCGAGTCTATTTCATTGCCGTCATCATCATTTTCCCTCGCCCAAAAAAGGCGGTTGGGAATATATTGCCCCATCCCGGGACGAAAACCTGCCTGCAATGTATGCCACGTGTAATCCTGTGCCTCCTGCACGCTCTCTGTGATGGGCAATCCGTTGGCTAAATAAGCCGCAATCGCGGATGCCAGCGTGCAACCCGAGCCATGATATGTATTGGCAAGCCGTTCCCAGTGATCGGATCGCACAATGCCGTCGCTTGCAAATAAAGTATTGGTCACTTGAACGGTGTTTTCGTGAGTACCGGTGATCAACACATATTCACATCCGAGATCCAGCAACCGCTCCGCGCACAGGCTTAAATCCAGCTTAGTCACATGACTATCGTTTTCCAGTTGCGCCAGATGCCGCGCTTCCAGGCTATTAGGCGTTAAAATCGTTACTTGCGGCAATAATAACTCGCGCATAGCATCAATCATTTCCTCGCTTGCCAGCTCATCCCCCCGCCCCGAAGTCAGAACAGGATCCATCACCAAGGGAATCTGCGGATAGTCGGAAATCACCTCCGCGATCGTAGCGATAATTTCAACGCTGCCTAATAATCCGATTTTAAAAACTTGAACTGGCATATCTTCAAGCACCGCTCTGGCTTGATCGGCAACCCATTCGGGATCAAGCGGCATGACATCTTCAACGCCGGCAGTATCTTGAACGGTAATCGCTGTCATCACCGACAACGGATGGCAACCTAAGCTGGCGAGAGTCAGCAGGTCCGCTTGAAGACCTGCTCCACCACTGGGATCATTGGCTGCGAAAGAAAGTACAATTGGGGGTGGCTGTAACATGCATTAATACCGTAAAATATCATTTTAACCTAAAAGGAAGTTGCTATCTATCATGCCAACCGATGAGAATCGTGAGTACAATCGCTATATGTGCTTAATTTGCGGCTATATTTATGATGAAGCCGCTGGAGCTCCGGATGAAGGTATTGCACCGGGCACACGCTGGGAAGATGTGCCGATCAACTGGACTTGCCCGGAATGCGGCGCGCGTAAAGATGATTTTGAAATGGTAAAAATATAAATGCGCATTCTGCATACCATGCTGCGTGTCGGCAATCTTGAAAAATCCCTAGCTTTCTATACCCAAGTGTTAGGGATGAAGCTATTGCGCCGCAAAGATTATCCTGACGGCAGGTTTACACTTGCTTTCGTTGGCTTTCAAGATGAAGCCAGCGGCGCTGTTCTGGAATTGACGCACAATTGGGATACTGCTTCGTATAATCTGGGAGAAGGCTACGGCCATATTGCCATTGAAGTCGATGATGCCTATCAGGCCTGCGAAAACGCAAAAAAACTGGGCGGCAAGGTTACCCGTGAAGCCGGGCCGATGAAGCATGGCACAACAGTGATTGCGTTTATCGAGGACCCGGATGGCTACAAGATAGAATTTATCCAGAAAAAACTCCCGGCTCAGTAATCTGTATTTCGAACAGCCGACTACGGCCAGCAGAAGCCTTGATACCTCCTAGCCGTACAATAAAAAAATGGCCGGTATTTTGTTAATATCCGGCAGGCACTTACGCCACTCCCTGACCGGCTTGGTCGCAATCAACTCGCTGGAAAACGTAAGATGACTGGCGATGCATAAATCGGTCGTATCACGGCATACATTCACCAATTGTTCCAGTAATTTCTGATTACGGTACGGCGCTTCGATAAAAATCTGCGTTTGTTGCAGACTAGACGATAGCTTTTCCAATTCCATGATTTTCTGAACCCTCGCAGCACTCTCGACCGGCAGATAGCCATGAAAAGCAAATCGCTGACCATTCAAGCCCGATGCCATCAGTGCCAGTATAATAGAGGAAGGTCCGACCAAAGGCGTTACGGGAATGCTATGTTTATGCGCCAAGCGGATCAATTCCGCGCCAGGATCGGCCACTGCCGGACAACCGGCTTCTGATAACAACCCCACATCGTTACCCGCCAATAATGGCCTGAGCAGTTCCGGTAAATCTTTACTGGAAGTATGTTCATTGAGTATTTGCATCTGCAATGCCTGTAGTGGCTGCTTGCAACCGATTTGCTTGAGAAATTGCCGCGCGGTTTTGGGATGCTCCACGATAAAATGACTCAGTCCGGCCACGCATTGTTGCACGGCCGTCGGCAACACCCAAGCGATACTTTCCTGGCTAATGGGTGATGGGATTAGATAGAGCGTGCCAGTCATCGAAGCAACTATGCAATGCAGTCATCAAACCTAGAATCAACCAGCCATTGGTCGTTTTAATGTAACGTCCTGGGCACACTCAATATGAATTCCGGGATGGCTACATCAAAATGCACGCCATCTTCAGCAGCCATCTGATAACTGCCTTTCATCGAGCCAACCGATGTTGAAATCACTGTTCCGCTAGTGTATTCAAAGCTATCGCCGGGTTTAAGCAGCGGTTGCTCGCCGACGACATCCAACCCCCGCACTTCCTGTGTCGTGCCATCGCCATTATTGATGATCCAATGCCGGCTGATTAATTGTGTGGCAACCGTGCCATTATTGGCAATCGTGATGGTATAAGCGAACACATGCCGATCGGCTTCCTCATCCGATTGGTCAGGTAAGTAGGCGGTTCGGACAGTAATCTCTATTTCGTATTTCTTATCATCGGACATATGTTTATCCCTGCTATTAGCGCGTTCTTTTAAATAGTGTACCAAGAAAAGATAAAAAAACGGATTAACCGGATGAAATTCATATCCGCTTGCACTCTTTCACGCGCAACCGGCCAATTAAGGTTAAAATAAACAATTTGATTTCAATTGAGAGGTTTTTCATGTTTCGCTTAGCACCCAGCATTCTGTCCGCCAATTTTGCCAAACTCGGTCAGGAAATCACCGATGTTATCGCTTCAGGCGCAGATATTGTCCATTTTGATGTAATGGACAACCACTATGTACCCAATTTGACGATCGGCCCTTTGGTATGCGAAGCCATTCGCCCCGTCACCGATGCCATCATCGACGTACACTTGATGGTTGAACCGGTTGATCGCATTATCCCCGATTTTGCCAAAGCCGGCGCCAACATTATCTCCTTTCACCCGGAAGCATCCAACCATATTGACCGCACCATTGGTCTGATCAAGGAACAAGGTTGTAAAGCCGGCTTGGTGTTTAATCCGGCGACACCGCTATCTTATTTGGATCATGTGCTCGACAAACTGGATTTGATTCTGATCATGTCGGTCAATCCCGGTTTTGGCGGTCAAAAATTCATTCCGGAAGCGTTAAACAAATTACGCGCTGTCAGAAAACGGTTGGATGACAGCGGCAATAACAACATCCTGCTGGAAATTGATGGCGGTGTGAAAGTTGACAATATCGCTGAAATCGCACGCGCCGGCGCCGACACGTTTGTTGCCGGATCGGCTATTTATCAGGCTGGCAAAGACTCGGATCCGCATCGCTACGATAGCATTGTGGCTGCGTTTCGCGCTGAATTAGCCAAAGTCAAATAAAATCTTTCGTATCAATTGCCACTATTTACACGTTCATGAACCAAAGTTTTTCTTTCAACACCGCGGCATCATCCAAGAAAACCGATTTCCCGATTGCGGTCAAGGTAATCATGATCGATCTGGACGGTACATTGCTGAACACCGCGGATGACCTCGCATTGTCCGCCAATCTGATGCTCAAGGATTTGGGAATGCCGGAACAATCGACCGAGACCATCCGTTCCTATATCGGAAAAGGCATACAGAAGCTGGTCAAGCGTACCTTGACCGGCGAGCTCGACGGTGAACCCGATGCAGCCTTGTTTGCCAAAGCACTGCCGATTTACGAAAAGCATTACGCGGATAATTTGAGCTTGAATACTCACCCCTACCCGGGGGTGGTTGAAGGCGTTAAAGTGTTGCAGCAAGCCGGTTTCCGATTGGCCTGCATCACCAATAAGGCAGAGGCGTTTACCATTCCGCTGCTACGGGCGACCGGGCTGTACGATCAATTTGAAATCGTTCTATCCGGCGACAGCTTACCGAAAAAGAAGCCCGATCCGATGCCGCTCACGCACATTTGCCAGCATTTTGGCGCACAACCCAACGAAGCACTGTTGATCGGCGACTCGTTAAATGATGCGATCGCAGCCAGAGCCGCCGGTTGCCATGTGTTTTGCGTAACCTATGGTTACAATGAAGGGCGCAATGTTTATGAACTGGATTGCGATGCAATCGTGGAATCCATCGTGGATGCGGCGAAATTGATTAAAAAATCATCCTAGAAATGACCGAAGCAGAATTTGATGACCTCGCGCGGCAAGGATTTAACCGTATTCCGGTTATTCTTGAAACATTCGCCGATCTCGATACGCCTTTATCGATCTATCTGAAACTGGCCAATCAGCCCTATTCATACCTGCTGGAGTCGGTGCAAGGCGGCGAGCGGTTCGGCCGCTTCTCAATCATCGGCCTGCCGGCAACAACTCGCATTGAAGCCCGCGACAATCAAATTACCACGATTCATCAGAATCTATCGGAAACGGTCGCCGCGACCGATCCGCTGGCTTTTGTCGAATCTTATTTGGCGCAGTTCAAAGCGGCGCCATGCCCCGCCGGAAAATCACGCTTTCGCGGCGGGTTAGCCGGTTATTTCTCTTACGATACCGTGCGATATATCGAGCACAAGCTTAAAGGGCATGCCAAGCCGGATTGTTTGAACACCCCGGATATGTTGCTGCTGTTGTCAGAGGAGTTGGCTGTCGTCGACAATCTCTCCGGCAAATTGTATCTGATCGTGTATGTCGATCCAGCGAATGCAAACGCTTACCAGGCTGGCCGCGACCGCTTGAAAGCATTACTCGCACAATTACGCCAACCGGTCACTATTCCCTCTGAAGAAACGGTTGCTTCAGCCGCTGCCGTCTCCGAATTTCCGGAAGCGGAATTTAAGGCCGCCGTGGAACGGGCTAAACGCTACATCTATGACGGCGACATCATGCAAGTGGTGCTGTCGCAACGCACCAGTAAACCGTATCGCGCTTCGCCGCTGGCGTTGTACCGTTCCTTGCGCAGTCTCAACCCATCGCCTTACATGTTTTTCTATCATTTCAACGATTTTCATGTCGTCGGCGCTTCTCCGGAAATTTTGGTGCGCCTGGAAAGCGATACCGTCACTGTCCGGCCGATTGCCGGCACCCGTCCACGCGGCAAAAATCCGCAGGAAGATGCCGAACTGGCAGCCGATTTATTGGCGGATCCGAAAGAAATTGCAGAACATGTGATGTTGATGGATCTGGGGCGCAACGACATTGGCCGTGTTGCGCAAACCGGCACTGTCAAAGTGACTGAAAAAATGCAAATTGAAAACTACTCGCATGTCATGCACATCGTTTCGAATGTCGAAGGCAAGCTGAAACCCGGATTAAGCGCCATCGACGTATTGCGCGCCACCTTTCCGGCTGGGACGGTCAGCGGCGCACCAAAAGTCCGGGCCATGGAAATCATCGACGAACTGGAAGTCTCCAAGCGTGGCGTCTACGCCGGCGCCGTGGGATATCTCGGATTTAATGGCGACATGGACTTAGCGATTGCCATCCGCACCGGCGTCATCAAAGACGGCATGCTGCATGTGCAGGCAGGTGCGGGCATTGTCGCCGATTCAGTGCCGCAAAACGAGTGGGTGGAAACGCAGAACAAAGCCAAAGCGGTGTTACGCGCCGCAGAACTTGCTGAAAACGGGCTCGACAGTAAAATTTAAATCAGACTGTAACTGAGTCAACGATTCCCGTCCGCATCATAACTTTTAGAAAGCCAGTCCACAGTCAAACCATGGACTGGCTAATTAATCGGTTTCGGCATCCCTTGTCAGCTTGCAATCAATGTTGATTCAATTTCAGCGAAACTCTTCGCCACATTGTTTTGCGGAATCATCATGCCAAGCTGCTTTTCAATTTGAGTCCAGGAAAAGATGCCACAAATCCTCGGTAGACCGATGGTATAGTCATCGATCACCAATGCATGCAACCGGCCGCTTTCGCGCAGACTGGCAACAACATTACCGACTCGCGCATGCATCACTTCCTCCAGGGAAATCGCTTCCAGTTTATCCAGCGGAGTCATGATATCCATCACCAGAATTTCATTGTGCTTCACGCCGCGTTCCTGAATAAAACGCATCGGTTTCTCACCAAGAATATCGGTAGCCGTAATAATTCCGGCCAGCGTGTTGTCATTGCTCATGACCAGCAATGTCCGCACACCACGCTGCATCATATAAGTATTGGCAATT
Source organism: Proteobacteria bacterium SG_bin4 (assembly GCA_002083395.1). Classification (GTDB taxonomy): domain Bacteria; phylum Pseudomonadota; class Gammaproteobacteria; order Burkholderiales; family Nitrosomonadaceae; genus Nitrosomonas. Next base: position 20,028 of record LWDH01000005.1, on the reverse strand, counting down.
TCCATCGGAGTGCTTGGCGTAATGACCGCTGCGTGAATGGAACGCAAATCCGTCATGACTTCCACGGCGGGAGAATCGAACGTCACCGGATTGGGCGGTAAGGGGCGGGAGATATGGACAGTTCCGGACAGATATTGAACGGCGAGGGATTTATATTCATTCATCATTTTGTGTACTCCTCAAGCTGAGATTGAAGGGATTCACCTGATTTCAAAATAGATCATCTACCTTGAGCATGCACTCTACGCCGAAAAGAAATTGGAATCAATAGGCCTGTTAGTCTCAGGGACATTAAGATCGGCTGTAAAGCCATTGCACCAAAGCATCCATGGCGATTCGGGATTGCCCGGCCTGCTCATGATTCACAATAAACACGACGACGAAACGTCGTCCGGCTTGATCCAGCACATACCCCGCCAACGCACGCACATTATTGAGCGCACCGGTTTTCATATGCGCCAGGCCTTTTACCGCTGTTCCGGTGAACCGGTTTCTCAAGGTGCCATCGACCGCCGCAATCGGCATCGATGACATAAATTCCGGCATAACCGAGCTATTGAATGCAGCCAACAGCAATTGCCCCATATGCCGGGTGCTGATACGCTCCCTGCGCGATAGTCCAGAGCCGTTTTCAATCACAAGCTCCGGAAAATTTAACTGTTTACGCGCCAGCCACTGCCGGATGGCTTCATCCGATTTCGTCAACGTCGCAGGAGAATTAATCGCCACGGCATCGCCCGTACCCAACGCCAAATACAGTTGCCGCGCGGCAATGTTATTGCTGAATTTGTTGATACCGCGAACAATCTCCGCCAGTGGCGGCGACTGATAAATTTTTAGCGGCGTTAACCCGGATGGCGCCCTTTCGACCTTTACATCGCCGTGAAACAAGCCGCCTTGCTGCGCCCACAAGCGTTTAAACAAATCGCGCGTGTAAATCGCACTTTTCTGCAAACTCAGCATGTACGATTGCTTGCCGCAGTGACGGGAAAAATTGCCTCTCAGCACCACGGTAAAATTGTTGTCATTATTCTTATCGGCCAACACGTCGATCGTCATCGCATTTTGCCAATCGCCGCATGCGCCCTGGGTCAATTTCAAATGATTTTGAACCTGGATCGAATCCGGCAGCGGATCAATGACCACTCGCACCGCATTTTTCTCGGGTTGCGGAAATAGATGAATAGTCGATGTGCGGTAATTGACCAGCAAAGCCTCCGGAATGATGTTGTAGGTACGGTAAGGCTGCCCGTCAAAATCACCCGGATCATCGTTTGGGATCGCGTAATGGCTGTTATCCAGCACCAGATTCCCTTTAATTTCGTGCAAACCGGTTTGACGCAAGCGGTGAATCAGCAGCCAGAAATTCTCCAGATCCAGCTTTGGATCGCCATAGCCCTTGATGATCAGATCACCGTGCAATACACCGTCAATGATCGGACCATCGGCGTACAACATCGTCGGCCAGGTATACGCCGGTCCCAACAACTCCAATCCGGCATACGTCGTCAGCAATTTCATCACAGATGCCGGATTCATGGCAGTATCGGCATTGACCGCCAATAGCGGCTCGCGCGCGCCGATTTCATGTACATACACCCCGATGGCCGATTCGGGAATCGCCAGTTGCTGCAACTTTTGTTTGACAGTCAGCGGTAAATCAGCAGCCGCAACCGGTATTGCTGAAATAATCAGCCACACCAGTAAACCAAAACGCCAATTAACACCAATCATTGGAATGTAATAGTTATTTCTTACCCTTGCACATCATAAAACCATCTTCCCAACCCATGCGGTATTGATCGTCTTTATCGTAACGGTTGAGATCCTTGAATGCCCAACTCGTGTTTTTGGCGGTTTCGCAACCGTCGATATACCCTTGTTGCACCTCCGCTGGATAACCGGTCAAGTTGTATTTGGGCTTAGCGCTTTGCGGCAGCGGACCGGCAGGCCGTTCCGGTTTCTTACCAGGTAACGGTAGTTGTTTTCCAGGTATGGTGCTGCACGCGGAAACTATGATTGCGAGAGAAATAATGACAAACGATAAGCGAAAACGCATAAAAATGCCTTTAAAAAATTGAAAAACTATAAAACCGACTTCAGCAATTTACCCATTTCAGCGGGATTACGGGTGACTTTGATACCACAGGCTTCCATCACGTCGAGTTTTTCCTGCGCCGTGCCCTTGCCGCCGGAAATGATCGCACCGGCATGTCCCATGCGTTTACCAGGCGGCGCAGTCACACCGGCGATAAAACCAACCACCGGCTTGCGCATGTTGTCTTTGATCCAGCGCGCGCAATCTTCTTCGTCGCTGCCGCCGATCTCGCCAACCATCAGCACCGCATCGGTTTCCTCGTCATCGTTGAATAACTGCATCACATCGAGGTGTTTCAAGCCATTGACCGGATCGCCGCCGATCCCGATGCAAGTCGATTGCCCAAGACCCAGCGCCATCAATTGCGCCACCGCTTCATAGGTCAACGTGCCGGAGCGCGACACCACGCCGATGCGGCCTTTTTTATGGATATAACCGGGCATGATGCCGATCTTAAGCTCGTCCGGCGTGATAATGCCGGGGCAATTCGGGCCGATCAGCCGGGTTTTTTTGCCCTGCATTTGATAACGCGTACGAATCATGTCGCGCACCGGAATGCCTTCGGTGATGCAAATCACCAAATCCAACTCGGCTTCGACCGCTTCGTCGATCGCTGCAGCGGCAAACGGCGGCGGCACGTAAATCACCGACACGTTTGCGCCGGTTTGCTGTTTCGCTTCCTTCACGGTGGCAAACACCGGAATACCCTCGAAATCCTCACCGGGTTTGCGCGGATTCACGCCAGCCACGAAACATTCCTTACCAAAGGCATAATCGCGGCACATGCGGGTATGAAATTGTCCGGTTTTTCCGGTGATACCTTGGGTGAGAACACGGCTGTTGCGATTGATCAGAATAGACATGCTGCGCTCCTGTAATGATTAACTCTGGCAACCGCACGAAGACGGTTTCGCTTGCGCCGCATTCACCGCCTTCTGCGCCGCATCGGCCATATCCGCCGCCGAAATGATCGGCAAACCGGAATCGGCCAGAATTTTCTTGCCGAGATCGACGTTGGTGCCTTCCAGTCGCACCACCAGCGGCACCGTCAATTGCACTTCGCGCGCTGCGGCGACCACGCCTTCGGCGATCACGTCGCATTTCATGATACCGCCGAAAATATTCACCAGAATCGCCTGCAATTTGGGATTGCGCAGCATTAATTTGAAGGCTTCGGTCACTTTCTCGGTGGTCGCGCCGCCGCCGACATCGAGAAAATTCGCTGGATTGCCACCGTACAGTTTGATGATATCCATCGTCGCCATCGCCAAGCCGGCACCGTTCACCAAGCAACCGATATTGCCGTCGAGCGGAATATACGACAACTCATGCTTTGCCGCCTCGATCTCAACCGGATCTTCTTCGTCCAAATCGCGTAGCGCAACAACTTCGGCATGGCGGTACAGCGCATTGTCGTCGAAATTCATCTTGGCATCGAGCGCCATCACCTGATCGCCATTCACCAGCCCGAGCGGATTGATTTCTAGCAGCGACGCATCGGTTTCATCGAATGCCCGGTACAAGCCTTGCAGCAAACTGATTGCCTGCGGCACGCATTGCGATGGAATGCCAATTTTCTGTGCGATGTCCTGCGCCTGCTCCGACGTCAAGCCCGCAACCGGATCGATAAACACTTTGTGAATCTTATCCGGCGTCTCCGCCGCGACTTTTTCAATGTCCATTCCGCCTTCAGAACTCGCCATCAAACACACGCGCTGCTGGCGGCGGTCGACCACCATGCCGGCATAGTATTCCCTGTCGATCTTCACCCCTTGCTCGATGAACAAGCGATGCACGATCCGTCCTTCCGGCCCGGTTTGATGCGTCACCAGCCGCATTCCCAAAATCTCTCCGGCACGCTGCCGCACCTCGTCCAGCGACTTTGCCACTTTCACGCCGCCACCCTTGCCGCGCCCGCCGGCGTATATCTGCGCCTTCACCGCCCAAACTTCCCCGCCCAATTGCTTCGCCGCGTTCACCGCTTCATCAACGCTGAAACACGCAATGCCTTGCGGCGTTGCGACCCCATAGTTTCGTAAAATTTCTTTGGCTTGGTATTCGTGGATTTTCATCGGTTTCACCTCTCTCTAGGGTAATAGTTCCGGCCATTCCGTCTCCGAAATACGCGAGCGGGCATAGCGATTAATGCTATTGTAGGCCGACACCAGTAACGAAACCATCGAATGCGCTATGTTCAACGCTGCGGCAAATTCTGCAGGATCAGACATATATTCGTGTACCAGCTTATTGCGTAAATTACGCACATCCAGCCATTCCTCGACCGACGGCAAAAAACCTAGTTTCTCAGCCCGGTTCAGATTATCCAGGGCACTGCCGGTTTTTTCCGCCAGTGACTTAAGCAGCACGGGTATCAACTTGTCTCCCACGGTATCCTGCATCCGCCCAAAACGGGACACAAAGGCATCCAGACGTTCCGCCAGATCATCATCGTTTTCCAACCGCCCCACCCAAGCAGCGTCAAGTTTCGCCTTGAAAAGCCGCGCATCCGTCTTCAACAGCAATACACCTTCACCCGGACAATTTTCAGTAATGCCAGCAATCGGATCGACTCGATTTTGAAGGTATCCGCTGTCATAACATCACCCCGCTTTCGCGTGCGATTTGATGAATCGGCTGCTCTGGTGTCTCCGGATCGACGAGGATGACATCGATTTTCTGATCACCGAGCTGTATTTGTAATTGACTGGTTAACCGGCACGCAATTGAAACGCGATCGGCTAGTTTTTGTTCCGTCTCGATTAATAGATCGATATCCCCGCCCTTCTCATCTTCCCGCGCTCTGGAACCAAAAATGCAAATACGCGCATCATCACCCAACAAGCGATGCACCGTCGCTCGAATGAGTTCGATTTCCCTGGCCGATAATCGGACTTTAGGTTTGGTTGAGCAAAGGTGAGTTTCATCGAGATTGGTTATCATCATTTGCCCGGCCTCACCACATACTGCATCGCTCAAAAATTGCTTTGACTTGGTATTTCATAGATTCTCACGAGACCGCTCCACTGGATGATTCTTTGTTTTCGAGATAATGGATTAACCCAGTATAGAATTGCAACAGAATCCCTTTTATTTGTTGTAAACCATAATAATCTCCTTCAAACTCAAGATACAAATCTGGGGCTGTTGACGTAAAAAAATATTGATAATAATCACCAATCTGAGGCTCTTCCTCAATTCTAGTAATACTACGCCCATCTTTCCAGTGAAAATGCTTACTGGCATTCGCTGTATGCGAGCAGATCGACAATGCATTCTCGATATGATAGCGAACGTCTAAATAGGGATTAGGAAGGCAGCTTGTATCATTTATCCAATGCACTGCTTTACTTGGTATCAACCAATTGCATTGACCTTTTTTAGGTTCGGCGAAAGGATCAGGCACAGAATCTGAGGAATAAAATTTCTGAATCCATTCTGCGAGTACAGCTGCAGTCAGCATGAAATTGAACACATCGTACGCATGAGGTTTATTCCTAAGCTTATCTGCTTCCCATTCCAATTTTTTAAGCAAATCACATGGTCGCTCTATCCCATATGATAAATGTTGCATCGTTCTTTTCATTCGAACCATCCGAGCTTCTCCGGCGGCGGCAAAGAGATCATTGTAACCGAATCACCAACAGCCGGTTTGGCGCGCAATTGCCCCATCAACCCGAGTACAAATTTACCAATGGTATGCATGATTGATCCCCTCCACTACACTCTCTCAGTGCAAGCATACCTGATTTCTCAAACCGCCAAGAAGATTACCTTCAATGACCGCATTCCCATTCAACTAGCCTTTTCCTCCAAGAGCTTAGCTGCAAAGCGCCGTGCTCTGTGTGTTTTATCACAGACTGATCGTGCTAAAAGCCCTATCTTTGCGTGGCAGTTTTGATTTTGCCGGGTTTGCTGAAAATTCGGCGCAACAATGTAGCAATTAACCACGTAAGAGGAGATATATGATGAAAGTAACAACATTAGCCGCAGCAATATTAACTTTAGGTTTGGCGATTGCAATTCCGCAGTCGCATGCATCGCACGCAGACGGCACCAATACTTCGGATCTGGTGCATAAGGCCGATCTGATTTTTGAAGGCAAGGTCGTCGAGGTCGACTATCGCACATCGGACGTTTTGCAAGCGGGCGACGTTGCCATGCCGCATACCTACGTAACCTACGAGATCAGCCGGAGCTTTAAGGGCCGTTCGAGCCAGGACAAGTTGATCACCCTGCGTTTCCGCGGCGGCCCGGATGATGCCGGCAATACCTTGATTATTCCAGGCGTGCCACTGTTCCAGGTGGGCGATCAGGATATCGTCTTCGTGCGCGGCAACGGCGTGGAAATTTCACCGGTGGTCGGCGGTAATTTCGGGCGCTTCCGCATCAGCAAGGACGCTGTGCATTCCGATGCCTGGCAAGAAATCTGGTTGCGCAGCAACGGCCAGCTCGATCAAGGCAATTTTAACGAAGAAAAGAAAAGCGTGACGTTGCGCATCGGTATCAAAGAATTTACTTTTGAAACTGAAACCAAAGCCGAGTGGACACCGCCCGCCGATGCGACCAAGCTGACGCCGGTGCAATTCCGCAAATTCCTTAGCGATAGCGTCAATCAGCACTATACGCCGCAAGCGCTCAGTTCGCTCAAACCCGCCCAAAGCGTGCAAATGCATGAACAGTTTGCTGTAGGAAAAGCAAAACCAGTTGCCGCTCCGGCTGTAGCACCGGTTCTCAAAAAACTCGATCTGGAAGCGCCGCCTCACGTGGAAATGACCATCCACAAGGATTAAAGCGCGTTTCCACGCTAAATCTGCAACCCTCATTCAAGTTATGAACAATTTTTAGGAGACTTACAATGAAATTCTCACGATTAAACCAACTGCTCGCCACGCTCTTTTTGGCAACCGTTACGCAACATGCATTCGCCTACACCACCATCAAGTGCGGCGGCAACGCAACCAAATGGAGCGGCAACAATTACACCATCCGCGCCTCATCCGTCGGCTTTCCGGTGGGTCCTTGGCGCGATGCATTATCTTCCGTGGTCACCCATTGGAATGGCAATCCCAGTAACTTAAGCTTCGGCGTTGCATGGAACGAGCCCGGCGTCGCTGCCAATAACAACGAGAACGAAGCCTGGTGGGAAGCCAGCGGCGGCCCGAACATCGGCACCTATCCGGCTGTCACTTATGTCTGGTTTAAAGGCGATTGCACGTTGAAAGAAGCGGATATCATTTTCAATAACAGCGTGGCGTATCACTACACCACCAACAAAGCCAGCTTATGGCCTTACGGTGGTGCAAGCCGTCCGTTCCAAACTACCGCCATGCACGAATTCGGCCATGCCGCCGGACTGGCGCACACCGCCAATGTTTATAACATCATGGGTTCCGACTGGACGCATATCCATGCCAACGGCGCAACCGCCACGGCTTACAGCGGTGAGGATGCCAACAACGGCTTGGTCGCGGTGTATGGCTTATGGGCTGGCGGCCCGAATGATCTGGCCGTTTCGCATTGGCGGCATACCGGCAGCAGCGGTGAATACAGCACGCACGACCGCACTCGCATTTTCAATACTTCGAATGTAGAACTAGCAAAAGTCGGAGGTACCGCCGAACCGGTATATCGCGTCAACAAAGGACAAACCATCAAGCTCGAAATGACCTATGAGAACCTTGGCAAAACCAGTCCGCTGACGGCCAAAGTCGGTTATTACCTGTCGACCAATGACACCATCACGACCGGCGACCGGTTCCTCGGCGAAGGCACGGTTACGCTGTATCGCGGTTTTCCGGATACCACCAACAACACCTTCCTGGTCATTCCTTCCGATCTGGTCAGCGGCCAGAATTACTGGATCGGCGCGATCATCGACTACAACGGCGCATTTACCGAGCGTAGCGAAGCCAACAATGCTACTTACATCGGCATCCGCGTGAACTAAGTCTGTCACGATTCGCCGCATCACCAGCAAACTTCTTCGTTCGCACCAGCCAGTGCGGGCGAAGAAGTTTCCGTTTAAGAGATCGTTATTTCACCAATGCGTAACAAAAGCAATCACGATGACCCGATCAAGTAAAACCGGACACTTCAGCTAAGCTGCTTTTATCGATTTTGCTGCTTCTGCTTCATATTGGTTTGGGCTTTTGTAAACCAGGTATGAAATCCCATGTTTCTTCCGGTTTAAAGCCACTCACTGATATCCCACCCGGACTTAACAGACCGTTGAAAACGTATTCGAGGAAACTGATGCAAGGCAAAGACAGATGAAAAAGCGCAGTTTATGCGGTTTCACCCTTCTGATCAGATTTTACGAATTTTTTACAAGTTGCGGCTTGTAATTTATGACATTCTTATGCTGTTTCTTCTAGCATTTGTCTTGTATTTTCGTGGAATTGTCAGCAAAGGAGAAATTGCATGAAACGCATCACAATCGTAATAAACGCATCGGATATGTCGGCAATACGTAAAGTGGTTTTTATCGCAGGTGCGAATAAATTGGTAATTGCCCAGGTACCTCATAGAACCTGTATCGCGGAACTTGGTGACTGGTACTGTGGAACTCACATTGCCCAGCGTAAAGATCATATGCGATTGGAAGTTATGTCTGATGACGCTCGGTTTGAAGGAGTGATTTCCGCTATTCTTTCCACCGCGCATGCAGCGAAAATCGAGAGTATCTCTTCGAATGTGAACGGGGCAGGCAGCAAGGATTCTTATTTACACCACTGTCCAATATGCGGAACAGAGCACCAAGTCAATCATATTCGTCACATCATGGCTTACGGAAGACACATAACCTGTAGTGTCACTTGTGAGATACAAAGAAGAAAAAAGTGGAAGCAGCATGGTGACATTACTAAGGTTCGCAAATCATACTTCTCTTAGTCCTCAAAGGTGTAATAAAGGCACCACCTAATGGAGGTGGAGCTTTGATCATTCACGGCTTGGGCGGATTGCGCTGCCATACCTTGCCCAGCCTGGCCAGACGGGTACTCAAGCTTTTCTGGTCATCTGCCAGCATATCCATCACATTGGAGAGTTGCTTCGACTTGAGAATGGCTAACAACATGAGTAGTGCCGTGATCAGCGTGGTGACTAAGAAATAAGTCAGGCGAGTGGAGATGGGTGCGTCGGCCTCAGCAATGAGATTCATACCGAGCAGGCCAGTAGCCACTGTCCCGATCATGCTGAACGTGGTCACCACGGTGAGGCGGACGATTGTGGTGGATTGCTGGCGCTGCGTGTTGCTGTCGAGATACTGGCTCATGTCTCGCAGATCTTCTTTTACCTCCTGGTACAGGGAATCGTTGCTCAGATGTTTGCTGCACAGGCGGTAGAGAGCCTGTACGTGGGATCTTTCGGAAAGCTCGTGATACCAGTAACGGTGGGTGAAACGCAGGAAAGCCTCGAAGCCGGCGTAAATCCTGCGTCGAAAACGGCTTATAGATTGCGGTTCGCGGATATCCAGGTCATGCACCGCATCTGCTATGCGGTTGGAAAATACCAGTAGCGAGGCGCGGTGGAAATGTGTAATCAAAAACAACAAAACATATTGGTGGCGGAACTGGGCCAGGATACCGCGCGTCTGGTCACAAAAATAATCGGCATGCGCATCCCCGACGGCGAGAAAGGCGCGGCCAGTGCAGAGGAAGCGCGTGTTGGGACCAGCCTCGGTATCGGTCCAAAAGCGGTCATAGCAGTAGCGTGACTCGAACTCGGCCACATCTGGATCATGCGTTGACAACACCTCATCGGGAGGGAAGGTGGCGACCAGGCCGAGGCGCAACCAGTTTTCCCGACTTATGCCGCACGGATTATCCACTGCAAGGAAAGCCATCAATGGCATCCGGTGGTATTCGATCTGGCGGTAGCGCAGGATGCCGATTTCCTCCGACGGGTCCAGCACCAAGGGACGCAAGAGAAAATCCCAATGTTCGGAAATGCCTGGTGAACGGTGCTTGCGGGTGTAGGAGAGAAATTTTTCCTGGTTATCTGAATCTGACACGGCGAGCACCGTGCCGTCTGAAGACAGCCACTCGGCACGGTGAGCATTGTGCTTGCCATGACCGTCTTCATCCCAGCCGGTAGGGTAGGCACGGCCAAAGCGGTACAGCAGATCGCACACCCAGGCGAACGGCAAGTCGGTGGCTGACAATTCCACCTTGAGGAAAGCTACGTTGATGTCGTCGAAAAACCAGAGCTCGATATGCTCCACAGTCAGCGTGATGGGCGCTTCGTCGTCACGCAGCATCAGTCGCAAGGCGGAAACCCCGCGCCTTCGGAATATCTTGATTGCTGAACCACCAGGCGGATCAGCCGCATGATCAGACACATGACTATGAGTTTCGCCATAGATAAAGCGCTGAACATAAGGTAGGAAGGTAACAAATTCCTTGTAGTGCCGCTCAGCAAAATCAAGTTCATCTGCCTGAAATCTGTCTTTCAGTCTGTACCATGGATTGTCTTCGCCGATCTGTGCCAGAAATTCCCAGTGGGGTTGTGCGTTTCCGATACCCACAAGCGGCATCATTTGCACCGGCCAGAAAAGCACCTCTCGGAAATGGCGAACAGTATGATCTGAATTGACAGTGGTCATCATGGCTCCAGTTTATAAAAAGTTGTGCAAAGAATGAGGTAGGCTTTGCGGCTAATTCACAACGAAATTCAAACCATTACTATTTAAGTTGTTCAATATTTTGTTTAATTCACGTTAAACTAAAATGGCGCTGCGGTTATTGTCTTATATCAACCGATAACCTACCCCAAGCTCGGTAAGCAGAAATTCAGGTTGAGCCGGGTTACGCTCTAACTTTTGTCGCAAGTGCCCCATGTAGATACGAAGATAGTGTGATCGTTCTGAATAATTGGGTCCCCACACTGCCAGCATAAGCTGGTTATGAGTGACGACACGTCCGCGCGCACCGATAAGCGTCGATAGTAATCGATATTCAATTGGTGTGAGGTGAATCTCTGTGCCAGTGCGCGTGACTGTATGGGTTGCGAGATCAACGATCACATCACCAAAATGTGCTATTGATTCACCTTGATTTTCAGTGGATTGATGCCGGCGCAAATGAGCTCGAACTCGCGCGACTAATTCCGGTACTCCGAATGGTTTTGTCAGATAATCATCAGCTCCCATATTAAGCGCTGCAACTTTTTCTTCTTCGCGATCGCGGGCTGATAATACAATTATGGGTATTTTCGACCAACTACGGATCTGCCGGATGATTTCTTTTCCATCGGAATCAGGTAAACCAAGGTCAATAATGGCAAGATCAGGTTGCCTGGTCGAGGCTTCAATCAAACCACGTGAACCACTCTCAGCCTCAATAACATCAAAATTTTCTGCCGTTAACGCCATACGTAAGAAACGACGAATTTGATTTTCATCTTCGATAATCAAAATGCGAAGTGCTTTCATAGTAGCTCTTCTGATATTGGAGCAATGCCAAGTGGTAGTGTCACAATGAAGCGAGCTCCACCTTCAATTCGATTTTCTGCAGAAATTTTTCCGCCATGAGCTTCTACGATTGCCTTGCAAAGAGCCAAACCAAGGCCAACCCCTGGTTTGTTCGATTCGATTTCTCCACGTATGAATTTATCGAATATTTTGGTTTCTTGACCAGGAGGTAAACCCGATCCATTATCTTCGAGCACAATCGTTATTTCATTATTCTTCACAGCAGCAGAGACCCAAATCGTACTACCGACAGGTGTAAACTTGGCAGCATTATCCAGCAAATTGACAATGACTCGCCGGATTAGAATCGGATCACATTCACATAGCGGTAAGTTAGGGGGAATCGAGATAATCAGTTTATTATTTGCAGCCAGCACACGCTGAAGTTGCATGCATGCGCTGCCGACGATTTCCTCTATTGACTGCCAATCTTTTTTTAGCTTTACACCGCCGGCTTGTAATCGTGCCATATCGAGTAGATTTGTGACCAATTCAGTCATTTGCTGCGCTTCATTCTGTATGGCGAGGGCAAGTTCCTTCTGGGAATTTTCTGGGAGATTGCTGTCGGCAAGTGTGCTGGCCAGTCCCACCAAAGCGGTCAACGGAGTACGCAAATCATGTGAGATCGCTGAAAGTAATGAATTACGCAACCGCTCCCCCTCCATCGAGACCAGTGCATCTTGTGCAACCTCGACATAGTGGACGCGTTCCAAAGCCAATGCAATTTGCGCTGCAAAGGTGCTCAGTAAACGTTTTTCTTCTGGTTCATTAAGAAAAAGTAGATCTCTGGTTTCTAGAACGAGTACCCCACGAGTCCGCATTGGGGCTTGCAGTGGAAGGTAGTGTGAAGCTGCTGCAGACAGTGTCTGTGTTCCAAAGCCAGCAGGTAATTGGTGATCGTAAACCCATTGAGCAACAGCGGTATCAGTTATTGGTTGAGAAGGTGAAGTGCCAGCTACTTTGATTTTTCCTTCACCACTAGGAAGGAGTAGCGCTACGGCCGAACTAAATGTTCCGCTTATATGCCGATTTGCAATCTCGACTACCTGCTCAACGGTTAATGCACCAGACAACTCTTTGGAAAGGGCTGCTAATGCTTGCGCACGTCGTTCGCGTATATTGGCAGTTGTCGCTTCAAATCGCAGTTTTGCCGCAAGCTGTCCGATGATAAGAGCGATCAATAGCATCAGGGCGAAAGTGAAAAAATATTGCACATCGGAAACAGCAAATGAGAATCGTGGGGATACAAAGAAAAAATCGAACAATAAGACCGACAATGCTGCTGCCCATGCACCAGCCCCTCGGCCGAATCTGATTGAAACGCCCACAACTGTCAATAAGAGCACCATGACAACATTCGACAAGTCGAATATGCGCAACAATACTGCGGCCAATATCGTCGTTATTCCGCATGCAATCGTAGCCCATACATAGTTTCGCCATTTAATTGCACTAGGATTGATTTCACGGCTTTTAATCCGAGAAAGCTTCTCATTACCTACAATGTAGATATCGATATCTGTCGCAAACTGAGCGATTGCATCGACAAACCGTGGGTGCCAACGTTGATACCAAGGGAGCTCTGTCGAATGGCCAACAACCAGCTTGCTGGCGTTCCGGCTTTGTGCAAAAGTGACCAATGTTGCAATCAAGTCGCTGCCCGCTAGTGTTGCTGTTTCTGCGCCGAGTTCTTCGGCAAGCTTTAGATGTTCAAGTATCAGTTGCCGTTCTGTCTTGGATAGTCGCTGAAGCGACGGTGTTTCAACATACACGGCTAGCCAGTCGGCTTTTAGCTCATTCGCCAAGCGGGCGGCACTGCGCACCAGTTTATTACCCAGTGAACCAGGACCAATACAGACAATAATACGTTCACGCGTTTGCCAAACATTGGCAATTGCGTGATCTGCACGGTAGGCACGCATTTGCAAGTCAACACGATCAGCCGTGCGCCTCAAAGCGAGTTCGCGCAATGCAATCAGATTGCCTTTACGAAAGAAATTTTTGGCCGCATGCTCGACTTGCTCAGGAATATAAACTTTGCCTTCTTTAAGCCGCTCCAATAAGTCGTCAGGTGGCAGATCAACCAATGTCACATCATCTGCGGTGTCAAAAAAACGATCGGGAACTGTTTCCCAGACACGGATACCGGTAATACTGCCAACAACATCATTTAAACTCTCAAGGTGTTGAACATTCATTGTCGTGTAAACATCAATTCCACTCGTCAAAAGCTCGTCAACATCCTGCCAGCGTTTTGCATGCCTTGAGCCTTCAATATTTGTATGCGCGAGCTCATCAATAATGATTAACTGGGGTGTCCGCTGCAAAGCAGCATCGAGATCGAACTCAGCAAGCGATTTTCCCCGGTATTCGATATTACGCAATGGTAATACAGGAAGATTCTCCAGAAGCTTAGTGGTTTCGCTGCGCCCGTGGGTTTCAACCACACCGACAATGACATCGATTCCTTCAACCAGTCGTTGCCGAGCGGCATTTAGCATGGCGTATGTTTTACCTACCCCAGCGCAAGCGCCGATAAAGATTTTTAGCTTGCCACGCTGTGCAGCAATTTCTTCTTTTTTAATTTCTTCCAGCAGACGATCAGGATCGGGGCGCTCATCGATCATTTTTCTTCCAGTGCATCAAGGGCTAAGTTAAGGCGTAAAACATTGATACGCGAGTCACCCAATAAACCCGACTGCGGCGTTTCAATCGATCGATCAACCAGTGATTTGACTATAGCCGTATCGATGCTACGAGCTGCTGCGACACGCTCGATTTGGTAATATGCGGCAGCAGGTGAAATATGAGGATCCAATCCGCTTGCTGACGCAGTCACGAGATCTGTTGGGATTTTTTTCTCTTTTTCCGAGTGATTTGCACGCAGATTTTTAATACGCTCGTTGACCGCCTCTATTAATGCCGGATTGGTTGGCCCCAGATTTGAACCACCTGAATTTGACGCGTTGTATGGCATGGGAGAAGTTGCAGAAGGCCGACTCCAAAAGTAAGTAGACCCAGAAAAGCTTTGCCCAATAAAAGTAGAACCGATTATTTCATCACCTCGCTTCAGCAAACTGCCAGCGGCTTGCTCGGGGAAAGCGATTTGCGCAATACTTGTAACTGCAAGTGGATAAAGTAAGCCAGTGGCGAGTGATATTAAAATAAACAGCGTAATGGCTGGACGAATCAGATTTTTCATCATAACTCCTGATTTGTGACTAAACGAGGCTTAAGAAACCTAAAATGACATCAATTAGTTTGATGCCGACAAACGGAACGAGCAATCCACCCAGACCATAAATCAGCAAATTTTTTCGTAATAGCGAAGCGGCACCCAATGGCTGGTATCTCACGCCTTTAAGGGCCAACGGAATGAGGAATACGATGATGATCGCGTTGAAAATGACCGCTGCGAGAATCGCCGATGATGGCGTGTTTAAATGCATGATGTCGAGCATCTTTAACTGTGGATAAGTAGTGGCAAATGCTGCAGGAATAACTGCAAAGTATTTGGCAACGTCATTCGCGACTGAGAAAGTTGTCAGCGCCCCCCGTGTCATTAACATTTGCTTTCCAGTTTCAACGATTTCAATCAGCTTAGTTGGGTCGGAATCGAGATCAACCATATTTCCTGCCTCTTTTGCCGCTTGGGTGCCGGAGTTCATGGCAACAGCGACATCAGCCTGCGCAAGAGCAGGCGCATCATTGGTGCCATCGCCGGTCATAGCAACCAGTCGCCCTTGTGCCTGATATTCCCGGATTAACTTGAGCTTGTCTTCGGGTTTGGCTTCGGCGAGAAAGTCGTCAACACCAGATTCAGCGGCAATCGCAGCGGCAGTTGAGCGATTGTCACCCGTGATCATCACTGTTTTGATACCCATCTTCCGTAATTCACTAAATCGCTCTCTGATACCACCTTTCACAATATCTTTGAGTTCGACTACGCCGAGCACGCGCGCGCCATTGGCTACAACCAAAGGGGTGCTACCGCGGCGCGCAGCTTGTTCAACCAGCACTTCGACACTTTCAGGGAAAGTGCCCCCTAGATTCTCAATATAGGCACGAACCGTATCCGCTGCTCCTTTTCTAATTTTAGAATCGCCGAAATCAACACCGGACATCCGTGTTTGTGCCGTAAAGGGAACGAACACAGCATTCTGCAGTTCGCGGCCACGCAATCCGAACGCCTGCTTTGCTAATACAACAATAGATCGGCCTTCCGGTGTTTCATCGGCTAGCGAAGCAAGCTGGGCAGCATCAACCAGCTCTTTAATCTGAACATTGGCCGCAGGCAGAAAAGCGGATGCTTGCCGATTGCCCAGTGTGATGGTTCCAGTCTTGTCGAGCAGTAATACATCGACATCGCCAGCGGCTTCGACCGCGCGCCCAGAGGTGGCAATTACATTGACTTGCATCATCCTGCTCATACCGGCAACACCGATTGCTGACAGTAAACCGCCGATTGTCGTCGGAATAAGGCAAACCAAAAGTGCGACCAAAACGGTAATGGATACCGGTGAGCCTGATCCTGCTGACTCGACACTGTAGATTGAAAGTGGTAGTAGTGTTGCACACACAAATAGAAATATCAGTGTAAGCGTAACGAGCAAAATAGTGAGCGCTATCTCATTTGGAGTTTTCTTACGTTTGGCGCTTTCTACCATCCCTATCATACGATCCAGGAATGCTTCTCCTGGATTAGCTGTTACGCGAATTATCAGCCAATCCGATAGAATGCGCGTACCGTCAGTGACTGCCGAGAAATCGCCGCCCGATTCGCGGATAACGGGAGCGGATTCACCCGTGATAGCAGATTCATCGACAGAAGCAACGCCTTCTATGACTTCTCCATCAGCCGGAATAAAATCGCCCGCCTCAATGAGCACGATATCGCCTTTTCGCAACGATATGGAGTCAATAGTTGTAATGCTTGCATCATGCTTAGGTTCAGCCAATTTCTTCGCAATAATATTCTTCCGGCTACCGTGCAAGGCTGCTGCTTGAGCTTTGCCTCGACCTTCAGCGAGAGCTTCAGCGAAGTTGGCGAATAAAACCGTGAACCATAACCATGCAGCTATCGTAAAAATGAATCCCGCTGGTGCTTCACCATGACCTGAGAGGGCCTCGACACCCAGTATCGTTGTGAGGACACTACCGACCCAGACCACAAACATTACCGGATTGCGCCACTGTGCTTGCGGAGTGAGTTTCTTGAACGCACCGATCAGCGCCGGTTTAATCAATGCCGGATCGAATAAAGGAAGGGTTCGTGTTTTTCTCATAATAAGAGCTCCTACCCGTTAACGAGTAAACAATTGCAAATGTTCGGCGATGGGGCCAAGCGCTAATGCTGGAATATAGTTAAGCGCCCCGATAATGATTACTGTGCTGATGAGCAATACGACGAATAATGGCCCATGGGTTGGTAATGTTCCACTCGTAACAGTAAGTTTTGGTTTTGCTGCTAATTTTCCGGCAATGGCCAGTATCGGAATGATGACGCCGAATCGCCCAAACCACATTGCGATAGCAAGCATAATGTTGTAAAAAGGCGTATTAGCAGAAAGCCCAGCGAATGCGGATCCATTGTTATTTCCAGCTGAAGTAAATGCATACAGTATTTCGGAAAGGCCATGTGCACCCGGGTTAGCCATACTCGCCTTGCCTATTTCAGTAACAACGGCGATTGCGGTACCGCTGAGCACGAGTAATGGTATGACTAGAACCGCAATCGATATCATCTTCATCTCGAATACTTCGATCTTTTTACCCAAATATTCCGGCGTACGTCCGATCATCAATCCAGACAAAAAGACGGCAAGCATAGCGAATATAAGCATCCCATATAGTCCAGCTCCAACACCACCAAATACAACTTCACCCAGCATCATTAACCCCATTGGAATTAAACCTCCCAATGGCAGAAAACTATCGTGCATCGAGTTAACCGCTCCACAAGAAGCGGCAGTTGTGACTGTCGCAAATAATGCAGAAGAGATGATGCCAAATCGGATTTCCTTACCTTCGAGATTGCCCATTGAAGCATCCGCACCCAGT
Source organism: Proteobacteria bacterium SG_bin4 (assembly GCA_002083395.1). Lineage (GTDB taxonomy): Bacteria > Pseudomonadota > Gammaproteobacteria > Burkholderiales > Nitrosomonadaceae > Nitrosomonas. The sequence continues at coordinate 2,401 of LWDH01000005.1, read as the reverse complement.
TGGGTGATAAGTGGATTCGAGTGAGATTCAGACCACAGCGCTACGGCTGCCATCGCAATGAATAGCACGGTCATTGCAGCAAGAATCGTCCAACCTTCCCGCTGATCCCCGACCATTTGGCCAAAAGCAAAGCAGAGCGCGGTCGGAATCAGGAAGATGCTGATCATTTCCAGAAAATTAGTGAGCGGCGTCGGGTTCTCAAAAGGGTGCGCTGAGTTTGCATTGAAGAAACCGCCACCGTTGGTGCCAATCAATTTAATCGCCTCCTGCGATGCGACAGGCCCCATGGCAATTGACTGTTTATCTGTTTTGATTGCCTCCATGATCACGTTTCCTTGGTCATCCTTTAATGGCTGACCATTAAGATCCTGCTTCGGTGCAGCATATTCAAGGGGTTCTATCAGCTTGACTTCTTGATAAGCATTGAAATTCTGAATAACTCCCTGGCTCACCAGAATAAGTGCGAATACAAAAGACAGTGGCAATAGCACATAAAATATTGAACGTGATAAATCGAGCCAAGCATTACCGATACCCGCAGCATTCTTTCGCGTAAAACCACGGATCAATGCAAGAACAACTGCAATACCGGTTGCTGCTGATGCAAAATTCTGTACGGTCAATGCGAGCATCTGTGTCAGATAACTCATCGTCGATTCGCCGCCATAACCTTGCCAGTTGGTATTGGTGACAAATGATATCGCTGTATTTAAGGCTGAATCTGGAGAAACTGCCCCAAACGCTTGAGGATTGAGCGGCAGTTCGCTTTGCAAGCGCTGCAGAGCATAAACAACCAGCACGCCTAAAACATTGAACAGCACAATAGCTGCTGCATAACGCCGCCATGGCATATCTTCTTCAGGGTCGGCGCCAATGAAGCGGCATAATCCATACTCAAACTTATCCAGCCAAATAAAGCGGCGCGTTAGCTGTCCATCCAGTACATCGACGAGATAGCGGCCTAGAGGCCAAGCAATAATAAAGAGAACAATAAGAAATATACCGATTTGTATCCAAGGTGATGTGTTCATGTAACCTCCTCAGCGTTGAATAATGCGTAGAGCAGATATAGGAACAATAAAACAGCAAGAACACAGGTTAACCAATAAATCCAGTCCATCTTTTATTCCTCATGATAGTAGTTAGCGATCAACCCTATGATCAATAGGACAGATAAAATGACTATCCACAAATAATCAATAAGATCCAAGTGAGTGACACTCCCAAAGTTATCTACTTGTGCAGTATGAACAATTGTGTGTAAAAAGGGAGTTGAATTGAAAGGATGTAGCGTAAAAATAATGTAAAAATGGCTGCTTGCGGATTCAATTTCGAAGTGCAACACCTAACGCTAAGCTCACCTGCGGCGACATCAATCCAGCGAAAAATCCGTGCGCGTGGGCGTGCACTAACCCATACTCAACTCATGCTGGCAGTTGGGGGCCAAACTATTCTGAACGCGCACATTATCTGCGCATCCACATGGGGTACTTGCGGCAAAAACTGGAGCGTGATTCAACCCAACCTGAATTTTTATTGACCGAACTTGGCATAGGTTATCGACTGGTGTCAAAACTTCTCTTCCTTGATCACATTCCTGACTTATTCCTAAACTGGTGAAATCAAAATAGCGGTTTTTTCCAGTTTTTATCATCACAATTTCTTTTCTCTTGAGTTGATATCGCTGATTTCTGCCACATTGCCCTTTGATCCATAGAGTAGTGCATAAAATCCAGAGAAAATTTGCAGGATCTTTATAATCACAAACCGATTATTTGCGATATTTTTACATATATTTATTTATATTCAGTTACTTATTTAACTGATGCGCTCTCCGAGAAATATTCGGCAAAGCTTAACGATATATATGAAAAGTATTGTGTTGGTAGCCTGCCTGCTGGCAAGTACAAGTGCTTTCTCAAATGACAGTAGCAAAATTTTGATAAATGTCCCTTCGCCGTTGACTTTTAGCGGCTACACCGAAACCTACTATAGCTACGATTTTAATGATCTGATAAATAATAAGAAACCTTCATTTACTGATTTTTGCACCGGATTCAAAATACGGAGTATTTTCGGCTACCAAACTCCGGGTTAAAGTCCAATTGTCTTTTCCTACTGCGCTCTCAAAGCCGATATGCGATGGAAAGACACCGATATCCAACCATAGATTATTACTTCCTGATAATTTTAGCCCAACATTACCTTCGTAAAGATTTCCCAATATTCCGGGTTCAGCCGCATAATTGGCATTCATGTAAGTGCCTGCCGCCAACGCCAGATTGGCTCTGATTTTGCTTGTAGTATATGTGCTCTTTATAAAAGCAAAATTTACCGCAACATCGTTGTTTTTGTTAAAACTATAAATAAATGAGACCTTTGCAAAACCCCTGATTTTTTA
>LWDH01000004.1 GCA_002083395.1 Proteobacteria bacterium SG_bin4 | reverse complement strand
TGCCTGACTTTAAAAAATCAGGGGTTTTGCAAAGGTCTCTAAAAGTAATATATAAATGGACTTATGTTACTTTGATCGATTGCGGAAAGTGATTTATATAACTCAAAGGCACCGAGTATTATTTTGCTTGAGGAGTCAGCACATGCTTGATGGCGGTGGCAAACGGCAGATTACTTATTGTTACAAGTTCTTCCTGGAGCAGTGGTAGCCATTCGGCTTCAGCAAAATTATCCGCCATATTGGCGAATTCCTCGGCTGTTTGTATATAACCCACGATCTCACGGAATCGAATCTGTCTTAAGGTACCGTTGAGATTGAAGATACGGATAGTCTCAATAGCGCACTTTTTCTCGGCTGACGACAAATTTTCCCGCGGCTTGACAGAGCCGTCTGGAGCAAACAGCAGATAGTGCTCAGGATCGCTCTCATCAGGCTTGATCAGATCAGTAGGGTTATAGTCACCACACTGATCCTTGTGTTTGCCACAGCTTTCTGCCCGATTGCACGAGCCAAATAGATTAGACCATTGAAAAGTAACTGTGGGATCGCGCCCCTTTTGTAGGAAATGTTCGATGTGCCGATTGCCGTTACTAATAGTAGCTTCGCAGTAAGCACAACGTTGCATTTGCATCGCATCTAATTCTTTCCAGATGGCAACTCTATCTTCAAATGTTACCTTATCCCAATTGTCCTGACCATGTTCATAATTGGACAGACAAGTAGGCGCTATACCTCGTTGCAGTTTATGCATTCAAGCTCCATTAGGCAGCGGCAGCTTTTGTTTGAATGCCTGCAAACGAATCATTCGATCACATTCGCGCATGGCGGGATGATTGATGCCAAAGTGAGCTTCAAGTCGAGTTCGCAAAGCATTTCCTTGCTCACTTTCATGCAGATTTTGCTGGATCAGGGCATGGAATTCGGAAAGCATTCTGGCCTCAGGTACATCCGGGATAGGATCGACTCCCATAATTTGGGCCAATAAATCAGCACTTGAAACTCCTTTTGTCTGGGTTTGAATCTTTACCACAGAAATTTTGCTTTTTGTTTCCGGATCTACTTCCTGTCGCAATAAGCGAATACATGAAGCATCAATGCTAGTTAATACCTGCGGACTGTGAGTAGTAACGATGAATTGAAGACTTGGAAATGCAGTAATCAAACTTTGCAATACGACTTGTTGCCATTCGGGATGCAGGTGCATATCTACTTCATCAATCAGCACTATACCAGGAGTTTCCAAGGCTGCTCGAGCACCAAGCTGCGGATTTAATTTGGTAGCGCGAAAAGCAATATCGGCTACCATACCGATCATGTTGCGGATACCATCGCTCAGAAGAGCAACGGGCAATTCACCGTATTGTTCATGATGGGCCACAAGTTCTTCGCGAGAATAAGAATAATTAATGTCTTTCCAACCGGAAAGAGAAAGACAAGCGTTGACGGCACCGCCAACCGACTCCAGGTAATGATCAAACTCAGTTGACTGATAGGCGTGACCGGCTTTGCTTGCCTCTAACTGCCCTTTGAATGCATTGGCGCTCCAATAGCGAAACCAAGCAACGAAGGATTTGTAGCTGGAACCGGGATCCAAGCAATCGGTATATCCAATGGTGCGCGAAGTACGGGATAATTTTTTCCCCGTTTGTTTTTTCTGCTGCCACAAACGAGCAGTACCATAATAGGCTAATAAAGGAAGTAAAGTATCAGTGTCAGGTGTGCGCACTGCCTTTTGTAACCGCTTACCATAATCAATCAATTCCTTGGCATCTTTAATAGTGGTTTTTGTTTTAGTTGGCCCGGTCAGGCTGCGCTTCCAAATTTGGGGGCAGTCAAGCAATTCTAGATCCATACTGCCCGGAATAGATCCGGTCGCTTCCAATCGAATACCGCTGGGTGCGTATTCCATTTCATTGGCTGTTGTTTCACGAACACGGATCAAACGAATATCGCTCGGCCCGAAATGCTTCCCTACACTTTCGTCAAAGGCACCGACAAAAGGTCCAAAAGCTACGGCAATGGCATCCAAAATGGCTGTCTTTCCTGCGCCATTTGACGCAACAAGTACGGTAAGTTGCGGATGGAAGTCGATGTCAATCGCTTCAAAACAGCGATAATCGCGCAGACTCAATTTTTGTATGCTTAAATTTGGCATTCTTGCTTCTTAACAATCATCTCATAATCACGCAATTTAGTAATTCGGCAAGCTTAATGATAGAGACCTTAACCCGATTGCATTATAAATGTATTTAAATTAATAGGCCGCTTAAAACTATCTGCAGAATCGCTGCCATGTCAAAAAGAACAGACTCGAATACTCGTTTATCATTCATAAATTTATCTTTGCATCTGTTGTAAGGTTTAACCATACTCCTTCAGCTCCCTACGCACCACCCGATACCCCGGGCAAACCTTCTCCACCACCGCCCAAAACGCTTTCGAATGATTCATCTCGATCAAATGCGCGAGTTCGTGGGCGACGACGTAGTCGACCAAGTGCAGCGGCAATTGGATCAAGCGCCAGTTTAACGTGATGAAACCACGGCTGTTGCAACTGCCCCAGCGGGTTTTGGCTTGGGAGAGGCGGAAGGGCGGGGTGGTTAAATTCAATTTCGGTGCATAAAGTTCAATGCGCTGCTGGAAGCAGTCGATGGCCTGCTGTTGATACCAGCTCATTACGAAGATTTCGATTTGGCGGGGCGTAAGTGCAATGACAAGCGGCTGCGGCGGTTCATGGTCGAATGATTGTGCCATTGCGATTTCCCCGGTCGGTTTCAATGCAATGCGCCACGGTTCGCCGAGCAGGGGATAGGTGGAATCCAACGACCAGTCGAGCGTCAGGCTTTTTTTATCCTGCCATTGCGCAAGCTTCTTCGTGATCCAACCGGCTTTTTGCTGCAACACGCTGTCAATATGGGAAAGCGGGGTATGCAACGGTGCGCTGATGCGCAAGCCGTGCTGGCCGATTTGCAGGCCGATCGAACGGCGGCGGCTGCGAATGAGAGTATAGGGGATTGCTTGGCCGCCGAGCGTCGTGATTTGCGTGACGGTTTGCGTTGGCACGGCTAGGATTGCTGCGGACTGGTCTGGCCGATGCGCTGCATTTCGGCTTCGATCCACGCTTCCACTTGCGCGTTCAAGTCCCCGGCTTCCATGCCGGTGGGGTCGATCGGCTGGCCGATGCTGACGGTGATGGTGCCGGAATGTTTGACGAACGAATTTTTCCCCCAGAATTCACCGGCATTATGCGCCACCGGCACCACCGGCACGTTGGTATGCGTTGCCAGCCATGCGCCGCCGATGCGGTATTTACCGCGTTGTCCCGGCGGGATGCGCGTGCCTTCCGGGAATACCACGATCCAAAAACCTTGTTTGAGCCGGTCTTTGCCTTGATCGACGATTTGTTCCAGGGCTTTTTTCTTGGCGCTGCGGTCAATCGCAATCGGGCTGGTCATCGCCAAACCCCAGCCGAAAAACGGAATGCGCAACAGCTCTTTTTTCAATACCCACACTTGCGGCGGAAAGATTTCCTGAAACGCCAGCGTTTCCCACGCCGATTGATGTTTCGACAAAATAATGCTCGGCGATGCCGGAATGTTTTCTTTGCCGATGATGCGGTAACGCAGCCCGCACAGGTGCCACAGTAGAAACAACATGATGCGCGTCCAGCTTGAAGTGACGCGATAGCGGTTATGCGGCGACAGCGGAAAGCACATCAGTGTCAAAATCGCATACGGCGGCGTGATGATGAACTGCAACAACAGATACAGCGCCGAACGCGCAATCGCCGGCAGCTTGCTCATTCTTCACCGACCAGTTCATCGGCAACCGCTGCCAGATCGTCAAAAATCTGCGTACACACCGGAATTTCCGTGGAATCGCGCGTGAGCTGCCCGTTACCGGTCAGCACCAGCACCGGAATTGCGCCGACAGCAGCGGCCGCTTGCAAATCCTTCAACGAATCGCCGACTGCCATGACATTTTTCAGATTGACACCGTAGCGCTGCATGATTTCCTGGAACAATCCAGTCGCCGGTTTGCGGCAATTGCATTGATCCGTGTTGGTATGCGGACAGAAAAAAATCGCGTCGATGCGCCCGCCTGCGTGGCTGACGGCTTTGTGCATCTTGTCGTTAATGGCGTTGTAAGTCGCCATGTCAAGCAAACCGCGGCCAATACCGGATTGGTTGGTAGCGATCACCACGCGGTAACCGGCGTGCGTCAACCGCGCAATCGCTTCCAGACTGCCAGGGATCGCAATCCATTCCTCCGGCGTTTTGACAAAGGTTTCGCTGCTCTCATTGATGACACCGGCTTGGTCGAGGATGATCAGTTTCATATTAAGACGCGAGTTTGGAAAGATCGGCTACTTCATTCATGATTTCATAAAATCCATTCAATAACGATAGTCGACTATTGCGCAGTTTTTTATCGTCGACGTTCACCATAACGTTATCAAAAAAGTCATCAATAAACACTTTCAGTTTGGCTTGTTCTTGAAGAAGAGTTACATAGTCCTTATCTTCATATTCAGCAAAACGGACGGAAGCATTAAGTATTTCTACTATTTTGGTCAACTCTTGACGAAGTTTTGTTTCGGCTGGCTCCTGAAGATTCTCATAAAACTTCGGATCTGGGCTAAAACTATCTTCCGCTTTCGCTTTTTTGAGAATATTGCCGATTCGCTTGTTGGCAGCTGCCAAACTCGCAGCTTCCGGTAATGCCATAAAAACTCGCACTGCAGCAAGTCGTTTAACAATATCATTTAAAATAAGTTCTGGCAGATACGAACTACTGAGCACGGCATCCACTTCTTGAGCCGTGTAGCCTTGTTCCCGTAAATTTCCGGCGAGTCTTTCACGAATAAAAGCTATCAACTGTTCACGAGATTCTTGCTTAATTTGATGTTGTTTCTCGATTGATTCATTGGAATTGCTTACTCTTAATCCGGAAGGTTCATCCTTTTCGAGAATCTCAATTGTTCGATTAATCAAACTATTTAAGTCAAACGGTAAATTCTTTTCTTTCAAAATACGAATAACACCCAGTGCATGACGGCGCAACGCAAAAGGGTCCTTGTCACCAGTTGGCACTTCACCAATCTTGAACATATTCACCAAGGTTTCCAGTTTGTCCGCCAATGCCAGGCAAACGCCCACCGGGTTACGCGGCAATTCGTCACCGGCAAAACGCGGTTTGTAATGATCCTCGATGGCAAATGCAATATCGTCGCTTAATCCTTCATATTGTGCATAGTAGCGTCCCATGATGCCTTGCAATTCCGGGAACTCACCCACCATGTCAGTCAGCAAATCCGCCTTGGCGAGTGTGGCGGCTTCGTATGCTTGCTTAGCCAATTCATCGCCACCCAGCATCTCGCCGATCATTTTGGCGATGGTACGAACATAGTTCATACGCAAACCCTGCGTACCCAATTTATTGTGATACACCACCTTATCCAACTCCGGCAAGCGCGACGCCAGTGTTTTTTTCCGATCCTGATCGAAGAAAAACTTGGCGTCGGCGAGACGCGAGTGCACTACGCGCTCATTACCGGCGATGACTTGGGCCGGATCGGCGGGGCGGATGTTGGAGACCAGCAAGAATTTGTTGGCCAGTTTTCCGTTGGCGTCGAGCAGCGGAAAGTATTTCTGGTTCGCTTTCATCGTCAGAATCAGGCATTCCTGCGGCACTTGCAGGAATTCGGCGTCGAATTGACCAACCAGCACGTTCGGATGTTCAACCAGCGCGGTCACTTCGTCGAGCAGCGCTTCATCGTCGATGGGCGTGAGATGTTCTTTCGCAGCGGCGGCGGTAAGCTGGCGCGCGATTTCCGCGCGGCGATCGGCAAATCCGGCGAGCACAGCGCCTTCGGTTTGCAATTGCTGCGCATAATTGTCGGCGTTGTGCAACACGATCGGACTCACTTTCGCTTCAAAGCGGTGTCCCTGCGTTTCGCGTCCGGCTTGCAGACCGAGCACGCTGACCGGCACGACATCGGCGCCGTGCAAGGCCACCAAAGAATGCGCCGGGCGCACGAAATGCACGCTTTGCCAGCCGTCCGCCAGTTGATACGTCATCACCTTTGGAATCGGCAATTGGCTGATCGCGTCTTGCAAGGCTTTTTGCAGTCCGTCGGTCAACAACGTGCCCTTCACAACGGTATCCAGGAACAGCGTTTCGGTTTTGCCGTCCAGCGCGCGCTTGAGTTGCGGCACTGCGGACGCGTCGACGCCAAGGCTGGCGAGTTTTTTCAACAGCGGCGGCGTCGCCTGACCGCCGGCGTCCAAGCCGACTTTGACCGGCATCAATTTTTGCGTGACCGCTTGATCGGCCGCTTGCGCCGCGACGTTGGCGATATGCGCCGCCAATCGTCTCGGGGTGGCGTAAGGCGTAATCGCCGCATCAGGCGCGATCAATCCTTGCGCTTTCAGGCTGGCAGCGAGTAATTCAGCGAAACTCGCACCCAGTTGTTTCAACGATTTCGGCGGCAATTCTTCCACCAATAATTCGACGAGCAGGTTGTGGGTCATGATGCGGATTCCTGCATATCGGGCATTTGCGCGACCCATTCGCGCGGCGCCAGCGGGAACGGCGGATTGAGGTTTTTACGGCTGTCGTAATAGGCTTTGGCGACTTGGCGCGACAGGTTACGGATGCGGCCGATATACGCCGCGCGCTCGGTGACCGAAATGGCGCCGCGCGCGTCGAGCAGATTAAACGTATGCGCGGCTTTCAGCACTTGCTCGTAAGCCGGTAGTGCCAGTTGTTTTGCGATCAGATGGTTGGCTTGCGCTTCGTGCTTGCCGAACGCCAGAAACAAAAACTCGGTGTCGCTTTCTTCAAAATTGTATTTCGATTGCTCGACTTCGTTTTGATGATAGACATCGTGATAGCGCAGCCCTTTAGTCCAGGTCAGGTCGAATACGCTTTCCACGCCTTGCAGATACATCGCCAACCGTTCCAGTCCGTAGGTAATTTCGCCGGTGATCGGCTTGCAATCAATGCCGCCGACTTGCTGGAAATACGTGAATTGCGTGACTTCCATGCCGTTCAGCCAGGTTTCCCAGCCCAATCCCCACGCGCCCAGCGTCGGGTTTTCCCAATCGTCCTCGACCAGCCGCACGTCGTTTTGCGTCAGGTCGAAACCCAGTTCGCGCAGCGAATCGAGGTACAAATCCAGGATGTTTTTCGGCGCCGGTTTCAGCACCACCTGGAACTGATAGTAATGCTGCAAGCGGTTCGGGTTTTCACCGTAACGGCCGTCCTTCGGGCGGCGCGACGGTTGCACGTACGCCACTTTCCACGGCTCGGGGCCGATAGCGCGCAAAAAGGTGGCGGTGTGGCTGGTGCCTGCGCCGACTTCCATATCGTACGGTTGCAGAATGGCGCAGCCCTGTTTGTCCCAATAGCGCTGCAAGGTGAGGATGATTTCCTGAAAGGTCAGTGCCGGCATGAAATATCGAATGTTATCGTCAAATTGAAAAATATGTGGATTTTACCGGGTTTTGCGTGCGGCACGGAAGGCGGATAGCAATCCGATGCCCAATAACAACATCGTCAATCCCAGCACCGGGTAATTGCCCACCCGCACATACGGTGTCGCACCGGTGAAGCCCTGCGCTACGCCATGTAATGCCGCGGTGGTGAAAATTTCGATGGTCTCGAGCACACGTCCGCGCTCGTCGATAATCGCGGTGACGCCGGTGTTGGTCGCGCGCAACATGTAACGGCCGGTTTCCAGCGCGCGCATTTGCGAAATCTGCAAATGTTGCTGCGGCCCGATCGAACGGCCGAACCAGGCATCGTTACTAACGTTGACCAGCAATGTGGCCTGCGGTAGCTGGTTGATGATTTCCTCGCCGAACACATCCTCGTAACAAATATTGACCGCTACGCGCTGCCCGGCGATTTCCATCGGCTGCTGATCCAACCCGCCGCGCGAGAAATCCGACAACGGAATTTGCAGCACCTGAATCACCCAGCCGAACAGCGGCTTGAACGGAATATATTCGCCGAACGGCACCAAATGATGTTTACGATAGCTTTGTTCGGGTGAAATGCCGAAGCTGAACATGGTGTTGTAATACGCATTGCCGTCTGTATGATCGCGCTCGGCCAGTCCGATCAGCACATCGCCTTTGACACTGCGGGCGTGTTCGGCGATATACGCCAGATACGCCGGCGGTACCACGTCGTTGAATAGCGGAATCGAAATTTCCGGCGTCACGATCAACTGGCTGTCGCTCTCCAGGATCAACTGCGCGTAAGTTTCCATTGAATATTCGATCTGATCCGCGCGCCATTTCAGATCCTGCGAAATATTCCCTTGTAACAGGCTCACCGTGACCGGCTCGCCTTCGGGTTTTACCCAATCAATTAATTGCAACCCAAAGCCGCATAACCAGATCGTTAGCAAAGCCGCTCCCCAGCGCCAGTTTCTGCGAACGTTCTCGATCCAGAAAAATAACAAGGTGGCGCTGAATACGATAATCAAAGAAATACCATACATGCCGACGATCGGCGCAAAACCCGCCAGGGGACTGTACGGCGCTTGCGAGTAGCCCAGCGCCAGCCAAGGAAAACCGGTGAACAACGTGCCGCGCAGCCATTCGGATAACATCCACAATGCCGCGGCCAATGCCCCCCAAAGCCAGGACGAAGCCACGCGCAACCGGGTTAGCAGCCACAAACCGCAAGCCGGGAACAACGACAGGTATGCGCATAAAATGATCAATGCCGCCACCGCGACCGGCGCCGGCATCGCGCCAAAATCGTGCAAACTGACATAAATCCAGGTAACCCCGGCGCTAAATAATCCCATGCCGAACCAAAACCCAAGGGCGGCATTTTTGATCGGGCTTTGGTTTTTATGACACAATGCCAGCAACCACGCCAACGTCATGACCGGCACCGGAAACAGATAGAAAGGCGCAAAACCAAGTACCGTCAGTGCGCCCGCCAGATAAACCAGCAGCAATTTGAAATAGGGATTCTTCAATCGTTTCAAAGGTAGAAAATGAATCAAAAATACATAGCAGAAATGGTACGCTTTTCCACATGCGGTAACACCTGTGAACTTTCATAAGTTAATGTTGTTCTCAGCGTTTAATGAATCATAAAGTATCCTGCGTTTCCCGTTCGCATAATTTTTAATCTTGCTTTTCGTGATGACAATCCGTACTACTTATGCTAAATAGCTATTTATTCACTTTATTATCCGGCAATAGTAATCGAAAGGCTTTGTTACAATAGCATCCAACCTCAAAACGCAGCGATATTAAACGATATGCAAATAGATTGATGAGCTGTAATAAATTTCTCTAGCGCTGTAAATAACTGATACGGTTTACCCAATATTCGAAAATCAAACGGATTTCTCATGAAATTTAAACTTCTATATGTGTTATTGCTATCTGGACTTTCTGCCTGCGCGCAGATGCCTGCGAATCAGGCGACAGATAAAAACGGGGAATCCGCCGAGCAAGATGACGAGGGTCATCGAAACCTACCCAAGCAAGAGTTGACGGCCCCGATCCTATTCGATTTCTTAGTGGGCGAAACCGCATTGCAGCGCGGCAATCTGGATATCGCGGTCAATCGCTACGTAAAACTTGCCAAGACCACAAAAGATCCGCGGCTTGCCAAACGCGCAACAGAAATTTCCCTGCACGCGGGCAATCCCATCGCTGCCGAGCAAGCAGCAACAATGTGGGTTGAGCTCGAACCGGATTCTTCGGATGCTCGCCAAACCATTGCGGCGCTGTTGGTGAATCTTGGCAAACTGGACGCAGCCAAACCGCACCTTGAAAAATTATTGGCATCGCAAACCGATCAAGTCGGCAATGCATTCATGCAGCTCAATCAACTGTTGTCTCGCAATCCCGACAGAGCGGCAACGCTGCGGCTGGTGCAGCATCTGTCCCAGCCCTATAAAGATTCTCCGGAAGTCCATTTCGCGCTTTCGCAGGCCGCCTGGTTCGCCAATCAGCATCAGCTCGCACAAGAAGAAATGCAACGTGCCTTGGCGCTGCGTCCGGACTGGGAAGTTGCGGCTGTTCATAATGGCAGAATACTGCAAAAAGCTTCAATCACCGATGCCAGCAATTTCTACCGCGACTATTTGCAGAAATTTCCTGCCTCTAATGAAGTACGGATTGCTTACACACGGCTATTGATCGGCGATCACCAGTTGGAGCAAGCACGCGAACAAGTGCAATGGTTATTGGATAAAAATGCATCTGACCCGGAAATTACGCTCGCAACGGGATTATTAGCCGCGGAAATGGGCGATTTCGACGTAACCGAATCGAGTTTCAGAAAGGCTTTGGATTTAGGCTATAAAGATGCCAACGCCGTGCATTTTCACCTTGGCCAGATTTACGAAGAAACCGGCCGCGCGGATATGGCGATGCAATCGTATCAAATGGTGAAAAGCGGCAGCCGCTTTCTACCGGCGCAAATCCGCTATGCCGATTTGCTCGCAACCAAAGGCTTTTTAAACGAAGCGCGCGCGCACCTGCAAAGCCTGCCCGCCGCTAATGATCAGCAAACAGCGCATCTCATCCTGGCGGAAGCGCAAATTCTGAGAAGAACCAAAGCCCATCAAGAAGTATTCAATTTGCTTAACGATGGCTTAAAAAAAATGCCCGATTATCCCGAGTTGCTCTATGACCGCGCCTTGGCTGCCGACAAATTGGGCAAATTCAATATCCTTGAGCAAGACTTACGCAAGCTGATCCAGCTCAGACCCGACAATCCCCATGCCTACAATGCGCTGGGATACAGCTATGCCGACCGCGGCAAGCAATTGCCGGAAGCCTTGAATCTGATAAAAAAGGCTTTAGAATTGTCGCCCGAAGACCCCTATATCATGGATAGCCTGGGATGGGTATACTACCGCATGGGGAATATTACAGAAGGGCTGAATTATTTAAATCTGGCTTTTGCCGCCCGGCCCGATCCCGAAATTGCCGCACATTTGGGTGAAGTGCTATGGATTCAAGGCGCAAAAGAAGATGCTAAAAATATCTGGCGCGCCGCTCTCGAAAAAGATCCGGATAATGACGTCTTGCTGGAAACATTACAACGACTTACAAAAAAGAAGATTATCGATTAAGTTTTCATAAATCCGGCATGTTCAGTGATATCATTCTGGCAACAGCAACGGCTTTAACTGACCGTGAATTACCAGCGCCTTTATTGATCGCAAACCCTGAAAATGTTAAACACTTCCACAACGCCAGCACTTGAATTCAAAAGCAGTACCTTTTTTTCTCCCATCCTGATTCTTTTTACCAATAACATCGCTGCAATTGAGCAGACACTGCACGAAAAAATAAAATTAGCCCCGGAATTTTTTAAAGATTCCCCAGTCATCATCGACTTGCGTGAACTCAACAAGTCAAATCAGGAATTGGATCTCACTCAGATCATTGATCTGCTGCGCCGGATCGGTTTTTTCCCGGTCGGCATCCGCGGTGGCAGCGAACAACAAAACCAGCAAGCCCGCGCCTTGTTCATTCCTATCGACACCGTGCGCGATCTTGGAAGTTCTATCGTCATCGGCGAATCGCCCAAACAGGAAGCCGTTCAACAGGCAAGCGCTCAACCTGAAATCAAACCGTCCAAAGAACCGGTGAAACCGGTTGCGATTCCCCCGGTACCGGCGGCCGCAACCTTGGTGACGCATCCGATCCGTTCCGGGCAACGTATCTACGCATCCGGTGATTTGATCATTCTGTCGCAAGTCAGCGCCGGCGCCGAAATAATGGCTGAAGGCAATATTCATGTCTATAATACCCTGCGTGGACGTGCATTGGCGGGTGTGCATGGCAATACCGCCGCCAGAATTTTTTGTTTTGATTTACAGGCGGAGCTTATATCCATCGCTGGCGACTATAAAACCAGTGAAGATATCAACAAGCAAACCTATGAAAATCCGGTACAGATCTATCTACAGGATCATGCATTGATCATTAAAGAAATCGCTTAATACCAAACAGTAAAGGAGGCGCAATTGGCAAGAATTATAGTCGTGACATCAGGCAAGGGGGGCGTCGGTAAAACCACAACGAGCGCAGCGATTGCCATGGGATTAGCGAAAAAAGGCCACAAAACGGCTGTTATCGATTTCGACGTGGGATTACGCAACCTGGATTTAATTTTGGGCTGCGAACGCCGGGTGGTTTATGATTTCATCAATGTAATCAATGGTGAAGCCAGTCTCAATCAAGCGCTTATCCGCGATAAAAACTGCAATTTGCTCTATATCCTGCCGGCCTCGCAAACGCGCGACAAAGATGCATTGACGCAAGAAGGCGTCGGTAAGGTTTTAGATGAATTATCCAAGGATTTTGAATACATTGTCTGCGATTCACCCGCCGGTATTGAAAAGGGCGCCAATTTAGCGCTTTATTACGCGGACGACGCTTTTGTCGTGACCAACCCTGAAATTTCATCGGTGCGGGATTCCGACCGCATGCTCGGTATTCTTTCCAGTAAATCACGCCGGGCTGAGAGAAATGAAGAGCCGATCAAGGAATATTTATTGCTGACCCGCTACGATCCGGATAGGGTCAGATTGGGAGAAATGCTAAGCCTGGAGGACGTGCAGGAAATCTTGTCCTTGGAATTATTGGGCATTATCCCCGAGTCAAAATCAGTCTTATCCGCATCCAATGCCGGGATGCCGGTCATACTGGATGAAAAAAGCGAAGCCGGTCAGGCCTACGCCGATGTCGTGGCGCGATATCTTGGAGAGAAACTTCCGCATCGGTTTATCGATGGCAAACAAGGGTTTCTCAAGCGACTTTTTGGAGGAAGAAAATGAGCTTACTTGACTATTTCAGATCTTCCAAACCCAAAACTGCGCCGCTGGCCAAGGAAAGACTGCAAATTCTCGTTGCGCATGAGCGCAAATACCGCAATCAGCCCTCTTATTTGCCGCAATTGCAAAAGGAATTGCTTGAAGTTGTGCGGAAATACGTGAATGTCGATCAGGATGCCATTTCCATTAATTTTGAACAGGACGAAAATCAGGAAACATTGGAACTGAATATTGTTCTGCCGGATTATCAACAAACCAACAGAACCGCCAATAGTTAGCGTCTCCCGCTTAGCGAGCGCTGCCTGATGAAGCGGAATTGATGATCGTTGCAATGATTGAGAAAATTCAAACGGCCTGCGATGCGGCTTCGAATTAACCAGCGGAACGTTCTTCCGGGAATTTTGATCGGCTGCCTGATAATTCTGCTGCACGGGTGTAAAACCATCCCGACGGTCACACAAACCGACACGGTTGCAACCACCGTATTATTCGATCCCGCGACCTCCGCACAGAAAACTCCAGCCTACGATTTTAATATCTTAGGCCGCATTGCCATTCAAGATGAGAAACAAAGTTTTTCCGGCAGTTTCCGCTGGGAACATCAAACCACCAATGACGTTATTCTGCTATTTGCACCGTTAGGTCAGGCAGTGGCGGAAATCACCAAAGACGAAGAAGGGGTTCGTTTGATTACCTCCAAAATGGAAGGTTACTATGCCAACGATACAGAGGCTTTGACGGAACAGATTCTCGGTTGGCGATTGCCGCTCGATGGCTTGAAATACTGGATTCAGGGAATGCATTCACCGCTGACCGCCGCTGAAAAAGATCTGGACCGGCAAAATCAGTTGCTCGCAATCCGGCAAGACGGTTGGCACATTCATTACAACAGTTTTACCCAAACCTCGTTCAGTTCGGCGCCATTACCAAAAAACATCCACTTGTTCTTCGAAAATCAGAAGCTGAAAATCCGCTTGATTGTTGATAACTGGAAAGTCAACTAACCCGCCTATGCATACCTTTCCCGCTCCGGCAAAACTGAATCTTTTTTTACACGTGACCGGCCGCAGACCGGACGGTTATCATCTGTTGCAAACCGTGTTCCGCCTGATTGATTATTCGGATCAACTGAGTTTCCGGTTGCGGTCCGATGGTGTTATCAAACTGCATACCCCGATTCCGGGCGTGCCCGAAGACAAGGATTTATGCGTTCGCGCCGCCACGTTATTGCAGCGTGAAGCCGCTGTCACGGCCGGAGTCGATATCTTTTTGCACAAACAAATCCCAATGGGCGGCGGTCTCGGCGGCGGCAGCTCGGATGCAGCAACCACCTTGCTGGCGCTGAACCATTTATGGCAAGCCCATGTGAGCCAGGCACGCTTGCTCGAACTGGGATTGCAATTGGGCGCCGACGTTCCAGTGTTTATTTTCGGTCAAAACGCGTTTGCCGAAGGTGTCGGCGAGAAGCTGTCCGCGATCGAACTGCCGCCGGCCTGGTATCTGATACTGGTACCGCCAGTGCATGTATCGACCGCAGAGATTTTTACCAGTAAGGAATTGACACGAAACACAATACCGATCAAAATACCGCCCTTTTCCGTCTGGCAAGGACATAACGATTTGGAATCGGTCGTTTGCCGCTTATACCCTGAAGTCGCTCGATGTTTGGAGTGGCTAAAGAAACTGGAAAATACTACAATAGCGGCCATGAGCGGTTCGGGAGCGTGCGTTTTTGCAGAATTTGCTTCAGAGCCGGCAGCACAAGCCGCATTGGAAAAAATTCCAAAGGATATCAAAGGGTTTGTAGCAAAAGGGTTAGATTACCATCCGATTCATAAAATCATTGAATCAAAGATTTAGGGGAGTCGCCAAGTGGTAAGGCACCGGATTTTGATTCCGGCATTCGTAGGTTCGATCCCTACCTCCCCTGCCAGCTTCTTTTTATTGAGAAAAATTCGGGTTAAGTGGAAAACCTTTACTATTTTTCAAACTGATTATTGCAGAAAAATAATATGGCCTATGACAGTTTGATGGTTTTTACCGGCACCGCCAATCCTAAATTGGCGGAAGATGCTGTCAAGCATCTCAATATCCATCTGGGGCGCGCCACCGTCGGGCGTTTCAGTGACGGTGAAGTCATGGTTGAAATACTCGAAAACGTGCGCGGCAAAGATGTGTTCGTGCTGCAATCGACTTGCGCACCCACCAACGACAGCCTGATGGAAATACTGGTGATGGTGGATGCCCTGAAACGCGCATCGGCGAGCCGCATTACCGCTGCCATTCCCTATTTCGGATACGCACGCCAGGATCGCAGACCGCGCTCCGCCCGTGTGCCGATTACCGCAAAAGTCGTCGCCAATATGCTCACAACGGTGGGCATCGACCGCTTGCTGACGATGGATTTACATTCGGATCAGATTCAGGGTTTCTTCGATATGCCGGTCGACAATATCTATGGCATGCCGATTTTACTGGGCGACATCTGGAAACACAATTACCAGAATCTGATCGTGGTATCGCCCGACGTTGGCGGTGTGGTTCGGGCGCGGCACTTGGCCAAGCGCTTGGAATGCGATCTGGCCATCATCGACAAGCGCCGTCCCAAGCCGAATGAAGCAAAAGTCATGAACATCATCGGCGAAGTCAAAGATCGCACCTGCGTGATCATTGACGACATGGTGGATACCGCCAATACGCTCTGTCAAGCAGCCAACGCCTTGAAAGAACACGGCGCGAAATCGGTCATCGCGTATTCCACCCATGCGGTTTTATCCGGCAATGCCGTGGATCGGATTCAAAACTCCGCATTGGACAAGCTGGTCGTCACCGATACCATTCCGCTGCGCGCGGATGCGATGGCGTGTGACCGCATTTGCCAGTTAAGCATCGCCAGCTTGCTGGCGGAGACGATGCTGCGGATCAGCAATGAAAGTTCATTAAGTTCGCTATTCATGGAATAGCCATTATCGTTTTATTAACCGGTTTGTTTGGTCGCGAACAAACCATCACTCAGGAGTCATACAATGAAAATTGAAATCAGCGCCGACAAGCGCACAGTGCAGGGAAAGGGTGCGAGCCGCCGCCTGCGTCGCAGCGGCGTCGTCCCGGCGGTTATATACGGTGGCGAAGCCCCAGCGCAAGCAATCGAAATGAATCATAAGGATTTGTTTTACAATCTCAAACTTGAAGCTTTTCATGCTTCAATCCTGACGCTCAGCGTTGACGGTAAGAAAGAACAAGTCCTGTTGCGCGACATCCAAATGCACCCCTTCAAACAGCAAGTGCTGCATGTGGATTTTCAGCGCGTCGACAAGAATAAGAAAATTCATATGAAGGTGCCATTGCACTTCATCAATGCAGAAATTGCACCCGGTGTGAAAACCTCCGGCGGTATCGTGTCGCATATTCTGACCGAAGTGGATATCAGCTGCTTGCCAGGGGACTTACCGGAATTCATTTCGGTGGATTTGGCCGAGCTGACCGCTGGCCACACGCTGCACTTGAGCGATTTGGTGCTGCCTAAAGGCGTTGAAACCGTATCGTTAACCAAAGGCGAAAACTTGCCGGTGGTAACGATCGTGATTCCGCGCTCGGCGCTCTCTGAAGAAGCCGCGGCTACGGCTGAAGGCGGCGAGAAGAAATAAGCGGTATCGGAAAATAATCACGCGTTGTACCGAAAATTGGGAAAATCTGCTGGCGTTGATCATCAAACCAGCAGATTTTTCTTTTATGGGTATTGGTCTCAGTCAAATCAATGGTTGCCATGAAATTAATCGTTGGATTGGGTAATCCGGGCAGGGAATACGACGGAACCCGTCATAACGCTGGTTTCGATTGGATCGACCAGCTCGCCCGCATGCTGCAAGTATCGCTCAAGCTGGAAACACGCTTTCACGGCTTGTGCGCGCAAGTTCGCCAAAAAGACCTCGACGTGTGGCTGCTGGAACCGCAAACGTTCATGAACCGCAGCGGTCAATCGGTTGCCGCGCTGTGCCAGTTTTATAAAATCTTGCCGGACGAAATCGTCGTGGTGCATGACGAACTGGATCTGCAGCCCGGCGTTGCCAAGCTGAAAAAAGGCGGCGGTTTGGGCGGACATAACGGTCTTAAGGACATCGCAGCCAAATTGGGCACCCAGGATTTTTGGCGGCTGAGGATCGGCATCGGTCATCCGGGCGACCGCAATGCGGTGGTTGGATATGTTCTGCATCCGCCGAGAAAAGAAGAAGCGCCGCTGATCGACGAAGCCATCGCCCGCAGCCTGGAAGTCTGGCCGCTCATCGCGCAAGGCGCGTGCGAAGCCGCGATGCTGAAGCTGCACACCAAAGCATAAGCGCCATCATAATTTTGTTATTTAACCCTTTTTAATGAGAAACCGGTCATGAGTCTGAAATGTGGAATCGTAGGCCTGCCCAATGTCGGCAAATCCACCTTGTTTAATGCGTTGACCAAAGCGGGCATCGCCGCGGAAAATTATCCGTTCTGCACCATCGATCCGAATGTCGGCATCGTCGAAGTGCCGGATCCGCGCCTGCAAAAACTCAGCGATATCGTCAAGCCGCAAAAGGTGCAACCGGCTATCGTCGAATTCGTCGATATCGCCGGACTGGTCGCGGGCGCGTCCAAAGGCGAAGGACTGGGTAACAAATTCCTCGCCAACATCCGCGAAACTGACGGCATCGTCAACATGGTACGCTGCTTCGCCGATGACAACGTCGTGCACGTCGCCGGTAAAGTCGATCCGATCTCCGATATCGAAGTCATTCAAACCGAGCTGGCGCTGGCCGACCTCGCCACGGTGGAAAAAACGCTGCTGCGCGAATCCAAAGTCGCCAAATCCGGTAACAAAGACGCGATCAAGTTGTGCGCCTTGCTGGAAAAAGTGCAAACGCACCTGAACGAAGGCAAACCCGCCAGAACGCTCGATCTGGACAAAGAACAAAAGCATCTGCTGCAACCGCTGTGTTTATTGACCGCCAAACCGGCGATTTACGTCGCCAATGTCGACGATCAGGGCTTTGAAAACAACCCGCTGCTCGCCCGCATGCAAGAATACGCCGCCAAGGAAGGCGCGCCCGTCGTCGCCATCTGCGCCGCGCTCGAAGCGGAAATCGCGGAATTGTCCGACGAAGACAAAAAAGTCTTTCTAGCCGACCTCAACCTCGAAGAACCCGGTCTCAACCGCCTCGTGCGCGCCGGTTACGACCTGCTCGGGCTGCAAACCTACTTCACCGCCGGCGTCAAAGAAGTCCGCGCCTGGACCATCCACAAAGGCGACACCGCCCCGCAAGCCGCCGGCGTCATCCACACCGATTTTGAAAAAGGCTTCATCCGCGCCGAAGTCATCAGCTACGACGACTTCATCACCTACAACGGCGAACAAGGCGCCAAAGAAGCCGGAAAAATGCGCCTCGAAGGCAAGGAGTATATCGTCAAGGATGGCGATGTGATGCACTTCCGCTTCAACGTCTGATCGATATGTCGCAAAAACCGGAAATTTGCGACATATTTCATTGACCTGTCGCTGCGAACGACATAAACTTACAATGTGTCGCAAAAATGTAGAAATTAAACCATGACAGCTTGGCGTTCGGATCAACCTTACAATGATCTTCCGCTTTTACCTCCCGCAGCCGAGCTGGAAACGCGCACGGTGCTCAAACAATGCATCGCTGCCCGGGCCGCATTGGCGGAACTCAAGCAAGCTGCCGAACTCATTCCCAATCAAGGTGTTCTGATCAATACTCTGCCGCTGCTTGAAGCCCAAGCCAGTTCGGAAATCGAGAACATCGTCACCACCACAGACCGGCTGTTTCAGTTTCAAAGCGCAAACGAGTATGCCGATCCGGCCACGCGCGAAGCCCTGCGCTATAGCAGCGCGCTGCTGGAAGGGTTTCAGGCATTAAAGCAGCACCCGCTGAACACCCGCACCGCGGAACAAGTATGCACCCGCATCAAGGGCATGGACATGCAGGTGCGGCGCGTGCCCGGAACGGCACTGGCCAATCAAGCCACTGGTGAAGTGATTTATACACCGCCCGCCGGGGAAGACCTGCTGCGCGCCAAATTGGCCAACTGGGAGCGCTATCTGCACGAAACACGTGAAATCGATCCGCTAATCCGCATGGCGGCCGGGCATTATCAATTCGAGGCGATTCATCCGTTCACCGATGGCAATGGCCGCACCGGTCGCGTGCTGAATAGTCTATTTCTGATCCAGGAAGATTTATTGACGCTGCCGATTCTTTGCCTCAGCCGCTACATCATCAAGAACAAAACCGAATATTACCACCTGCTGCTCGATGTCACGCGAAACCAAGCATGGGAACCGTGGATTGTCTTCTTGCTGCGCGGCATCGAAGACACAGCGCGCTGGACCACTGCCAAGATTGCCGTAATCCGCACCCTCTCAGGATTGACAATTGAATATGTGAAACAGAAAGCACCGAAAATCTACAGCCGCGAGCTGATCGATCTGATCTTTGATCTGCCTTACTGCCGGATTCAGAACCTGGTTGAAAAAAACATCGCCGGACGCCAAGCCGCTTCGCGCTATCTCAAACAACTGGTGGAAATCGGTGTGCTGGAGGAAAGAGTCGTGGGGCGCGAAAAGCTCTTTATTCATCCCAAGTTAATGCATTTACTGACACGTGATGACAATGCCGTGATAATTTATCCATAACGACGAATGAGCAAAAAGCTGTAGGAACTGGATAAATACGATACCGGTTATACTCGTGGCAAAAGCCAGTATTGGCGAAATCACGCCACCCAGTGCAAACTCTACGCTGAGAAATGCCCTGATTGCCTTGCAAGAATGGCGATATGATAAATTCTGGTTTAATGTTTAAACAGGGAAGATCAGAATATCAAACTCTTATTTATAATTACCAACATCCAATGAATCATACCAACGTCTGTACAATTCAATTAAACGATTCCTCGCTGCTACTACGAATGCTATTGATTTTTCAAAATTCGCAGTATCTTCCAGTTCAATATCATAGGCATCGATACAATCCAGCACGCCATTAAGCTCGCTCGCTCTTTCTGAGTTATATTTTTTTGATGAGGTGTTATCCTGCTCTCCACGGTTAAAAGTAAAATCGACTGCTATTAGATTTCCAATGGATTGTTGCCATACTTTGCATACATCATGAAAATCACCTGCATTCCCGCCTCGACCGCTAGCGTTTAGTTTATTTGATGGCAAGATATGATCGTAATCCCATGGACGGTTATGTCCCTTCCACATCAAACGGTTCGATGGATCAAAATCCCTGAACTTAGATGCAAAATAGGATCGCTGTACATAAACAAGCAATTCACGGTTATTTCGCAAACGTTCCATAAATTGCCCATATTTTTTACTTCTATCCTCCTTATCTTTTTCTTTTCGCGGCTGATTTTGATCATCAGCTTCCACAATCGCATGCCAAAAACTCTTCCAATCTGACAGAGATTTTTTAGTACTATCTTTGGATAGTGACAAGATTTCTTCCAGTTCAACTTTATCAATCGGGGAGAAAATGAGAGACTCACCTTTATCATTTTTTAAATTCGATAGTTTTACATTTTCAGAGCCAAGATCTTTTTCTAGTAGCAATTTCTCTACCGCTTTAGTTTTGTCCGAACCAAACCAATGAATTGACAAAGCAAGACCGATGATTTTCTTAAGCAACTGCTCATTGGTGACTGGTTTGTAATCATGTCGTTTAGCAACAACCATCAACCAAGCGAAGACATCACGTGAATTCCACGCTAAACTGCTTCTGAGATAGGCTGGAAGTCCATATGGACGATTCTTTTCATGGAAAAGGAAGTGATCGTCAATCCACTGCAATGCTAATTTAAGTTTATCTTGAAAGTACTCCTTAATGGCAATAGCCTTATTGGCGTCATCAATATCCTCTTTTTTCCGTACTTTACTATCACTTGGACGAAATATATTGCGAATCCTATCCACAGTGAGTTCGGTGTGCATTTTGCCATCTTGACCAGTCAGTGCAACACGAATAGCCATATTTATAAGCCGAGGCTCGGTTGTGTGGCGAAGGCTATCCAGGGATTCCAAACACTCTTCCACATCCGGCCAATAGGCTTTGATCATGGAATATGTCAATTCTTCGTTATCTAGCGGAGTACCTTGCCGATTTAGGCGTTGAAAGATTTGCTCGATGTTCTCAATTTTCTTTACCTTAGCCGGGACTTGCAGAGCAATAATTATTGCTTTTTCGGCCAAACTTAAGCCTCCCTCGATATTTTCTCGATCAATAGAGTCGTCATAAGTTATCCCAGCGGAATTTGGAATTAATTCAGCTAGGTCTTCTGAAAAAGCATCCCAATTCAACTTTTCCGTGCCCATATTGAAATGCTTGAAGAGTAAAAATACTGGCACCGGTAACCCAGCATCAAAGGGTCTTAATTCCTTGGGTAACGGCCTTTCTGTGTGCGCTCCAAGAGATTCTCGAATGTTTCCCGCAGAAAGCCGACTTGATTGATTATCGTGACCGAAGCCCCAAGGATGAGATTTCGTTGTGACACGGAATAAATATTGCCTGATGCTATTTTGTAGCCGATTCCCCGGCTTAAGATCAAGCCACAAAATTGCCTGATCATTGTCGTGCCAAAGATCGTGAAACCCCAAGGCAATGGCATAGCATCGCTGCTGTCCATCGAGGATGTGATGGGTTACGGGTTTCTGATTAGCAATAGCAGAAAAGTTACTGGATTTGTCTTTCTGCTCACTATTTTTTGCTGATAAAACCAGTGAGCCGATAGGAAAACCCTGCATCAATGAATCCCATAGCAGTTCAATCTGTTGTGGCTCCCACACCAAGCCACGCTGTAGAGAAGGTACTTTGGCTCTAATCTCCGAGTTGGAATTGTCGACAGATGGAATTTCCCATCCGGCAATTTGCCGGAGTGATAGAGCATGGTATCTGCTGTCCTTATTATCAGTTGCCATTTATTCTTACTCGCTCTTTTTTATTTTGGGTCTTAGGAAGTTAAAGCGGGTTTAG
>LWDH01000003.1 GCA_002083395.1 Proteobacteria bacterium SG_bin4 | reverse complement strand
CGGCTATGACCCGCGCCGCCGGTGTCTCTCGCTCAATAAGCGCACGCCTCGCTGACCGTCTACGAGCTGCGGCGTTACCCGGAAGTATCGCAACAGGCTTCCGCCCGAAAAATTCTGTATAAAGTGCTTGCAAAGCCTCACACAAAACATCATCAATCTTTCCGGATTTTTTCCATTGCGCCGCCGTTTCTATCAATTGTCTCACTAACTGATGCGGTTTTTGCCACGGCCTATTGATCGCATTTTGATCGATTAATTGGCGCAATAGCGCTGTTGGGTGATCGGGCAGCTGATTGGTTGACAGTAAAAATTCGAACAAATGAGTCCATGCAGCGATCGATTTTTCAGCGTGCGAGGTTTGTAGATCAGCGTGTTCAATCAGCGCTTGCCGGTAAACCCTCATAAAATCTGCGAGCATGGCAGCATGCGCCGGGGTCATGTGGAAAAGCAAATTTTCCAAATGCTGCTGGGGAAATTGCGAGATCAAACGTCTCACCGAGATCGCCCGTTCGTCTGCCGGCAAACGTCTCAACAGAGTAATCAATAGCTCCCCGGCATTTTCAGACTGCAACACGCGTTGAAGCATGGCTTCATGGGCTTGCTGATTCTTAGCATCGATATGCCAGGGCAAAGTCCCGGTTAACAAAAAATCCCGCAATTGCTCCAGATCCGACTGCAACTGAGTGATACGCCGTGCTGACGGCAAGACTGCAGTTTTCAGTCCGGTACCGGGTGTTTTATTTTGTTGTGCGTGTAAACGCTCGCTCAGCTTCTCACGTAGCCGCTGCACCAGTACATCGTAAAAATTGTCTTCGGGAATATCGCCCAGATCGAGCTCCAGCTGATCCATACGCCATACCACGCCGGTTTCGTCAAATTCGCGAAAAACACTATCGATGACTGGCAATAATTGGGTTGTTAACCAGCCATTCATATCCGTTTCGAACGTCTGCGCGATGGCCATGGAATCGAAAGAACAATCAAAAATCAGCTCTTCAATGCAATGTGCCGCTGATTCTTCACTAAATCCAGCACGCATGGCTATTTTCCTTTCTATTTTTCATAAGGAAAGTAATGAGTCTTTTAGATGCATTGTTGAGCTGCTCGAGGCTCGGCTGATCCGGATCGGCTTGTCGCATGCAATCCAGCCATATCCGGTAACGCTGCTCGAAATCTCGCATATAAACAAAATCCAGCCAGTAAAACTCCGGAAATACATGCGCCGGAAGATTGTAACGCACGGTTTCTTCTGCAAACTTCCTGAACGCCGGATTTGAGAAACGCGCTGTCCACGAGGGAAAAATCACACTGACCCGGAAATCAAAAAAAGAACCGGAATCGAGGATAACGCCGGATTGTTCTGCGCCTCGGGGCCGGAGTAATACATGCTCTATCAAATGAAAGCCTTCGCAAGCGATATTGAGTTGTGTAAGCGCATGACACAGCTCATAAGCATAGCGGATCGCCTCATCCCGGCTGGCTTTTGTCTCCAAAGGCCAAAGTCGCGCAGATTGCCCGGTTTTTAGGCATACCACGGTTTGAGCGCTCGAATTGACCAACCGATAATTACGTAACTCGGTTCCGGCTTTAAAAATGCTGTAGCCCAGCGGCGGCAACACTGCAGGAGTCGAGAGTCCGGCGAATTTTTCTGCCTCGAAGAAGATTGATTCCGCTGATAGTTCCATCTCTTCGGAGAGAAAATTGACCGATTGCGCCAGCATCCGATCAGGAATCAGACGGCAGTTTCTCGCCAGTAAAACTTCTGTAATTGAGGGCATGCTGCGATATTGCGTCAACCCCAAGAGCACATTGATGCGCAGATGAACCCCCGCGATATTTTCAGTAACCGCCTGCCCGGCGGTCCGTATCGCCGGTTTTAAATAATTGTAACCAAGCGCGCGGTCGCGTGTAATTTCCCGGACACATCTCAAGAAATTGATTTTATTATTAATAATCCAGTTTTCCGGATTCTCCCGCCAATAACAGTCGAATTGCAGCAATAGCTTTTGCGGATATTCTTCGCCATGCATTGCCAGTAATGTATCCAGCAGCCGGTTTCTCCGTTCGGCATAAGCATCGTAGTGCCGCAAAATGCCGGATAATAAAGTCCGGCTGCTCGTTTGGCCGCCCGCATAGAGCTGCTCGATACCGGGAATATTTTGATCGTCCAGAAATTGAGAAAAATAAGATTGCTCAAGCTCAGGATCCAGTGAAAATAAACTTGGAAGCTCTTGCAGATTCTGCAAATAATCCGCCATAAGCTGCTCGAAGGGAAACAAATAGGCTTTTAGCTGCTTCGCCCGCGCTTTGACTTCGAGAGGTTTGGATTGCGGAACACCATAGCGGTTAATTCCATAAATAGCTGGAAAGTGATGCTGGATTGAATAATAGTCTTGCAAGGGCCGGCGCTGGCCTTTGGGCAGCGGGATCAATTGCGGATACGAAACGCGGTTGTTCCTGAAGGCGTAGTATTCAAAAACCAACTTGCGAAGCTCCAGCCGGGCTTCTTCGAGTAATTCGGCATCCGGAGCGCCGTCGAAAGATCCAAAACCCGGAGTACTTCGAGCCGTTTGCCGTTGACTGGCGGTTTGCGCAAAAACCAGTTTCAACACTTGCTTCGGATTGCCCGATTTTGGAAAACATAAATCCGGAAAAACGTAGCGGGAAGAATCATAGGAAATGCTGGTGTGCTTTTTATTGTCCCGATCCAGCAAATACAATTCCCGGACTTGAACGACCCCTTCGATTTGATTCACCAGGGTAATTAGATCAATCACACCCAGAACTTGCTGCGATCCCTCAAAGCAACGATCGTTAATATGTCCATGACTTGTCAAAGGGCCGCAAAAAATCTGCTCGTAATCGCCCAATTTTTCGAAAACCGATTCATAGCGATCAATCTGGATTCCGGATGAAATGCAATGTGCACATTTGAGAAAAATCTCGGCATAAATCTTAGCCCGGCTGTATGACGGTTGAATCTCCACTTCTCCCGCCAGAAAAAAAGGCATGGTGTGAATGATTTCGATATGGTGAATATCTTCGCAGAGATTGCGATGCTGCAAAAAAACCGTTCGAATTTTTTGTTTAATCGCTGCTTCGTCAGACGCTGTGATGGCATTATCCGGTAACTCAATTTGCGTGAATAAGCCATCCCCGATTTCTAGCAGCAATTGATCCAGCTTGATCAATGCGCGCTCGAACTTCGACAGCGGAATAATCAGAGTTGCCAGCCGGTCAATGTCCATAGGCTCGCATTCACGGTGCGGATGAAAAAACGCTAAAGCATGCTGCAGCGCTTCGTGCAGTTTGGTATAACCGAATACTGCATTCATTTTCATCAGAATCTCTTGGAAACGGTCAGTCAAATCGGAACCGGTTATAGAATCAGCCATAACCGACCAAAGACTGTTGATCCGGCTCCAAATGCTATCGATAGCGGACAAGGTGCGATCGAGCTGACGCAATATATCGTTCAGTCGGTTGACGAATTGCGCGGACGCCGGATCTATCTGGGCGAGATCGCTCACCGCATCCCGCCCTCTTTGCAAAGTTTCCAGCCAGCGATCCAAACTATCACCGAGCTGATCCAGTTGGTTGCGTACCTGGTCCGAGGTCCGGCTGATCGACTCGAGTTCCGTCGAAAATTCTCTTAACCGGCCATCTTCCGGTCCCGGTTTGTCGATACCACTTTGCAGTTGCGCTTCATCCAGTTTCACGAAAACCGAATAGAGTCCCTTCGGGGCAAGGGCTTCGCCGGAGGTATAAGGCTCCAGCCAAACATAATCAATCTCGGGGATCGCATCGTATAATACTTTTTGATAGTCGATTTCTGTGGTGGCTGCACTAGGAAACACTTCCTCAGGCGAAAATAATGCATGCTGGCGGTAATCGATTTTATGGTCCTGACCGGCCAAGTAGTCCGGAACTTCAAATCCGGTTCGGTAAGAGAGATCCGTCAAACCATAGCAAAGATGTTCTAAGATGGTAACGCCTGGATCGTGGGTATTGTAGTCGGTCCAGATCTCTCCGCTGAGATCCTGAACCTTATCGAAGGCTTCTTTTCTTAATGTATCAAAATCAAGCCCATCCGGATCAATCCTAATCCGTGGTATTTGATCAGATGTTGACATAGCCGGTTGTAACTACGGTTGAATGCTGATTATTCCGTTGCCCCCCGATCTGTCCATTCAAATCTTCCAGCAGCTTGTGGACGCGATGATAAGGCATGTTTTCCAAAGCTTTGAGAGAACACGAAAGTTCGGCTTCGGTAAAAATGAACTGCCGCCGCTCCTGCGGAGAAGTACCGGGGACAAACAATTGATTGGCCTGCTGATTCAATTTGCCGATCAACTCAAAAACTGATTTAAACGGACATTCCGCAAGCGCCTCCAATAGCACATTACCTTCTTCCAGATTCAAACTGATAGTGAACGTGCGCTCGGCCATTTTATTTGTCCGTTGCCTGTTGCCGCTTACGTATAACCTGCGGATAAACCGATTCGGGTTGCTTTTCGCTCTCGTACATCAGTGGGTCATGCCAAAGCCGGGACATATGATAGTTGACCCAGATATTATCTCCGTATGCGGCTTCGACGCGCATTTGCAGCTTATATTCGAAGTTTTCGACATTTTCGCCATTCTGCCAGCGCAATTCGAGGCGATTACATTTTGCACCGTAATGGGACTGGTGATAAGTGATATGCCCCTTGGTATTGTAGGTATTCAGGGCAAACGCGTGCATTAGCGCAAACTTGCCGTCGGCATCCTTACCGCCGACACCGGCAACCACTTCAAACGCCTGGCAGCCCGTCAACATTTCGGTAATATCGTGCCAATTACCGTCAGCGGGTACGGCAAATTCTCCGCGCTGACCCACACGGCCATGAGACGCGATCGTTCCGGCGACATCCAATTCAAAACGGGGGGTCGCGGTATTAATGCCTACCCCCATTTTAGCGGCATTTGCGGATCCGGAATTCGCAGCGCCGATGCTGCGCAAAGTCAAGACATGGGGATTTTCAGGATTGCCAAAGCTTAAATTCGCAGTTGCTTTATCAATTCCGACAAACCACATAGCGCTGAGCGTCGACATATTTTGATAGAAACTCATCAGTTTTCCATCACCCAATTGCGCGACCTTGAGCCCATCTTCGACAGTTTTTTCGAACCCATCGTCAATCAGATTCAAGGTTGAATCAATGAGATCGGCAAATGCGACTTCCGACGGCATTCTTCCATTCTTGAATTTGGCTTCTAGTGTTTTTCTATCTTTTCGCGCCATTTTTCATCAGAAATAATAAAAGTACTGCCAATCTCCAACTCCCCAATCCCGGTTATTTCCGGTTCGATCAAATCATAGCGGTCATCCATCTCGATGAAATGTTGCTTAATGGGCGCCACGATACTCCAGGGATAAATTGGAACGATATCCCCGGATTCCGTGCTATCCGCCGTTTGCGCCGCGCTATCGAACAGTTCAAAAAAACCTTCGCCTTTGGGTGCGATGCGTAAGATTGACAAGTTGGTGACACGATCAATGTAATTCATATTCTGAATATAAGATTCGATATCGTGCTTGCTGACACACCAGCCAAAATGACTGGTATTTCCTACGGATTCATTCCATGGCGACAGAAAATCCGAAATTTCGGTATTCAATTGACTCAGATGCTGGCCAGCCAAGAGCGGGTTTTTCAGCTTGACCGTACACCGGATCTGGATCACTTCATAAACCGGATTACAAACATGAATCGCGACAAATGGCGAAGTTAGCTTACAGATGTAATCTTGTATTTCATTGATCAAATGACCGCTCAAGAACGGCCGTTGCATCGTAATCTCATCATGCGACAGATAAGGTACCGCGACTAACATCAATTGACCAGGAGAAAATCGCTGCGTGGCCACAAAATCGGGGGTCATGTTGGGAAAGCATTTTACCTTGTAGATTTGCGGGAATTTTTCCAGTATCAGCAATTCATAGTCCGCCGGCAGTAATGCACGCTGTTTATGTTTCAGGCGTTCGCTGAGCCGCACGCGCAACTGGCTCCGGTCTTCGAGCATTCCGCCGCCGAACGATGCCTGAACTTGTTGGATGCTCCCGATACCGGGAATTGTTTTGCGGGCACGCGTCACCGAACCGGGAGGCAGCCGGATCAAATTACTTTGAGAACCGTGATCCCGCCGTCTGCCGGCTTTTAACGCCTGCGCATGGATTGAATATACGCTGCAAAAATTTTCCAGCTCGTGTTCGGCTGACACTCGCAACCAGGATACCCCGGCTGGCAGCACTGTGTTTTCCTGCGTAATATCCATCGGAATATTCAAAGTGACGATTCCTGACTTCATGAACCTTTGAGTGGAGTCTGACAATATCTCTCTTGCAGTTAATGGCAGCCATTGGTCGTGGGCCATATAAAACCACCGTAACTCTTTCAGATAGTCATCTTTAATCGGCAAGGAATTCTCGCGCAAATGAAAATACAGTGTAATCACGCCACCATTCATCAATCCTCGCAAACCGATCAATAAATTACCTGAGTAGGCATAATGCGGTAATAAAAAAATGCGGCGATCCGGGTTAACCATTGCATTATTCCAACCCAACGGATGCAAATGAATGATTTTTTCTTGCATGGCGGGTATACAGTTCGCTTCATCCCTGCCCACAAGGATTTTCGAGACCGCCTTATAGTTTGCAAATATCGATAGGATCATCGGCGTGTAAGGCGGATTCGGCATTTTTCTCAGTGACTGGTTATGTTTCTGTTTCGCATTAAACGTCAACACCTCCGTCAATACCTGCGGATACTCTCGATGTCCAAAAGCCTGCGCCGGAGCGATGAGTGTAAATTTGAAAAAACCTTTATTGGCGGATGGCGAATAATTATAGTGAATCCCGGAGCCGCGGTATTCAAGAGGACTCCAATTGGAAATAATGGCGCCACAAGACAGCTGGCGATACTCATTGACTACGCTGCCGCCGTCCAGGCCGGTATTCATTTCAAAAAGCGAACTGACGTTAGCCGGTCCGGTATTTTCAGGCAACCATTTGCCATTGGCCAGAACTGTGGCACTCACCAGGAAATCGGTATTACCGGCTAACTCATAGCCTTGATAATGGGACCTAAATCCGCCAAGCGCAGCGGGAATGCCTCCCCATTGCAGGATGACATTAAAGTCGGATAAGTGTTTACCGGCCGTTTCCGGGCACCCCACGATCAAATACGAACCTACTTCCGGGATCGGGCCGAAAGGTGTGAAGGGGGTCAACGGCGATAATTGCCCAATATTATTGTAGAGCTGCAGTGTTCTGCAGCCCTCTACTTCGACGTTTATCTCAACCGAAGCTATTTCCAACCTGGAAAAAATCCCGTAAGGATACAAATAACTCCGGGGATTCAATAAAAACCGGATGACCGGCAGCTCGCTTCCGAAATCGGTTCCGTGCACATCCCGATTCACCGCGATAATTGCGGGAAAACTTTCCGGCAGCGCCAGGGTAACGCGCAAACTATTGGCGTGTTGCTGCGGGCCGGTTCCTGGATAGGATGGTAAATATTCCGCTACTTCCTGCCACCCGCTTTGCGTGGATAAGCTGATTACAAAAACATCCTTAAACGCTTTAAAAAAAGCTTGCTGCTCTTGAATAGGCGTTAGCGTCATAGCGGGATGATCACCGGAAAGCATGGCTCCTGCTAATTTTTGAAGCCATTGTTTAAAAGTCGGTCCGTTATCCCTGAAGCAAATCTCAATCGTTACCGTCCGCCGACCTTCTTTCAGCAGCAACACCTTGCTGGCGAATGCAAAACCGATATCCGCTTGCTGCACCAGCGCATTCTCCTCTCCTTCTCGAGGTGCGCCGAATAATGGATAGGACAGTATATCTTCCTGATCAACATTCGCCCCCGGCAACACTGGAACCTCGCGCAGCCAGCACCCGGTTGCCAATTGTCTCCCGGATTCATGGAATCGATCATCCAATTCGATTTTTTCCAGTAAATTATTTTCTGGAAAATTCATCGGATCTCTTTTAAAGAAAAGGGTATAGATTGAGTGAACGGCT
Organism: Proteobacteria bacterium SG_bin4; assembly: GCA_002083395.1. GTDB lineage: Bacteria > Pseudomonadota > Gammaproteobacteria > Burkholderiales > Nitrosomonadaceae > Nitrosomonas. The sequence goes on along the minus strand of LWDH01000003.1, from coordinate 24,672 downwards.
GCATCGTTAATCGCGACATCCGCCGTAGCGGTGTAGACGATATTCAGATTTTCTTCATCCAATCTCGCAAGAAATTCGGTTCCCTTCGGGATCAAGACATTAGAGTCCTTTTTACTCGGCGTGATTACCAAATAAACAAAATCCGGAGAAAAATCACGCCGCTGTGCCTTGAGCACTTCATCATAGTAAAAATCAACATAATTCAGCGTAAACCGGTTTAATTTTTTTTGCAGTTTCTGAAATAGCTGCAAAAAAGCAAGCAATAAACCCACTGCAGGATCGTGATCGCCGCTCCGCAAAGAGGATGAAAGCAGCTTGGCGGCATTGGTTTGCACCATTTCAATAGCTTTAACAAATGCATAATGACTGGATCGGATGGTTGCAATATCGGCTGCCGCTAAAGTGCTTGTTCCAGGATGGATCCGCGATTTCTCTTCGGCAGATAACACCAAAGCAATTAAATCGCTGGAAAAAACTTGTTGCTGTTTGCAATCCTCCAGATGTACGGCCAAATATTGCCAAAGAACATCGATATCTTTCTTCAGCCCGGTAATGACACTTTCCAGAATCTTGCGCAACTCTGTGCCAACCCGGTTATGGGGCGCTGCGAATTTCTGCAACCATTGATCCAGCAAATGCAGCGAGGTATAGGCTGCAATCACATGCCGATTGACTTCCGTGCGGGCTAAAGACTGCAGCGTATTGATGATTGAGTTATCCGGATCCGCCGGAGTTGATAGGACGGCACTGCCCGCCGCCAATTTTTTCAAATCGACTGCCAGTATTGTCGCAATGACAACGGTTTCATCCGCTGAGAAAAAATGCTTCCAGGTTCCGGCAATTTTGTGTTCCAGGGTGTAAAAATCCATCACTTGCGCATAGTCAACCAACAGCGCCAGCAATGAATGGAAGTGCACTTCCGAGACATTAAAATAACCCTCATGCAACGCCGGCAACAGTCTGTTCTGCTGACTCCGTCCGTCGCTGATATGCAGTTGATTATTTATTGAATCTCTCAGCAATTCCATCCGCTTACCCGAACAAATTACAATTTAACGTTAGTGCCTTCAGTGAAATAAAACGGATAAACAATGTTATGGCGATTATTGGTTGCCCGCACGATATAACTGATGTTAATTTTTATCAGTCCATTCAAGATATCGTTTGCATTATCCGATTCGACGGTGATCGATTCCACGATAACCCGTGGCTCGAAAAACAAGATAGCGCGCCTGACCAGATCGATCATCACCGTCACTGCGGTCTCGTTGATTTCTTCAAAAATCTGCGCTTTCAAACCGCAACCGTAGGTCGGTTGCATCACCCGTTCTCCGGGATTGGTCGATAATAAAATATATAGGCTTTCCCGGATATCCTCTTCAGCAGAGATACGCTTCACCGATCCATTGATCTGAAACTCGGGCGGAAACCCCCAACCGGTGCCGAGAAAGGATTTATCGACCGTCATTTCTAATGGAATCCCAATATTAACCGCCGATCATCACAGTCGGAAAACCAATTACGATCGCACCGCCATGTGCGGTGGTATCACCAACCCGGGCCGCCGGCTTGTTACCAATCAAGACGGTTGCCGAGCCTTTCACAATCGAATCGGGCGGTCCGACACACACGCACATATCGCCCACGACCGCAGCGGGGAGGTTGCCAATCAACACATTCGGCACACAAGGTCCGCTGACCGGACCACCGACGTGAGGAATCGGCGGAACGCCGGGGGTCTGCATCGGACAGGTATGCATGTCGGTTATTCGGGCAGCTGGCGGCATGATTCTGCTACTCCTGTATCGATCGTTAATTTTTCCGGATGATGCTAGTTAATCATAACAATGCCGCCTTTCACCGTGATTTGTCCGCTGGCGGACAATTCGGCAGTGGCATTGCCTTTGGCGCTGAAACCGACATTTGCCTGATGATTGACATTCAATCCTTGGCACTTGATATCCGCTTGCGCCGTTGCTTCGATATTGCCAACGGCATCAATGGTAATCTTACCTTTGGCGCTGATCTTAATATCCTTTGGACTGTCGATCACGATACCGCTGGAATTCAGTTCAATCTTGTTGGAATTTTGGTCTTGCAACAGAATCGATTTCTGATCGTCGTTGATGACGACCTTGTTATTGGCGGGAGTGATCAGCGTGATGATTTTCTTTTCATCGTCAAACTCCAGCTTGAGTTTGCTTCTTGTCACCACCGCCTTGATGTAATTGTCCGCGGTTAACTCGTATGGCGGCTTGCGGTTGCTGCTGTACATACTCCCTAGAATCACCGGATACGATGGATCGTCGTTGAAATAACCCAACACCACTTCATCACCGATTTCCGGAATAAAAAAAGCGCCAAAACCATTCGATCCATAGAAATTCGCAAGCCGCGCCCACACGCCTTCGGTATCCGATTGCATCACCGGAACCGATACCTGAACTTTGTATTGCCCATCCGGATCGGCATCCAGCTTTTTCACCACGCCAATCTGCAAGCCGCTGACCCCTGGTACCAATCCGGACGCCAGCGGCGCTTCGGTTTTATACTGTTCCGTGAACCAGAGCGGCGACAGACCAAATTCGATTTCCGTGACCCAGTTGCCTTGTTTGATCTCATGTTTTACCGCCGTCACCAATACGTTGCCGTTAAAGCGGTTACCAACACCTTTTAACTCGATCAGTTCACCGACTTTGGCTTTGGCGCTGCCCTGAAACGATGCATATCCGCGGATTCTCGCCAAAGCCGATTTTACTTGCTGTCCCTTGACCCAATCGGTTAGCGCCGAATCATCGAGCGGTATCGGCGATTGCAAGCGAAAATTGTTGGCCGCGATCACGCCGGCCAGCTCGCTTCCTGTCAGATTTCCTTGACTGGTCAGATTGTTTGGAACTGCTTGTGAAACTTGTACCGCTTGATCCGTTAAATTCCACACGGCACCTTTCACTTCCTCATATTGGGCAGCGGCATCCACGTCCGCACCGAATGCCATCAGATCGATCCCGTAAGTCAGCGTCAACACCGGCTCACCGCTCACTTGCGGAGCTTTCACACTGACATTGGCTTCATTGATCGTCACCAACAAACCATTAGCTTCGGCTCTGGCGAGCACATAGTCCCAATCCGTACAGTAATACTGCACCAATTCCTTAAAGCTGGTATTGGTGGCCGCCACATCGGACGACAGTCCGCCATAGGATGCGATGATATTGCTGAGAATGTCACTGTCTTTCGAATCGACATAGTTGGCATTCTTGCGCCCCACCGTCATGGCAACCGCTTTATCCTTGCATTGCACAATCAAGCGGGAGAAGTTATCGCCGTCCATTTTAATGCCATGCTTAATCACGATGCCTTTAAAAACTGTGTCGGTCTGATTGGCGTATCCGGCATTAATAGTAATTTCCGCTCCGGGTTTGAAATCGTCGGCATTACTCACGGGAAAATCATTGTTCGGCATATCGCCGTCCAACAAAACGATCCTAGCGTGCGGAATTTTATTGACCGCGTAAAAAATTTCAATGGATACGATCTGAACCGAGTCTGCGATCGCAGCCCCGTCACTTTGGATGGTTACCGAAACCACGCCTGTGCTACCCGTCAAAGGGGAATCTGCCATAGTAAACCTCAGCTTAATGGCGGGAACTGAAGCTTCATCCCGGGCTTTAGATCACGAAAATTTGTCAGGTTATTTATCTTGGCGACTTGCGGATAATAACCGCAGTCCTGATAAACCCGATAACACAGCAGCGGCAGGGTGTCACCGGCTTTCACTTCGATCAGATGGGTTAAATCCGGTGACTCGGTTGCAGCTTCTTTTGAAATTTCCTCACTGCTTTGATATTCGACAAATGTCAATGTGACTTTGGCTCTGAGCGGCACGCCACTCGGTTTGAACAAGGTGTAATCCAGTTTCAGGGTTTCCACCCGTCCATAAAACAGCAATTCTCCCCATTTTACTTGCACAATCGGCGCTTCGTGCTTACTGCCCTGATAGTTGTAAACAACATCTTTCAATAAATCGACTTGATCCTTGATCGGGACCGGATCGCTAACCACATCGAGCGGATTAGCACGCACCGCGCCGGTTGCATCCAATATCAATTCCTTGAGCGTAAATTTCTCCGGATGGCTGATATCGTATTTGGTTTCCGTTCCCGGTTGGCCCAGCACCCGGTTTTTCGAATAACTTAACCGGAGCGTTTGCTCATATCCCGCGGGATTGATCATCGCTTCGAATTTTTGCCTGGAGCCATCCACGCTGATCTTGCCGCTATTCACTGTGCACGGAGAAATCGTCAGCAGCGTTTTTGTTCCGCTTAGCAGCATTTAGCGGTCTTCCATTCGCTGCAAAGAATCATGAATCATGCGGCGGCATTCGGAAAGAATATCCTCCTTGAGTTCCCGGTACTCTTCCGGCAGCTCCGGATCCTCCTGTTTGGTTCTTTGGACGATGTTTGATTTGATCAGTAATTGCTTTATTTCAATAGACATCTTCTTATCCTGACGGGCTAAATGATGCGAGATGAAGCGGTATAGCTCAACACAATTTTTTCAATCGCCACTTCGTTTTTAGTCGACCCGAAACTTTCCACTTCCCATTTCAAAGGATACGCCGAATCAAAAGACCAGCCGCGAATCGGCGCCTTGTCTTCGTTCATCAGGTACACCAGTACCGGCAAGGGTTTAATCGCTAAATTCAAACCGGATTCCAGTGTAGATTTACACCAAATCACCAGCGGTGAATCTAAAGCAGCTATTCCCCGCTTCAACGATAAATTCGAATGCTTGGTGCCTTTCGGCAATTGCCGGACAAACCGGTTTTCACCGCCTTCGATCACGGTTTCGACGTCCATCTCTATATCGATCCCGGAAACTTCCTGAAACGAAGTGTCAACCGTCAAACCAGCCGGCGGTCCGATGATTACCTTAAAATAAAAAGCAGATGGCGGATAAATATTGCCCGATAATGACATATTCATCGAACCGCTCATCTGCTTTCCGGAGCTTGTGATTAACTGTTGGCGATCGTCAAGCCTTCATGCACGATCTCAATACTCTCGATTGCCACTTCGTTGCCTTCCGATTTCAGGTCGGTACCGGTAATTTTGGTCGGCCAGGCATTGGTCAACGTCCACACCATCGTTGCTTTACCCCCTTCATCAAGCAAGCTGATTGTGACCGGTAGGCGCTTGATCGTGTTCATCTTGATTTGCTTAAACCAATCCCAGAATTTGTTATCGCCCTTAAAAATGCCTTTCTTCATGGTGATATTGCCAAACTTCTTCATCCCCGGCATCTTAATGACCGAAAATTCCGGGCTATCGCCATGACGGTATTTTATCTCTTCGGATTGGATATCCAATCCGCTGACTTCCTGAAACCGCATCACTTGTGAATCCCATTTAACCTGAAAATAAAATTTCGGCATGGGCCAAACTGTTGTCGATTGAGCTGATCCATCATCTGCCATGATTAACTCCTGCTTATTTTATTGATTAAGAAATAAATGTCGTGTCCGTCAACTGCATTAGTAACAGCTTAACTTTCAGGTTAAGATTTCTGCATCTGCTGCTGGAAAGTAATCTCGATAAACTCAGCCGGGCGGCTCAATGCAACCAGCACGGTCACTTTCAACATGCCATCCAGAATGTCCTGCGGCGTCATGGTTTCGCCCAAACCGACATAAACACCAAAAGCGTCGTCCGGTGTTGCGCCAGCCAAACCACCCCGTTTCCAGATGCTGGTCAAGAAATTACTGATCATGCTTTTGATCGTAACCCAAGTATTGGAAACATTCGGTTCAAATACATAGGCCTTGGTTGCCAGCTTGATCGATTCTTCCAGCATGATCATGGTTCTGCGCACATTAATATAGCGCCAATCAAGACTATTGCCGTCGAGCGTGCGCGCCCCCCAAACCAATGTGCCTTCGCCAATGAAAGTGCGAATCGCATTGATCGATTTTCCGGCAGTCGTCACATTCAAGTCTTCCTGCTGCGCATGTGTGATCTCCACAGAAGGTGAAATCACCGCATTCAGACTGACATTGGCAGGCGCTTTCCACACGCCGCGGGAATTATCCACCATGGTATAGACACCCGCCATGCCGGCACTGGGCGGCAACAAATTGAGCTTGAGCTTGATACTTTCGATGATGTTCTTGTAAAGCGGACAAACCGCGGTGAGAATTTTGTGCAAATCTTCATCGCTGGACATTTGATCGGTTTTCGGCGTCACGCCAATTTCCGCAATTTTGGCGTTGATTTCGCCTTTTTTCTTGTCATCCAGATCACTACCGTCAGTTTCCGCTTTCAGCAATTCTTTCAATTTATCCAGGTTGGAAATATTTGCGAAGCTTAAATCGCCGGTTTGCACAATCGAGGTATTCAACCAGGGATAGTACGCCGCAGCAAAATCCAGACTGTTCGTACCGAGATCGTTGCGGAAATTCTCGATACAGCCGCTATCCTGCGCCTCCTTATAACCGTCGAACACGTCCAAAATAGCAAAACGGTTTTTCATCACTTGCCCGCAATGGCTGAGCATCGCCTGCTGCAGCGCAATGCAATCTGCTTCGGCCAGCGACACTGCATCCGGAATCACTACCATGGTTGGTTCTTGTTCTTTTAGCAGAATATCAATTCCTGCGCTCAGTTTTGGCTTTTCAATAATTTGCTTTGCTATTTCCTGTTCGTAATTTCCTACCGAAATCACGTAACAAGCTCCGCCGCCATTTTGAAAGAACAGCATCATGCTGTGATAAAGAAAATAGCGAGCCCCCTGCAGCGTCAAACCATACTCTTTATCATTACTGGAGAAATCGGATTCAGTTGCTGCCGCGGCAGCAGCCCCTCCCTTTCCAGAGTCTTTATCCTTATCTTTCCCACTGGGAGCAGGAGCGGGAGCCGCAACTTCGGCTATCTGATATTGCGTTTTGGGCGGGCCGCCGAAAAAACTGATAAATTCGGACATGGACGAGATTCGCCAAGCCTTGTTTAACAAAGATTTACCCTTATTGTTTGCTTTTTCCGTGTACCCGATAAATGCCGGTACGGCTGTAGCGACTTCTACGACGGAATTGGGAAACGCACTCTTTTCAACAATGTAAACACCCGGTGTTTTATACTGCCCCATAGCCAGCTCCTTATTGATTGGATTAGTAGCGCTCTACATCTTGCTTAATTGAACCCGACAAAACTTAGAAATATTACAGTGTTACACTTATTTCCTCTAATTCAATTTAACATATTACAGCTTAGCCGAAGAATGGCGAAACCTCAAGGAAATTGTAAAATCATTAGGGAAGCGCTGATCAAATAGCATCTTCCAGATTTTTTGGTACTGCCGGTGGTTTTTTACCACCGATTTCTGTGGCAATTCATTTTTCAGTGACATTTTGTCACCGAATTTCCTTCGTTCTGTGTCTCGTGGTTCGCCATTTGGGTATTTTAGACGCCTCTCAAATTTGGAATTTGATCAGCGTTTCCTTAGAAGAGTGTTTAATTAAGAGTGCCTCGCCCCAGATAATTCGGCATTATCTCGCCATGCGCGAAGCCTACTTGGCTGGGCGCATGGCGAAAAAACTCTACAACGCCGGCCTCAGTTCTCCAGTGGATGGCGTAAGCCTGCTCGGATACCGCCACAAGCAAGCCAACCACAGGCAAATCCGCCTGATCGGTGCATCCACCGTTGTTATCGTATTCGCCCATGCAGCAGACCATACGTAGTTTCGCTCTTCGTCAAGGACGCATCTCCAATGCGTAGCGCCGTGCCTATAAATTTTGCTGCCACAATACGGTACTCCATTCAGCGAGAACTTAATGGATCTCGATCAAGTTTTTAACAGCTTGGGCTCACCAATCTGCGCATCATTCAGCACAACGCTGTCAAGTAATGCACTACATGCTGCCCACGGATTCCTTGAACGGCATACACATTTTCTTTCCCGATCCCTGGCCCAAGGCTCAGCACCACAAGCGCCGCTTGATCCAACCTGCCTTGGTCGCCCGGCTGTGCGAACTTCTGAAATCCGGCGGTTATATTCATGTAGCTACTGACTGGGAAGATTATGCGCTGCATATTTTGCAAGTTCTGCAGCATGAATCCCGATTATCCAACACCGCGCTGGAATATGCGCCACGTCCGGACCATCGGCCTTTGACCAAGTTTGAACAAAGAGGGCTGAAACTTGGGCATGGCGTGTGGGATTTGATTTTTTCAAGAAATTAAATTCAACCTCCAATCTCGCAAGATCCACAAGATCAGGTTCCATTAAAATTTTCCTGTGATACATTGAGGCCCTGGTTTTAATGATCATACGGACATATCATCAAGTTGAACGACACATCGCGGCAAGATTTTGCCATCATTCTGGAACAACTGTATCGCAACGAATTCAGGCGCGTGCTGGCGACATTGATACGTTTGCTGGGTGATTTCGATCAGGCTGAAGAAGCTTTGCATGACGCATTCAAGGTTGCATTGGAGCAATGGCCGCAACAAGGCATACCCGGCAATCCCCGCGCGTGGTTAGTATCGGTGGGACGTTTCAAGGCCATCGATAAAATCCGCCGCGATGCCCGCTTCGATGCGCTCGGCGAGATTCCGGAAGATTACGAAGCCTTGATTACAAACCCGGATGACACAAGCAATGAAAACCTGCAGGACGATCAATTACGGTTGATTTTTACTTGTTGCCACCCAAGTTTATCGCCGGAAGCGCAAATTGCCTTAACTTTGCGTGAAATTTGCGGCCTGACCACGGAAGAAATCGCACGCGCGTTCCTGATTGCGCCCAAAACCGCTGCACAGCGCATCGTGCGCGCCAAAGCAAAAATCCGCGAAGCCCGCATACCGTATGAAGTCCCACAGCCTGAGCAACTTGCCGAACGCCTGGATGCCGTTTTGCAGGTTATCTATTTGGTTTTCAACGAAGGCTACTCGGCTTCGTCCGGCACGGAACTGACGCGGCACGATCTCTCCGCCGAAGCGATCCGCCTCGGCCGGTTACTGATGGAATTGCTGCCGGCAGAAGCGGAGATTCGCGGCTTGCTGGCACTCATGCTGCTGCAGGATTCGCGGCGCGCGGCACGCATCAGCGCACAAGGCGATTTGATCCTGCTCGACGAACAGGATCGCGCACTGTGGCAGCGTGACCAGATCGCTGAAGGCGTAACACTGGTGAAACAGGCCTTGAGTATGCCAGGCTTCGGTATCTATGTCCTGCAAGCGGCAATTGCCGCTATCCACGCCGAAGCACCTAGCGCCGATGCCACGGATTGGCAGGAAATCGTCGCATTATATGATGTCCTGCTGCGCATTTATCCATCGCCGGTGGTTGAATTAAACCGCGCCGTTGCCGTGACGATGCGCGACGGGCCGGATGCGGGACTTGCGCAGATCGCAGCACTGATCGCGCAAGGCCAGCTCAAAGATTATCACTTGATCTATGCCGCACAAGCGGATTGTTACCGCAGGTTGGGTCAAACGGCACCGGCCATCAAGGCTTATCAGCAAGCGCTTAAGCTCGTGCAGCAGGAACCCGAGCGGCGTTTTCTGCAAAAAAGGCTGGCGGAATTAAAAAATAATTGAATCCGTTGTCGATTCCGGACAATCCCAATCGACTAACCAGACTTCTTATTCATTTCAAGGAACATGCCATGAAATATCTGTGTTTGATTTGCGCCGAAAAAGTGATGGAGCAAATGCCTAAAAACGAAGCAGATCAGCATTATGAAGAATACCGTGAATTTACCGACGACATTCGTGAAAGCGGTCATTTTGTCGACTGCAACCGATTATTGCCGCCGTCGGCAGCGATTACGATCCGGGTGCGCAAAGGTAAGATTTCCAGCACTGATGGCCCGTTTGCGGAAACCAAAGAACAGTTTGGCGGTTACTATGTCATTGAAGCGCGCGATCTGAATGAGGCCATCCAGGTCGCAGCGAAAATACCTGGTGCATCGCGCGGCTGCGTGGAAATCCGGCCGATCGCCACGGATCCTCAAACCCTGGATGTATTGGGCTTGAGTTGATAATAAATCCATTCGCTTAAAATCATCTTATCAATCGGAGTAACCAATGAAATACTTATGTCTGGTTTATTGTGAGGAAAGCATGCTCGACGCTCTACCGGATAGCGATTGTCTCGACTATGACGAGAAAATCCGCCGCTCCGGGCATTGTTTGGCTTCTGAAGCGCTGCAACCGGTGCATACCGCTACGACGGTCAGAGTGCGTAACGGCAAAATCAATATCACCGATGGACCGTTTGCCGAAACCAAAGAACAGCTGGCAGGTTTCTATCTCATTGAAGCCCAACATCTGGACGAAGCCATTCAACTGGCTAGCAAGATTCCACCGGCGCAGGTCGGGAGCATCGAAGTCAGACCGATACGGCCGATCCGGGAAATGGCTCAACAAAAGAATTAGAAAATTTTTTTCTGATTGTCGATTTATCGGTTTCTCGTTCGACTAATACGTGAAATCTTATTGTCATAGAACATATCGATAATGAGATTGAGTTTATTTTCAATCCCTAAAAAACTGAGGAAACAGTACTATGCGTTATATGATCATCGTCAAAGCCAACAAGGATTCGGAAGCAGGTGTTATGCCCGGTGAACAACTGATCGCGGCGATGGCGAAATTCCATGAAGAATTGACAGCTGCAGGCATCTTACTGGATGCAACCGGTTTGCAGGCCAGTTCAAAAGGCTGGCGCATCCGGTACAGCGGGAATCAGCGTACCTTGATCGACGGCCCGTTTACCGAAACCAAGGAGCTGATCGCCGGCTACACATTGATTAAGGTAGCATCGAAGGCCGAAGCGATCGAATGGAGCAAGCGCTTCCCCAATCCCGTTGGCGAAGGCTGCGATGCAGAAATCGAAGTGCGGCAATTGTTCGAGCTGGATGATTTTGAGCCGAGCGATGCTGTTGAACGATTTCGTGAATTGGATGCCGGCAAGCACGCCTGAGTGACTCCGCCTACTGATGTTAAACCGCAAGATAAAGGAGAAACTAATGTCTCAAGTACAACCTATTCCCGAGGGTATGCATACCGTCACCCCGCATTTAATCTGTGCCGATGCCGCCAAAGCGATTGAATTTTATAAACAAGCTTTCAATGCGACTGAAATGATGCGGCTTGCAGGCCCTGGTGGCAAATTGATGCATGCCTGTGTGCAAATCGGCGATTCGCTGGTAATGCTGGTCGATGAGAATCTACAATGGGGTTGCGTCGGACCGTTCGCACTAAAAGGCTCGCCTGTGACCATTCACTTGCAGGTTGAAGATGTTGATGCGGTTTTTGCGCAGGCTGTCAAAGCCGGTGCCAAAGCCACGATGCCTGTCGAGAATATGTTCTGGGGTGACCGCTACGGCAGAATCGAAGATCCATTCGGGCATCAATGGTCGATAGCCACACATGTCCGCGATGTCAGTCCTGAGGAAATCCAACAAGCAGCAGAAAAAGGCTGTGGTTGACGGCAACTGCGAATATTTTTTACACAAGAAAACAATAACGAATAGGAGTATGTGATGGGGAAATATGTCGATGGTTATGTGCTTCCGGTGCCGCAAGATAGCCTGGAAGACTATAAGAAGATGGCCGATCTGGCCGGTTCGGTTTGGAAAGAGCACGGTGCGCTGGAATATATCGAATGTGCGGGCGACGATCTCGATCAGGAAGAATTGATATCATTCAAAAAAGCAGCAGGCGCTAAAGAAAATGAGACCGTCGTGTTTGCATGGATCGTGTTTGAATCGAAAGAACACCGTGACCGGGTCAATAAAGCGGTCATGGCCGATTCGCGCCTGACATGCATGGCGAACCCCGATGCAATGCCATTTGATTGTAAGCGAATGGCATATGGCGGTTTTAAAGTAATTGTAAGCCATTAATAAAGCACCCCGCCGCAAGCAGCGGGGTATTAACCTCGCTCTTCAATCTGCTGGTTTTCAACCAGCTTTCGCCCCAAGGGGCGGGGAATTAAACCCAGAGAGATTAAATTACGCTACAAGATTATTTACAAGCAATTTTTGATAAGGAGAACATCATGCGTTATATGCAACTTATACCCGCTTTTTCTTGTGCATTACTATTCACCTCCACTGTCGTTGCAGATGACAAACATGCGCATAAATCGATGGATATGCAGGAAATGATGGCGGTTTACGAGAAACTGGCCACACCTGGAGAATCTCACAAACTGTTGACCGGTCTCGCAGGTAGCTGGACGACCAAGACCAAAGAATGGATGGATCCCCAGAAACCACCTGTAGAATCAACCGGATCTTCTGATGGCAAAGTGTTGTTAGACGGACGTTTCCTGCAACAGGAAAACAATGGCAGTATGCATGGCAAACCTTACACAGGGATTTGGACGATTGGATATGACAATCTTCTCAAGCGCTATGTGTCGACATGGATCGCCACGATGGGTACGGGCATTTTTCAGATGGATGGCACAGCCAGCGAAGACGGCAAGACCATCACCTTCACCGGGCAGCACGCTGAAGTGGGCGGAGGACAGATGGCACATCGCGCTATCTGGAAGGTTGTGGATAATAATACCCAGGAGTTCGTGATGTATGGCACTCATCATGGTGGCAAGGAAATGAAAATGCTGGAAACCACTTATACGAGAAAACAATAAGTCCGGCACTCAGTCAGCCGCACGCTGCAAATAGGTGCGGTTTACTATTCTTGATAAGGTATAACGCGTTATGCTAAAGATTACTCCCTGTTTATGGTTCGATCACCAGGCCAATGTTGATACTGGTTTAAATTGACCACTCCCTTACTGTTGAAAAATGACCAGATGGGAGCAGTGCGCAAGATACTACGCATCTGTGGATAACTGGACCGGACTGATTTGGTTTTTGCCTCCTCCTGTTACTGTTTTAGTTTAGTAGTAATTTACTGCAAATTAGCCAGATTTTCTTCTGGCGAGTATTTTCTTTTTCTCGCTGACGTATTCTGATCTTCGCACTGACAACGCCTTGCTGTATCGAAAAGACTCGCTCTGCTGGTTTCAATAATGTAGCAGTGATGGGCAAGCCGATCATTCGTGCTCCGTGACAGGCTCGTGCGGCGTTTATTGACATGATATTCACGATAATACATCCGCCTTATCTTTCCATACATAACCGTGGCAATCACCTCTTTAATTTCTCTTGCTTAAAATTCAAGCAAAAATCCGTGAATTACCTGGTCAGGTATCAACCTGGCCAGCACACTCCGGATTTCCGAATTATCTCCCCATGCGCCAGCCAAGGTAGTCGGTTTCTTTCCAGAAATCTTCCCAAATGAAGATCGGATCGGGAATTGGGTAAGTCGGCAACCAGAAAGTGGCGAAATCTATCGCACCATTGGCCGTGCGTCCGACCGTATGAAACATGCCCCAAAGCAATCCATTAATGGTGCCTATAACAATTTGATCATCCTTCTCATTCCATATCGCGAGATTCTTGGGCAGTTCCATCCATCCGGTTGCGACATTAGCGATACCGCTGACAATCTTCGTCCCTGCTCTATTGAAGTAAATGTCGGTGGTGATATTTTCTGCATGCGTTGACGTCGAAACCGACAAGAACAGAAAAAATATAAGCATTAGGCGAACGACTGCTTTCATGGTGAAACTCCTTTTTGAGTTATAAATGCAATGTCCGGTATGATTTCACGGAAATGAGCGAAAGTGAAGCCATCACTTGCGCAATCACTATGTCAGTTCAAATCTGATCACCCGTTAGCGGAAAAAGATAGAGTGTTTTCCGTTCAATTTCCAGTGACGGATATAGTATGATTAAACTTCTTGTCTTGGTTGCGGAGAATTGAAATAAATGTCGGATTTAATCGAAATTACTTTTTATTGCATCATTGCTTTGGTTGCCGGTTTATGCTTGGCACAGTTCATTAACGACAAGTATCGTAAGTAACAAACCGATATACCCTAGGGTTGCCAAGAAACGGATTGATTGTGATCTATAGCGATAGGAAGCGTTAAATGAATAAAATGATTGTGATTGTTTCACTAGCCTTTGCATTGATACTGTTTGGCTATTACGAAGTAACTGGCGATGGCGTAGTGCTGGCGCCGCTGCTGTTAGGTTTATTGATTTCTTTTGCCAGTGCGATGATGTTACTGACAAAGAAATAATCCATCGAGCTGGTTATGCTGTGACCTGAAATCCCTCATGCAAAAAGCGGAACCGGACGGCAACTCACATTAACTCAATGGATCGTTTAAACCGCTGCCGTTCGATTCCGCATTAAGCGCACAATGCTCTAAAATCAATTAAGACTTAAATAAAGCCAGCGGAAGCTTTCATCGTCATTTGCCGTGTCCGCAGTGCTGCTGCAACCAACGGAATAGTCCAGATGAATGTGGAAAAAATCATTCAATGTCAACGCTCGGATTCTGCTGCTCAAAGTAAAAGCATAACTGCTTCCCTTTTCAGCACCCTCATGAGATTCGTTCGAACGAGCACCCTCTTCCCCAACCAGTGCATCTTCGGCATTCACAAGGCCGAAGTCTGTTCCATTTCTCAGTGATTTCATGGCGCTGGCGCGGTTCAACTGTTTCACGGCGGTTACTTGCAAAGCATTCACAATGCTGTCATCCTCGATAATGAAGTACACCCCGCGTAAACTCCCCATACTGCCCCCCACTTGGTTAACCTTGAAATTAAGGGAACCGTCAGTGTTTTCTCCTATCGTCACCCAAGCCGCTGGTTTGTGGTTATCCGTTGCTTTGCCATTCACTAAAAATGATATCGTCGCCATAATCGCCCCCTTTTTAACTGATAATTTCCATCCGTTGAAGATGAAAAATAGTTTGAATTAACAGGCTTTACTATAGGCCAAGAGGAATCGCGAATTGTGAAGGAAATGCAAACTCTTTGTAAATTACCGGATAAAATCGCCCTGCTAAGATTATTAGCGATGTAGATTACCGGAGTCCGATGATATTAATCGGACAATCGATTCATTTTTCAGAGAAAAATTCGCGCGCCTTATCCATCCAGGATTTTGCGCGAGGACTGTGACGTGACCCGTCTTTCAAGCTGATTGCCTCCAATTCTTCCAGCAGTTCTTTTTGACGAGAAGTCAGCTTAACTGGCGTTTCCACCGCTACATGACACAACAAATCCCCCTTGTCATGGCTGCGCACCCCTTTGATGCCTTTGCCACGCAACCGGAAAATTTTACCGGTCTGCGTTTCAGCCGGTACTTTGATTTTAGCGTGCCCTTCCAGGGTCGGCACTTCGATTTCCCCGCCGAGCGCCGCGACAGTAAAACTAATCGGAATCTCGCAATGAAGATGATCGCCGTCACGGCGGAATACCGAATGTGCCGATAAGTGCACAACCACATACAAATCCCCCGGCGGTCCGCCATTGACGCCGGCTTCACCCTCGCCGGAAATGCGAATCCGGTCGCCATCGTCGACTCCTTCCGGAATTTTCACATTGAGCGTCTTATGTTGTTTCACCCGCCCGACACCATGGCAACTGGTACATGGTTGGGTGATGACCTTGCCGCTGCCGTGGCATTTTGGACAAGTCTGCTGGATAGAAAAGAATCCTTGCTGCATGCGGACCTGCCCATGCCCGTTACAGGTTGGACAAGTCTTCGGCGAACTGCCCGGCTTGGCGCCGCTACCATTGCAAACATCGCATATTTCCATCGTTGGAATGCGAATTTTAGTTTCAGTCCCGCGCGCAGCCTGCTCCAGAGAAATTTCCAGGTTATAGCGCAAATCCGAGCCCCGATGCACATTGGCGCGCGCACCGCGCCCGCCGAACAAATCGCTGAAAATATCGCTGAAAGCATCGCTGAAACCTTGCGCACCGGCACCCGCCGCGCTGCCTTCAACGCCAGCATGTCCAAATTGGTCATACGCGGCGCGTTTATTCGGATCGGTCAGTACTTCATAAGCTTCTTTCGCCTCTTTAAACATTTCTTCCGATTTCACATCACCGGCATTGCGATCCGGGTGATATTTCATTGCCAGTTTGCGATAGGCTTTTTTGATCGTGGCTTCGTCGGCATCGCGGCTGACGCCTAACACTTGATAATAGTCGCGCTTACTCATATTGATTTCCTGCTACCGTGACAGATATAAGGTGCTCTGTTTCTTGATTATTGATGTTTTTCTAACGCTAAAACGCAGAGCGCGCACCAGAAAGATTTCTCTTTCTTGGTGCGCCTCTGCAGTAATATTGCTGTCTCAGCAACAATTATTTTTTATTTTTAACTTCCTCGAACTCCGCATCCACAACTTCGCCTTCGACCGGCTTCTCGCTTTGGTTCGAACCTGCACCTGCAGCGGATTGCGCTTGCTGACCCGATTGGTCGTGTGGTTGATACATTTTCTCGGCCAATTTATGTGCAGCTTCGGTTAAAGCCTGTGTTTTCGCTTCGATGGCTTCCTTGTTATCGGTTTTAAGCACATCTTCCGCGTCTTTTAACGCTGCCTCGATTTTGGCTTTCTCATCACCGCCCAATTGATCGCCATGCTCTTTCAAAGATTTCTTGACCGAGTGAATCATGGCATCGCACTGATTACGGGCGGACACCAATTCCATTGCCTTATGATCTTCTTCCGCATGTGCTTCCGCGTCTTTAACCATGCGTTCGATTTCTTGATCCGACAACCCAGAACTGGCTTGGATCTTGATCTTGTTTTCCTTACCGGTCGCCTTATCTTTTGCGGACACATGCAAAATACCGTTAGCATCAATATCAAACGTTACCTCGATTTGCGGCATGCCACGCGGCGATGGCGGAATGTCACTCAAATTAAACTGGCCCAGGCTTTTATTGCCGGATGCCATTTCCCGCTCGCCTTGCAGCACGTGAATCGTCACCGCCGTTTGATTATCTTCCGCGGTAGAAAATACTTGCTGCGCCTTGGTCGGAATCGTGGTGTTTTTCTGAATCAGCTTGGTCATCACACCGCCGAGTGTCTCAATACCCAGAGACAATGGCGTCACATCAAGCAACAACACGTCTTTTACATCACCTTGCAACACACCGCCTTGAATGGCGGCGCCGACGGCAACCGCTTCGTCTGGATTCACGTCTTTGCGCGGTTCCTTGCCAAAAATTTCTTTCACTTTATCTTGTACTTTTGGCATGCGAGTCTGTCCGCCCACCAGAATCACGTCATCAATTTCTGATGCGCTCAAACCGGCGTCCTTGAGTGCTGTGCGGCACGGTCCTGCAGTACGTTCAATCAAATCTTCCACCAGGCTTTCCAATTTCGCGCGGGTTATTTTGACCGCCAAGTGTTTGGGTCCGGATGCATCGGCCGTGATATACGGTAAATTGACTTCCGTTTGCTGGCTGGACGACAACTCGATTTTGGTTTTCTCGGCTGCATCTTTCAGACGTTGCAATGCCAGCATATCCTTCTTCAGGTCGATGCCGTTTTCTTTCTTAAACTCGTCGACCAGATATTCAATAACGCGCGAGTCGAAGTCCTCACCGCCAAGGAAAGTATCGCCATTCGTTGCCAATACCTCGAACTGATGCTCCCCTTCAATCTCCGCAATCTCAATGATAGAAATATCAAAAGTACCGCCGCCAAGATCATAAACCGCGATTTTGCGATCGCCTTCCTTCTTATCCAAACCGAAAGCCAGGGCTGCAGCGGTCGGCTCGTTGATAATCCGTTTCACTTCCAGCCCAGCAATCCGTCCGGCATCTTTGGTCGCTTGACGTTGCGAATCGTTGAAATACGCAGGCACCGTGATAACCGCCTCGGTGACAGGTTCTCCCAAATAATCCTCGGCGGTTTTTTTCATTTTCACCAATACTTGCGCGGACACTTCAGGAGGCGCAATTTTCTTGCCGCGGACTTCAACCCAGGCATCGTTGTTATCCGCCCGGATAATGCTGTACGGCACCATCTTGATGTCGCGCTGCACCATATCTTCGTCAAAACGGCGCCCAATCAACCGTTTGACTGCAAACAAAGTGTTTTTCGGATTGGTAATGGCTTGGCGTTTCGCCGAAGCGCCCACCAGGATTTCACCTTCCTCGGTATAAGCCACAATCGATGGGGTCGTCCGGGCGCCTTCCGAATTCTCAATAACCTTGGGCTTGCCGTTCTCCATCACGGCTACGCAAGAATTGGTCGTTCCTAAATCGATACCGATAATTTTTGCCATATTTAGATCCTTTTTGAAATTAATTCTGCTTGTAAATTGATTGGTAAATGGAGATATCTGTCAAAAATTCAAGTATCTTTGGATTTAGAAACCGATACCAGCGCTGGGCGGATGACTCGTTCATGCAGCTTGTAACCTTTTTGCATGACCTGAACCACGGTATTGGGGGGCGATTCGGAATCCACCATGCACATGGCTTGATGCTGATGCGGATCGAACTTCTCGCCTTTGGGATCAATCGCTTTAATACTAAACTTCTCAAACACATTGGCGAGTTGCTTCTGCGTCAATTCCATCCCGTTCTTATAATTCTCTACCGTCGCATTTTCCACTGCCAGCGCAGCTTCCAGGCTATCCATTACAGTAACTAATTCGGTTGAAAAATTTTCAACCGCGTATTTATGCGCATTGGCAACATCGCTTTGTGCGCGTTTGCGGATATTCTCGGTTTCCGCTTTCGCGCGTATCCACGCATCATGATGTTCGGCGGCTTTTATCTCAGCTTCTTTCAACAATTGTTCAAGATTGGGCTGTGCAATACCAACTCCACCCGTTTGAATGGTGGGATCGCTAGTTGCGCCGGGAATATTCATCCCCTCCAAATTTTCTGCTGCGCCTGCTTGACTGGTTTCTGCATTTTGCGGATTTTCTGGACTTTGCATTATTCCTCCTAATAACTGTGCAAGCGATATTGGGGTCACCGTTTGAAATTTCAAGCCAGAAACAAAACTTTTTTTACTTTCTCAGAATAACTGTTCCGGTTCAAACGGTTACGCTATAAATCTATTATTTCGATTTGACAGCGGCAGCCAGTTCGCTGGCCTTACCGATATAGTTGCGGGGCGTTAATGCCAATAAGCGTTCTTTCTCCGCTTCGGGAATATTGATTTGCGCGATGAACTGATGCAGCGTTTCCCGGGTAATGCCGCTTTTGCCACGCGTCAACGCTTTCAACTGCTCATACGGATTGGCAACACCGTAGCGCCGCATCACCGTTTGAATCGGCTCGGCCAGAATTTCCCAGGTGTTATCCAAATCTTCCAGGATCTGCACAATGTTGACATCCAGCTTATTCAAACCCTTGATGCAGGAATCGTATGCCAGCAAGGTGTGACCTAACGCAACGCCCATATTACGCAACACCGTTGAATCGGTTAAATCGCGCTGCCAGCGGGAAACCGGCAACTTCTCGCTCAAATGACGCAGAATAGCATTGGCAATACCGAGGTTACCTTCGGAATTTTCAAAATCGATCGGGTTGACTTTGTGCGGCATAGTCGAAGATCCCACTTCATTTTCTTTGGTTTTTTGCTTGAAATAGCCAAGCGAAATATATCCCCAGATATCGCGGTTCAGATCGAGCAAAATGGTATTAACCCTGGCATAAGCATCGAACAGTTCGGCCATGGTGTCGTGCGGTTCGATTTGCGTGGTGTACGGATTGAATTCCAGTCCCAGCTGTTCCACGAACGATTGCGCGAACTTTTCCCAATCCATATGCGGGTAAGCGGATAAATGCGCATTGTAATTGCCGATAGCACCGTTGATCTTGCCCAGAATAGCAATCGCCTCAAGCTGTTTCTTGGCGCGTTGCAGACGATACGCGAAATTCGCCATTTCCTTTCCCAGCGTCGTCGGCGACGCCGGCTGTCCGTGCGTGCGCGCAAGCATGGGTATTTCCGCCAATTGCTGCGCCAATTCGGCCAATTTGGCGATGATCGCGGTCAACGCCGGCAGCATCACCTGCTGCAAGCTGGTTTTGAGCATCAATCCATGCGACAGATTGTTGATATCTTCCGAGGTGCAAGCAAAGTGAATGAATTCGGCTACGTTCGTGACTTCCGCATTATCGCTGAGCGTTTGTTTCAGCCAATATTCAACCGCTTTCACGTCGTGATTGGTAATGGCTTCAATCGCCTTGACCGCTTCGCCATCTGTCACCGAAAAATTAGTGATCAACTCATCCAACCGTTCATGGGTTTCTGTTGAGAAAGGCGGCACCTCGGTAATCGCAGGTTCGGCGCTGAGCGCTTTCAGCCAGGCAATTTCGACTTGCACACGATAACGAATTAACGCAAATTCACTGAAATACGGCCGCAGTGACTCAACTTTGCTGTGATAACGCCCATCCAATGGCGAGAGTGCGGTAATAGCAGAAAAATTCATAATATATTAGCAGGCCGTTGAGAAACGTTTTCGAGGCAGCCGATACAAGGCAAAAACAGGCGAAAAAGCGCAGTTTATGCGGTATAAATGAGCATTTTGAGCCTGTTTTTAACACCGTAGCGGCAACGCAGATAGTTTTTCAATGGCCTGTTAGGGTTATTGAAGCGCGGATTCTATCACGCTTGCTTATTATTGTTGCAGATGGTATTCAGCGGCTGTGCACTGTTCTTGCGTTCATAGCCGTGTAAAATACCGCCCATTGCCATTAATAATCGCTGCCACTAAGAAACCACTCATGAATACTCAAAAGAAAATCAAAGTACTGTTTGTCTGCATGGGCAATATCTGCCGTTCACCGACCGCCGATGCGGTGTTCCGCCACCATGTCAAAGCCGCGGGCGTGGATCATCTGATCGAAGTCGATTCGGCGGGAACGCACGCCTATCATATCGGCAATCCGCCGGATGAACGCTCGCAGCACACCGCATTGAAGCGCGGCTACAAAATGGACGATTTGCGCGCGAGAGCGGTGGAATTGCGCGATTTTGACGAATTCGATTATATCCTGGCGATGGATAAGGAAAATCTGCGGCTGTTGCAGCAGCGCAGTCAACGCCACCATCATGGCAAAATCCAGTTATTCATGACTTTTGGCGAGAGCTACGACGGCGATACCGAAGTGCCGGACCCCTACTTCGGCGGCCATCAAGGCTTTGAATTGGTGTTGGATATGGTCGAGGAAGCCAGCCAAGGCTTGCTCAAGCATTTACACGAAACAATCAAATTTTGAACAGGAATCCCTCATGAAAACAAAAGCTGCTGTCGCCTGGAAAGCAGGCGAACCGTTGACCATCGAAGAAATCGACCTGGAAGGCCCGAAATCCGGCGAAGTGCTGGTCGAAATCAAAGCCACCGGTATCTGTCATACCGATTATTACACGTTATCCGGCGCTGACCCCGAAGGCTTGTTTCCGGCGATTCTCGGACACGAAGGCGCGGGCGTGGTGGTCGATGTCGGCCCCAACGTCAAATCACTGCGCAAGGGCGACCACGTAATTCCGCTGTATACGCCAGAATGCCGCGAGTGCAAATTCTGCCTGTCGAAAAAAACCAATCTGTGTCAGGCGATTCGCGCCACGCAAGGCAAAGGCTTGATGCCCGACAGCAGTTCGCGCTTTTCCATCGACGGCAAGCCGCTGTTCCATTACATGGGCACTTCGACTTTTTCCAATTACACTGTCGTGCCCGAAATCGCACTGGCGAAAATCCGCGAAGATGCGCCGTTCGATAAAGTGTGTTACATCGGCTGCGGCGTCACCACCGGCATCGGCGCGGTAATTTACACCGCCAAAGTCGAAGCAGGCGCGAATGTCGCGGTGTTCGGTTTGGGCGGCATCGGTTTGAACGTGATTCAAGGCGCCCGCATGGTCGGCGCCGACAAAATCATCGGTATCGACATCAACCCGCAGCGCGAAGCGATGGCGCGCAAATTCGGCATGACGCATTTCATCAACCCGAACGACGTGCCGAACATCGTCGACGCCGTGGTGCAACTGACCGACGGCGGTGCGGACTACAGTTTCGAATGCATCGGCAGCACTAAAGTCATGCGCCAGGCGCTCGAATGCACGCACAAAGGCTGGGGGCGCAGCATCATCATCGGCGTCGCCGAAGCCGGTGCGGAAATCAGCACGCGCCCGTTCCAACTCGTTACCGGACGTAAATGGGAAGGCTCCGCGTTCGGCGGCGCGCGCGGCCGCACCGACGTGCCGAAAATCGTCGACTGGTACATGGAAGGCAAAATCGACATCGACTCGCTGATCACGCACACGCTGACGCTAGACAACATCAACGAAGGCTTCCGCCTGATGAAAGCCGGTGAATCGATCCGCTCCGTGGTGATTTACTGATCGTGACCGCACTCGAAACCCGCAGCCTGCATCACTGCTTTGGCGGCATCCAAGGCTATTACCAGCATCCGTCCACCGTCATCGGCCTGCCGATGCGTTTCTCGGTGTATCAACCGCCGCAAGCAGAGCAGCAGCGCGTCCCGGTCGTGTTTTTCCTCGCCGGACTCACCTGCACCGAAGAAACCTTCATGATCAAAGCCGGGGCGCAACGCTACGCCGCCGAGCTCGGCCTAATGCTGATCACCATGGACACCAGCCCGCGCCAAACCGGTATCCCCGGCGAAACCGACGCTTGGGATTTCGGCGCCGGGGCCGGGTTTTACTTGGACGCGACGCAAGCACCGTGGTCGAAACATTACCGCATGGAAAGTTACATTACGCATGAACTGCGCAACATCATCGTCGAACAATTCCCTGCCGACCCGAACCGCATCGGCATCTTCGGCCATTCGATGGGCGGACATGGTGCGTTGACCTTGGCGCTACGCTATCCCGAACTGTTCCGCTCGGTCTCCGCATTCGCACCAATCTGCGCACCAATGCGCTGCCCGTGGGGACAAAAAGCTTTCAGCAATTACCTCGGAGAAAACCCGCAAGACTGGCGGCGGCACGACACCACCGCATTGCTAGAAGCCGGACACCGCGTCCCCGATCTGCTCGTCGATCAGGGATTCAATGATCAATTCCTAGCCACACAACTCTTTCCCGAAGCACTGGAACAAGCCTGCGGCGACGCCGGTCAACCGCTGACGCTGCGTTATCATCAAGGCTACGATCACAGTTATTACTTTATCAGCACGTTTATCGGGGAGCATTTGAGCTATCATCGGGAGCAGCTTGGGTAGTATTATGGATAAACATAATTCACGACATCGATGACTCAGGATAAGATTATTTGTATTCGGAAATTGCCATTCGATAGTATTGGCAATATTCTTGATTCGCGACCTGATCCCATTGTTGTTCGACTAAAAACAAGATTTAAACTACCTATATCTAAAAGTAATGCACCAATATCCATTTCATCTAGAATCTGATTTATCAGAATTTAGTGTAGCTAGTGATCTGAAAATAAAGAAAATAGATCCAGAATTAAGAGAGCAATTGTTTGGAATTCGAGATTTAAAGAAAAATGAGACAGGCTATAGCTACACGTCGCATGGTTTTTCTGACATTCCCGACGCAGGATTCCTAACTACTGTTTTGCTTAAAGAAAAACTAAGTAATTATGTTCTTTTGACTGCGGATTCAAGTCGAGCAAATGAGTTCAATCTTGCCTTAAAACTAATAGGAAATTCGAGTACATCATTATTTACGGGATTTGGCACTTTATCCCCTTCACGATCTTATGTTTCTCTCTGTAGTTATGATTTAGCACTACCACCGCTGAAAGTTACAGAGCAAGAAGTATTCTCGCTAGAGAAATTGGTATCTCAAATTCATAATAGCTGTCGTGAAGACAAAAAATTTCAGATTTTGATGGATACATATTTACACGCAATGTTTCATGGAATCCGATCAGCTAGTCGTTTTGTCGAATTTTCAATAATCTTGGAAATGCTGCTATTACCGATTCAGAACAATGAATTAAAATACCGCTTTAGTCTTAGATTAGCAAAATTTATGAACAAATACTTCAATTGTTCAGTACATGAAGTTTTTAACCGTGGGAAACAAATATACGATACACGATCAAGTATCGTCCATGCTGGTGAAGATAAGCACAATAAACTTGAGTCCACTACAAAAATCGCACACGAATATGTGCGTAGGCTATTGACTAAGTATCTCGAAGACAAATCATTGTTTGATGACAAAAAATTAGATGATCTATGCCTGAATTAATCCAGCAATCGAATTTTGATTAGCAAAGCAAGTGGCCAGGTCGCGAACGCAGAATATTGCGTCAATTCACAATTAGATTTCATTGGTTCTGTTCATTATTGAAAATCAGCGGGACTTAAGCAATAGAGGTTTATATGCATTATATGGTTGTTATCGAAGAAGGGCCGACGAGTTTTGGTGCTTATGTTCCCGATCTTCCGGGTTGCATTGCTGCCGGCGAATCGGTGGAAGAAGTATTGCAGCTTATCCAGGAAGCCATTGAATTTCACATTGAAGGTCTTAAAGATGAAGGCCAAAAAATCCCGGTACCGCATTGCTCAAGCTCGTTTGTTGAAGTGCAGGTTTGACGATAAGAATCGTACTCAAGTTACAGGGATATAGCATCATGAGTAAACATCAACTTGCAATTTGCACTGACAATCGTGGCTATGAAGTGTCGCTAGAAATCCGCAAACTGTACGAAGTACTGCCCGATGCCGATGCGGAAAAGCACGCGCAAATTCGTGTGATCGACGAGTCAGGGGAGGATTACTTAGTCAGTCCTGCAAAATGCTTGGAGACCTTAT
>LWDH01000002.1 GCA_002083395.1 Proteobacteria bacterium SG_bin4 | reverse complement strand
TTGGTCGCTACGAAAGAGACACTAAACCTGCCTTGCATGTGCTGTTTTGGATGAATAATACGCCCTAGTTTATTGAAACTCAATGAGGTTTTGTGGGGAGACCTCAGAGTTCTCTCCGAATTTAGAGTCTCATATCCATCCCTTGATGCCATAAATCAATTGCTCCTCAAGCTTCGAGCGGAAAAAGACGTATATGCAGTTTTGTTGTCTCCAGTCAATGCTCAAAAAAATGATTTTGCAGTTACAGGGGTTGTCGTTGTCGCGAATGGTCGCTCAAGCGCGATTGATGAATTTGCTCAAACCTTAAGTGCTTCGGCTATTGCTCCAGCAAGCGAGAACGCTAAACGAAAGATGGTCATAGACCTCACCATGAAAATTTGAGAGATATTGTGAGACTGATGCAAAGACCTAGCACTCCGGTCAAGCGGGACCGTCTTCCGGCACTTCGCCTCCAGCCGATCCCTTACCTCCAACGTTAGGCAACAACCAAAAGGAGAAACATCATGATGAAGGTACTTGTTGTAGTTGCGTTATCTCTTGGTCTTTCAGGTATTGCGTTTGCCGAAGACTATATGGGCGGTCAGCCAAGCACATCGCATCGCGGCATTGGCAATACAACATCTGGATCTGACGGAACTAGCTACAGAAGCACTGGAAATACAACCTACGGCTCTGACGGGAGTTCATCAAGAAGGATTGGTAACACTACCTATAACTCGGATGGGTCATCCTCAAGACAAATCGGGGATACCCTTTATAACTCTGACGGAAGCACCGTTCGCAGGAATGGAAACACAACGTATGGGGCTGAAGTGGCCCAATAGACCCGGACACTCCAGTTAAGCTGAATCGCCCCGGGTTTTCCGGAGACATGTCTTCTTGAGTCAAGCTGCATCAGCTGACTCTTTCTGTCGGCGATAATACACCTTTTCAAATTCTGCCGGTGGGACATATCCGATTGCATCCAGCAGTCTTCGATTGTTAAACCAATCCACCCATTCCAATGTAGCAAATTCTACTTCTTCGATACTACGCCAAGGACCGCGATGCCGTATGACTTCTGTCTTGTACAAACCATTGACGGTCTCGGCCATGGCATTGTCATAAGAATCTCCGATGCTGCCGACGGAGGCGTCAATATTCGCCTGCGCCAAGCGTTCAGTATAGCGAATCGATAAATACTGACTGCCCCGATCGCTATGATGAATTAACCCTGCGGTTTCCCGCCGTGCCCATAGCGCCTGTTCCAATGCATCCAGTACCAGATCCGTTCGCAATGAACGACTCACTCGCCAGCCAACGATGTATCTTGCAAATACATCGGTAATAAAAGCCACGTAAACAAAGCCAATCCACGTCGCCACAAATGTAATATCCGCCACCCACAATTGATTGGGCCGGGTTGCCGCAAATTGCCGATTAACCTTATCTGTCGGGCGAACAAGTAAGTCATCTGCAATGGTTGTCCAACACTTCGTGCCACGCCGGACACCTCGCATCCCAAGCTGCTTCATCAACCGCTCGACAGTGCAACGGGCAACACCAATGCCTTCTCGCAACAACTGCCGCCATACTTTGCGAACACCATAAACCCGGAAGTTGCTTTCCCAAACCCGTTGTATATCGAGTTCCAGCTTCGTGTCCCGCTTGATGCGACCGGGCAATCGATCCGGATCTCGCTCGCGCCTTTTGTGTTCATAATAACTCGACGGGGCAATCTGTATTTGTCTACAGATTGCTCGATCCCGTATTCCGCTTTGTTTCTATCGACAAATACCATCATCATTTCGACCGGCGGTCGAGCTCCGCCTGGGCAAAATAAGCCGAGGCTTTACGCAATATCTCGTTGGCCCGCTTTAATTCACGATTCTCCCGTTCCAATTCCTTGAGCCGTTCACGATCCGTTGTCGACATACCGCCTCGAATTCCCTGATCCGTCTCCGCTCTTCTTACCCATGTCCGCAGTGTTTCCGCTGTGCAACCAATCTTCGATGCAATCGATTTGATCGCCGACCATTGCGATTCATGCTCCTTTTGTTGTTCGAATACCAATCTTACCGCTCGTTCTCGTACTTCCGGTGAATAACTGATTTGATTTTTCATCTCTTCCTCCTCTCAAATCATTTTATCTCCAGAAAACCCGGGGCGATTCAGAACCCTATTTGAGCTATTCTTCGGAAAGACAGTGCGTTACACAAAATTACCGTCAGGTGTGGCACTTCGAAATTGAATCTACCGTAACAATTTTGCCCGACTGCAGCAAAAAACCAGATTTTCGTCAATTCATTAAATGGTAAAGTAAAAAATAACCTGATAAAACATAATCCTAAAATTCTTACAGTCAAAAATTTTCATAGCGATTGACATCAAAAATACCGGCAATCAGAGGTTCTCGTTCTGCTTGCCAAGCGGTGATGTCATGCAGAATTTCCCAGAAATGCGGGTGTGTGCGCCGCACCCCCCAGGTGTTCACAATATGCTCGAAATGGGTTCCATTTTTTGCCGCGCCGAGCAGCAGTGCAAATTCCTCGATGTCCGTGCTCGGTACATCAAAAATGAAATTCGGATAGCTGCCGGCAATGCCGGGGTATACCGTTAGTCGGTCTTTTTCGGGTTGATACCTGAATTCTTCACCCAATATAAAAGCCACATTGGTATGCGCACGATCCCGCAGCAAGGTATAAACCGTGCGTTTATCCTCACCATGTTTGACTCTCACGAAAGTCACTTCCGGCAACTGGTTGATGCCAACCAAATCGCCCGCCGGGCGGGCAGCAATAGTAGACAAGGCTCGATCCGATATTTGGATCCAGAGTGGTTGATCCGGGCGCACACAGTCCTTCACCCGGCATCGATTGATCGGGTCATCGGCCATTGCATTCACCGGCTCAAACCGGTCAAGAATCCGCAACACAAGTTCCTGCTTCGGATCCGCGGTTGCAAAGCGTTCTGCTGAAGGCGACACATCGTCGATATTTTCGTAAAAAATCCCGAATTTCAGTTTGCCTGCTTGCTGATACCAGTTGTGCAGGATGTTTGTGCGTTGACCATCGGGTATCAAGCGCAAAAAGTTATGTTCCGAGCTATTGCGTATCAGATCGAAATACAGTCTAGTCAGAAGCTGATGGGCAACATTGCCGAATACGTTGTAATTTACCACCAGTATGTAATAGGTGCGTTCAAGCAGCGGATAATCCATGAGCCAGAGTGTCTGCGGAATATCGCCGATTAATCCGCGGGCAACCGAAGCGCTATCGTAGTGACGGGTAATGGTCAACAAGGCATCTTGATTCTGCTGATCACCATCCCATAGATGATCCAGCGAAGCGCCTTGCGGATATTGCAAAACATACTGGCTGCGGCGCTGCGCCAGGTAGTCATTATGATGACCGAGATACCAAAGCCATTCCTCGCCCATCGCCAGCAAATCATCGTTTTGTCCGGGCATTTCCAGTAATGGAATAGCTTGACGTTGATAAGCGCTATTAGTAATAAACAGATCGGACTCCGGGTTCTGAAATAAAATCCAGAAACGATCGCGTATCACGTCGGTAGCAATCTGACCGCGGCACACCGGTCCATGGATGACATTCCGGATATAGTATTCGGCGTCGTCCAGCATAAACCGGTAACGCGCATACGCCGGGATCGCGGCAAAGGTTGCGAATGGATTGACCCGCTCCACATAACTGTATCCTGGCAATTCGTCCAGCGGCCACTCATCAGAGAAAAATAGCTCGTTGATACGCTGCTGCTTGGCCGCGTTAAGCGGATAAGGAATCCGGCGTTTGTGCAGAATGCTGCCGTTAATCGGGCGGATACGGTAGAAAAACGGTTGTTCGGGATCGTCATTGGGAAATACGGTGGGGATCGGGATGATATCGTTGCCAGGGGCTGTTGATGAGCGGATTAACTCAAAAAAACGTAACTCTCCATTCAGATCCGGAAAATACAGCGTCGCCATAAACCAGTGCTCATACAACCAGCGCGCCACCAGTTTGCCACGATTATCATCACGATTGAGTAGCGATTCCCATTGCCACAGCGACTCTCTCTCGCCATCGGTCAATATCACCGGTTCATCGGTAATCACTGCGCCCTGCCTGACCCACCCGGCCAGCAGCGCATATTCCTCATCACTCAATCCGGTAACAGCAAACGGCATGCCGCTGAGGGGATAGTCCCGCGCATAACCGGGAAATCTCTCACCGGTGACACACTGGTTTTTCCGGGTAATGCTCAGGTCAATCGAATCCGGAAGCTTGCTGTTTGGCGGGAATGGATATTGCTTCGCCAGAGATATCATTCCTGCAATCAGCGGTTCGGATCGTGTGTCGTGAGGCTGCAGAACCGAATGAAAACCGCGTTCACGCCATCCCGAAACGGTCAACTCATCAATCCCGAGCCGGGTTGGCGCCAGAGCCTCGGCGCGCGCACCAACATAAATGGATTCGCGAAAAGCCCCGCGCAACAATCCATCCGTGTTCTCCAGCTTAAGCTGGCACGGTGCATCGTAACAACTGTGACAGGACAGACATTTGGCTTCGAGAATCGGACGAATCTCTTCATGATACGAAACCGGTCTTTCTATCGCGGGCGGCAACGCGACTGGCACCGGTGCTTGTTGGCGCGCAATTATCGGATTGTTGTCGCCTTGGCAGGCGGATAACAAAAAGAAGAAACAATAGAAGGGTCTGATTATGTGGAATAACTTCATGAAAATCCTTGGAGCATGGATTCAAAATGTGTTCTCATCGCTTATCGCTGCAGGAATCGTCGAACTCACCGGCGTATCTTGATAAATCCAGCATCCGGATTCACGAAGTTGATTTCACCTAAATGCAATCAATAAATACAACAATAATTGAGAAGAATGAAATTCTGATTACTTTAACCTTGAAAAATAACCATCTAAATCAAGGAATCAATCCTTGTTTATTTTCATTTCTCCAGTAACGGACTCATCGGATATTCCAGCGCTTCTTTCATCGCTACCAGCGACAATACCGCTTCGCGGCCATCGATAATGCGATGATCATACGATAGCGCCAGATAATTCATCGGGCGAATCACAATCTGGCCATTTTCGACTACCGGACGCTCCTTGGTGGCGTGGATACCGAGAATGGCGCTTTGTGGCGGATTGATGATCGGGGTCGACAGCATCGAGCCGAATACGCCGCCGTTGGTGATCGAGAAAGTACCGCCGCTGAGTTCGTCGATACCGAGTTTACCGTCTTGGGCGCGCTTGGCGAAATCGGCAATCTGCAGTTCAATCTCAGCCATCGACAGCTTGTCAGCGTCGCGAATGATTGGCACCACCAGTCCGCGCGGACTGCCGACCGCGATACCAATGTCGTAAAAATCGTGATAGACGATTTCATTACCTTCCACCGATGCATTGACGATCGGATATTTTTTCAGCGCCGCAACCGCCGCCTTCACGAAAAATGACATGAACCCAAGCTTCACGCCATGCTCCTTCTCGAATTCGGTTTTATAGCGCGTACGCAAATCCATGATCGCTTGCATATTGACTTCATTAAATGTCGTCAAAATGGCGGCTGTGGATTGCGATTGCACCAGCCGTTCCGCGATGCGCTGGCGCAGCCGTGACATCGCTACCCGGCGTTCCGTGCGCGTTCCGGCAGCAACCGCTCCGGGAGAAACAGGCTTGCTATCCGCCCGTGCAATCGGACGGGATTTGCCATCTACGTAGGCTTGAACATCTTCCTTGGTAACCCGGCCGCCGAGGCCGGTACCCTTGATCGCGGAGGTTTCCGTTGCCTTCAGGTCGTTTTCTTCCGCCAGCTTTCGCGCTGCCGGCATCAGCATGGGAATAGCCGTATCGAGTGCTTCCGCGCTGGCTTTTTCGGCGCTCTTACCGGTAGCAATCACTGTTTCCTTTTCAGCAGCCGCCGTTTGCTTTTCGCTTGACACGACGACTTCGGTATCAATCATTGCAATGA
Organism: Proteobacteria bacterium SG_bin4; assembly: GCA_002083395.1. Lineage (GTDB taxonomy): Bacteria > Pseudomonadota > Gammaproteobacteria > Burkholderiales > Nitrosomonadaceae > Nitrosomonas. Next base: position 74,132 of record LWDH01000002.1, on the reverse strand, counting down.
CTTCACCGCTAACTACTGTCGCACCGTCCTGCTTCAGGATTTTACTCAACACGCCGGCGCTGGGCGCAGGCAATTCCAGCACTACCTTATCGGTCTCGATATCGATCAGATTTTCTGACCGGTTCACGGTATCCCCTGCTTTCTTATGCCAAGCGATCAGCGTGGCTTCAGCAACGGATTCAGATAATGCGGGAACTTTGACTTCAATTAGCATGGCGCCCTCTTACTAAATTTTTTCTCGGAATGCCGCAACGATCAACTCGTTTTGCGTAAATTTGTGCCTAGCCGTGTAACCGACTGCCGGAGAAGCCGACGACGCTCGCAATGCATAAGCCAACGCTTGATCCGGTTTCATGTGACGCAATAAATAATGCTGAATGCGGTGCCATGCGCCCTGATTGCCCGGCTCTTCCTGGCACCACACCACTTCTTTGGCATTCACGAAACGATCAATTTCCGCCTGAAATTCCTCGTGCGGAAATGGATACAATTGCTCCAGACGAATGATCGCCATATCGCCAATGCGCTGCTCTTTGCGGTAAGCCAGCAATTCATAATAAATTTTTCCGCTGCAAACAATGAGCCGTTTAATGGTGCGTGGATCCAGATTGTCGATCTCCGAAATGACCGGGTAAAAATAACCATGCGCCAATTCATCCAAACTCGATACCGACTCCTTATGCCGCAGCAGGCTCTTCGGACTCATGATAATCAAAGGCTTACGGATTGGCCGGATCATTTGACGCCGCAGCAAATGGAACATTTGCGCTGGCGTTGAAGGGACGCACACTTGAATATTGTAATCGGCGCACAACTGCAAATAGCGTTCCAGCCGTGCCGAAGAATGCTCCGGTCCTTGTCCTTCGTAACCATGCGGCAACATCATGACCAAGCCGCACAACCGCCCCCACTTGGCCTCTCCGGAAGCAATGAACTGATCGATGACCACTTGTGCGCCGTTGGCAAAATCACCGAACTGAGCTTCCCAGATCACCAGCTCATTCGGCTGTGTGGTGGCATAGCCGTATTCAAAACCCAATACTGCTTCTTCCGACAACATCGAATTGATCACGACGAAATCGGGTTGCTCCGGATAAAGGTGGCGCAACGGCACATAAATCCGCTCGTTCTGATCCGCGGTCACTTGATCATGCAATTCCGCGTGGCGATGAAAAAAAGTTCCACGCCCCGAATCCTGTCCCGATAATCTGACCGGATACCCCTCTTTCAATAAAGTAGCATAGGCCAGATTCTCGGCCATCCCCCAATCCAGCGGCAATTCGCCTTTGCCCATCAGTCGCCGGTCGGCCATTATCTTTTCCACCCGGGAGTGCAACTTGAAACCCTCGGGAATATCCGTAAGCCGTAGAGAAAGTTGCTTGAGCATCTGCAATGAAACACCGGTTTTAACTTTTTTGTTCCACTTGAACGGCCGGATAAACGGCTCCCAGTTGATGGCATACGGCGACTTATAGTCGTAACAGACAGCTTTATTCGGATTGACGCCTTCATCCATCGCTTCCCGGTAGGACTGCATGAGCAAATCCGCGTCCTGCGGCTGGATCACTTTTTCCGCGACCAGCCGGTCGGCGTACAACTGACGGGTGCCGGGATGCTGGCTGATCACTTGATACATTTTCGGCTGCGTCACCATCGGTTCATCTTGTTCATTGTGCCCCAGCTTGCGGAAACACACCAGATCGACCACCACATCTTTGTGAAACCGCATGCGGAAATCAAACGCCAATTCCGCCGCCATCACTACAGCTTCCGGATCATCGCCATTGACATGAAAAATCGGCGCTTCAATCATCTTGGCAACATCAGTGCAATACAAGGTCGAACGGCTATCGCGCGGATCCGAGGTAGTAAACCCGATTTGGTTATTGATAATGACATGCACCGTGCCACCGGTACCGTAGCCCCGTGTTTGCGATAAATTCAGCGTTTCCATTACCACGCCTTGACCGGCAAAAGCGGCGTCCCCGTGAATCAACAGCGGCAACACCCGGTCGCCTAATTTATCGTTGAGTAAATGCTGGCGTGCGCGCACCGAGCCTTCCACCACCGGGTTGACAATCTCCAGGTGCGAAGGATTAAACGCTAACGCCAAACGCACAATACCATCGGCGGTTTTGATCGCTGAGGAAAAACCCTGGTGATATTTCACATCGCCGGAAGGTAGGTGTTGCGGCTGTTTTTCCTCAAATTCCCGAAACAAATCACCGGGCATTTTCCCCAGCGTATTAACCAATACGTTAAGCCGGGCGCGATGCGCCATACCCATAACAATCTGCTGCACACAGGTTTTTCCGGCCCGATGAATAATACTGTCGAGCAGCGGAATCAGGCTTTCATTACCTTCCCCGGAAAATCGTTTCTGTCCGACGTAACGGGTATGCAGATACTTTTCCAATCCCTCCGCTGCAACCAATCGCTCCAGAATATGCCGCTTATAGTCGGCGGAGAAATCGGGACTGGACCGTTGACCTTCCAAGCGCGCCTGAATCCAGCGTTTTTGTTCGACCGAAGAAATATACATATATTCAGCGCCGATCGAACCGCAATAGGTTTCCTGCAAAATTTGCAAAATCTCGCGCAAAGAAGCACGTTCGGGACCAACCAGCGAACCGGTATTGAATACTTTGTCCATATCCGCTTCGGTAAATCCGAAGTGAGCAGGATTCAGTTCGGGAATATCTGTTTGCTGTTTGAGTCCGAGCGGATCGAGTTTTGCTTGATTAAGACCGAGATACCGGTGCATGTTTATCAGTTGCAGTACAGCAACTTGCTTACGGTCATCGGTATCCGCCACTACTACTTCGGGTAACGCGGCTTGCGTCTCAATGCCGGGAGGTTGCGCAGCACTGCCGCCCGGTGCGCTGGTTGCAGGAATTTGTGAAGGTTTAGCCTCAACGATATCCGGTTGCTTCGCTAAACGATCAAAATATTCCCGCCACGCCAGACTGACCGAATTGGGATTATGCAGATATTCATCATACACTGCCTCGATAAACGCGGCATTCGCAGCAACCAGCAGGGGATCGTCCAACAACGGTTTATTCATGGGATGGATAGCCCTCAAATGGATAAACAGTTATTTCTTGATATAGGAATCGGGTACGTCGCGCATCGTTGTACCTGTATAGAGCTGACGCGGACGTCCGATTTTATGTTCCGGATCGGATACCATCTCACTCCATTGCGCGACCCAGCCGACTGTCCGCGCCATCGCAAAAATAGCGGTAAACATACTGGTCGGAATCCCCAACGCGCGCTGCACAATGCCGGAGTAAAAATCGACATTCGGATACAACTTGCGTGAAATGAAATAATCGTCTTCCAAGGCAATCTTTTCGAGCTGCAGCGCCAGCTTAAACAAGCGGTCATTTTGCAAGCCCAATTCATTCAAAACCTCATGACAGGTTTCGCGCATCAGTTTTGCGCGCGGATCCATGTTTTTGTAGACACGATGTCCAAAACCCATTAACCGGTAATTGTCTTCCTTGTTTTTAGCACGCCGGATAAATTCATCGATGCGCGACACATCGCCGATTTCCTCCAACATCCGCAAACATGCCTCGTTAGCGCCACCATGCGCAGGCCCCCACAAACAAGAAATTCCCGCGGAAACACAGGCAAATGGATTGGCGCCGCTGGAGCCGGCCAAGCGGACGGTCGATGTCGAAGCGTTTTGTTCGTGATCGGCATGCAAGATCAGAATGCGATCCAAGGCGCGCACAATTACCGGATTGGCTTCGTATTTATCGGTCGGCACGGAAAACATCATATGCAGGAAGTTCTCCGCGTAACTCAGGCTGTTCTGCGGATAAACATAAGGTTGCCCAATGTTGTATTTATAAGCCATCGCGGTAATCGTCGGCAATTTTGCAATCAAGCGAAACGCGGATTGTTCACGGTGCGCCGGATCGGAGATATTCAACGAATCATGATAAAACGCCGACAATGCGCCAACCACGCCAACCATCACCGCCATCGGATGCGCATCGCGGCGGAAGCCGCTGTAAAACCGCACCAATTGTTCATGCAGCATCGAATGGTTTTTGATCGCAGCATCAAAGGTTTTTTTCTGCTCCGGAGCCGGTAATTCCCCATGCAATAATAAATAGCACACATCCACAAAATCGCAGTGCAATGCCAATTGTTCGATCGGATAACCGCGATAGAGCAATATTCCTTTATCACCATCAATAAAAGTAATCGTAGAACTATTACTGGCTGTCGACAGAAAACCGGGATCATAAGTAAACAAGCCGCTTTGCGCATGCAGCTTACGGATATCGATGACATCCGGGCCCATAGTTCCGGATAGCACCGGCAGCTCAATCGGTGCGCTGCCATTATTCAGATTCAGAGTCGCTGTGCCTTTTTGTGCCATAATTACTTCTCCACTTGATGCGTATCGTTACTAGTATGCGCTGTTTCCACACAAACGCACTGCCAGAATACCACTAGAAATCTAACTCTTTTGCAACAATTCCAGGATTGGCAGCCATTGCCGGTCGGTATTCGCCTTCCGGCCAGTGATCAAATCCCACAAATCGTTATCCGCTAACGACAACAATCGTTCAAACTGCGCTAATCCTTGCGCATCCAAATCTGCGTAATAACGATGCATGAAACGTTGCAATACGATATCCAATTCGAGCATCCCGCGCCGGCAGCGCCAACACGCCCGTTCGAATTCCTTCATACCATCCGTTTAACCATCATGTCTTTGATTTTGCCGATTGCCTCGGTCGGATTCAAGCCCTTCGGACAGGCATCGGCGCAATTCATGATGGAATGGCAGCGGAATAACCGGTATGGATCTTCTAAATTATCCAGCCGTTCAGCGGTTGCCTGATCGCGGCTATCCGCCAGAAACCGGTACGCTTGCAACAATCCGGCCGGGCCGACAAACTTATCCGGATTCCACCAGAACGACGGACACGAAGTCGAACAACATGCGCATAAAATGCATTCGTATACACCATCCAGCGCTGCCCGTTCTTCCGGCGATTGTAACCGTTCGGTTTCCGGCGGCGGATCATTGTTGATCAAATAAGGCTTGATCGAATGATACTGCTGAAAAAACTGCGTCATATCGACGATCAAATCGCGGATCACCGGCAAACCCGGCAGCGGGCGGATTTCAACCGGTTCTGTCAAACCGCTGAGCGGCGTGATGCATGATAATCCGTTACGGCCGTTGATATTCATCGCATCCGATCCACATACTCCCTCGCGGCAAGAGCGTCGCAAACTCAAACTATCATCGACTGTTTTGATTCGCAGCAACGCATCCAGCAGCATCTTATCGGTCGGCGCCAGCTGGATATCATAATCCTGCATATAAGGCTGTTCATCTTTATCGGGATCGTAGCGGTAAATCGAAAATTTCATAGACTGGCTCCGGCTGGTTGATGGATGGATTCAAGTCAGAAAATCACTTCGAAAGTCTTGCAGTATACAGATTTGAAACCAAATCCGCATAGTTCGCGTGCTTAAATTACCGCAAACCATAAATGGATTGCAAACCGCACAGCCCGGAATAACTAGATCAGATCTATCGATCCGGTCCCTGCAGAGTTTACTTCATTGAAATCAAAACAGATTCGTCTAATGGTTTCCCTTATAAAAAAACCAGGGTTTCCCCAATATACGTTGTCTTTTGCCTTCGCTAAGATGGCAACACTTAAGAATTTTAACGATGGAGGAAATTAAAATGAAAGCATTAAAAATAAGCGCTATTTTGTCTGTCCTCGCATTCGGTTTGATGACAGCTTCCGCATTTGCCGAAGTGCCTGCATTGCCGAGTCACATCAATCCCAATGACCATGTAGCCGCAGCTACCTATTACGAAAACCTGGCGAAAGAAGAAGCTGCGATTGTGGAAAAATACCAGCAAGATCTGGAAGAGCATGAAGATCACGCCTATGTCTACGGCCGCAGAGGACAAGATGATGTATCGCATTTGCGTGCCAATATTCGTGAGCATGAGCATCAGCTTGAAGAGGATTTAGCACAAGCAGAATTACACAAAAATATGTTAACCGTTGATCAACAAGCTAAGAGCACCAGCAGTAACAGCATCAATGCAGCAGCCATACAGTAATTAGTTAAGCAGTACTTTCATATTCCTTTTGTACAGTCAGTTGAGAATCGTTGCTACATTTGTTCATCCTCCGGCCTTCAAGCCGGAGGTTTTTTTTGATCTCTCAAAAAAACTGTTCACTCATTCCAGCTCCAAGATAACAATCGCGTAACTTTGCCGCTAGCTGCGCAAATTTAGCGATCAAGTGCCGAGCCAGGGCACATCACAGGATTACCGAAGATTTGTTCGAGCAATTCACTGTACAGCGGATATGCGGAATACATCATTTCCCGAACGTACCCGCCCCCGCCTATCTGACTGATCTGCCTCCGCTCTGCGTTCCGTACACCTCGCTTTCATCGCATTTGTCGAACTCATCAACACCTTCCAGAAAATCCGCTTGAATCAATGGCCTCTTTGAATAATTGCTTGTCAAGTTGGAATTATGCTCAGTAAACTGCGCAGATCCATTAAGGAAGCGCAGTCATTTTTCAGAGCTTCTTCAGCAAAATAATGGCACTGATCGATTTTTTATCTTTACGGGAGCTGTGATTATGTTTGATCGACCTTGGTACAAGTTACCCCTGCCGCTGGCGCTAATAAAACTGGTTCAATTTCGTAACAAATTGCGCAAGGAAAACCTGCATGATACGTCGGCATTGCCGAATCGTGGCGATTTACCTAAACCGTGGCCCGATTCGAAAGGTACGCATCACTATTGGCGCACCGCGGATGGCAGTTTTAATGATTTGAAGCAACCGGAAATGGGCATGGCGGGGACCCGTTTCGGGCGCAACGTACCCTTAAGCGATGTCAACGCCGATGAACAATCGCTACATCGTCCCAGCACCCGGAAAGTCAGTCAGGCTTTGCTGACGCGGGAGAAATTCGTTCCGGCGACGATTTTGAACGTTCATGCAGCGTCGTGGATTCAATTTCAAACGCATGACTGGTTCTCGCACGGCACCAATCAACCCGGTAATCAATGGGAAGTTCCGGTCGAAGCAAATGATTCGTGGCCGCAAGACCAACGCCCGATGAAAGTCGACAAAACACTGGCGGATCGCAGCCGCCCTGCCAATGCCACGCCGCCGACTTTTATCAATACCGAAACGCATTGGTGGGATGCTTCGCAGATTTATGGCAGCAGTCAGGAAATGATCGACAAATTGCGTTCGCACAGCGACGGTAAAATGCGCATTGAGGCCGATGGTTATTTACCGCTTGAGAAAGACATCGATCTGGTGGCATTTCCCGGCACCTGGTGGTTCGGGCTGAGCATGCTGCACACGTTGTTTGTAAAGGAACACAACAGCATTTGCGATCACCTCAAGCAAGCTTATCCGCAGTGGGATGACGAGCAATTGTTCAACCATGCGCGGCTGATTAATGCCGCGCTGATCGCTAAAATCCACACCGTCGAATGGACACCGGCGATTCTGCCGCACCCGGCGACCGCCTTGGCGATGCGCATTAACTGGTGGGGGATTCTGGGCCAACGCTTCAAGAAAATGTTTGGCCGCGTCGGCACCGGCGAAGTGCTCAGCGGCATCATCGGTTCGACGCCGGAGCATCATGCCGCGCCGTATTACCTAACCGAAGAATTCGTGTCGGTTTACCGCATGCACCCACTGGTGCCGGACCAGTTTGACTTTTATTCGCATCAAACCGGCGAGCCGATCGCCAGCAAACCCTTCATGGAAGGATTCGATAAAAAAACCCGTGCGATGATGCAAGAAATCGGCATGGAGAATCTGTTCTATTCGTTTGGAATCAACCATCCCGGCGCGTTGACGTTGCACAATTACCCGAATTTTCTGCGCAAGCTGGTGAAGGAAAACGGCGAAGCCTTCGATCTGGCCGCCGTCGATATTCTGCGCGATAGAGAACGCGGTGTGCCGCGCTATAACCGTTTTCGCGAGCTGGTCGGGCGCGGGCGCGTGCACTCATTCGAAGAAATTACCAGCAACCCGCAGTGGGCCGAAGAACTGCGTAAGGTTTACGATAACGATATCAACCAGGTCGACTTGATGGTCGGGCTCTACGCCGAGGACATACCCGAAGGCTTCGGCTTCAGCGAAACCGCATTCCGGGTGTTCATCCTGATGGCGTCGCGCCGCCTCAAAAGCGACCGCTTCTTTACCAAGGATTACCGCGCCGAAGTGTATACGCAGCAAGGTTTGGACTGGATTGAAGACAATACCATGCTGACCGTGCTGCGCCGCCACCACCCCGGATTATCTCCGGCGCTTGACGGCGTCCAAAACGCATTCGCGCCGTGGCGGCGGATTAAGTAAGTCTTAGTGCATTCGAATGAAACTGGATTCATAACAATCCAGTTTCATCGTTCCGTCATTGGCGTTGTAACTAGGGATACGGTCGGCCGTCCTTATGAAAGAAATGCCATGAACCGTCGACAAGCCGGGCGATAAGATCATCATCTGAATAGGTTACTTCATCGCCGGGCGTCCGGTCGCCGACTTCCAAATACACCGAATCCACCGAAGTTTCGTTGACAAGGTGATGCGCGTTGCCGGTTCCTGCTTTGAATCCGGCGCACATGCCTGTATGCAGTTCCGTCCTGCCTTCGTCGATATAGAGCGCGAGCGTACCGGATACAACGTAGATGAACTCGTCTTGCTTGTTGTGCGCATGACGCAACGCCGACATCGCTCCGGGCGCAAGCACGGTAATATTCACACCGAAATTGGTAAGCCCGAACAAATCACCCAATGGCCGCTTCACACGCCCGTTCATCATCGAACGGAACGGCTCCGGATAGCTAGAAGGCGTAGTTCGTGGCGCCGCATCAAGCGCGGTAATTGAATGGATTTTTGTGTTCACGGTGGCGAAGCGTGAGTCGATGTCAGGTTTAACGTCTAAGCTATGCGGACTCGCGTTTTGACCGTATTCTGCATCATGTCGATTCCGATCCAATTCTTGGCTGAGGTTTTGTAGAACTAGCTGCATTGACCGTGAATGAATCTGCCCAAGATTAAGCACCTTGCCAAGTAGCACGGCCATCCAGCCATGTGCCTTGGCTTCGAGTTTGTAGATCACGCGCGTTTCTTGGCCCAGTGGCTCCAATCGCCACTCGCCGAAACCTTCGATGAATCCGCCGAAATATCGCATCTGTATGCACCTCGGCTCATCCACCGCTTCGACCCGGCATCGAAAAGACCGTCCGCCAACGGGACGAATTTCTATCTCCGTGCTCAGCAGCATGCCGCCCGAGAGGATGCGTATTTCGAGAGACTTCGGCCACCACCGGGAATATCCTGCAAAATCGGCCAGCACCGGCCACACTTCGATGACGGGAAAGGGAATTGTGATCTCGTCGGTTGCATCTATCGGTGTGCTGGTCATCGTCTTTTCCGTTTCTTGGCGCGGACAGTGGGAGCCGCGTAACGTTTGAGTTCAGATCGTAGATCGGGATGAGCTTCTAAACCCCAATTTCTCATCATTCGCTATCGCCGTTTTACTGCTGCTATCTACGCTATCACTCCATGTAGTAAGGTGCAATAACCAGAGGGCATTGCACCATTTCTCAATAATTTTGATGGTGCAATGCGCTTTGCTTATTGCACCCTACTAGGTGTCCACTTATCGAACCCTCGGCCATCACGTAGGACTGCGAGTATCGTGTAAAACAGCCAAAACATATACCAAGTCATGGCGTACGATATAAAACAAGCCATAAGGAAATCGAGGAAGGAGTGCGCGATGCACTTTGGGAATGATTTCTGCATAAAGCAGAGGTGCTTGTTCCAGACGTTTTAGCTTCAACTCGATGGCGGCAATAAATTCTTCGCCTAGTCCAGGGTGTTGCGTTTCATACCACGTGTGAGCTTCTCCAATTTTCCGTAATGCCCGTGCCGGAAAATTTCAGACGGAACGCCATGAACCATCATTCAGGCGCGATTTGACTTGTTCCCATGAAAACCCAGCATCCGGATTTTCTTCAAATTCCGCCAAACGGGCTTCAAGTTCGGTTTTTAGCTCGGGTGATATGTCAACGACTTCCGGTACGGCCGCAACGCTATCCCAAATAAGCTCAACGAGGCGGATTCGTTCTTGTACCGGTAATTGAAGAATGTCGGTAATGGAAATATTTTTCATGGCAATGATTGTACGCTATCAATATGTTAGTGCCACAAGCAATTGTTTAGATGTAGGCAATTTCGTTGTTATCTGGCAGTCCGGCGGATATGACCGCCTGCCACCCTTTTTATCATCGCTACCGTCAATAGTAGGGTGCAATAACCGCAGGACATTGCACCATCAAAAGTATTGAAGAACGGTGCAATGTGCTTTGCTTATTGCACCTTACTAGTTAATGGACTAACTTCAGCGCGCCCCACTTGAACACCATGTTAAAGCTTTACTCATAGCCAGTTGAATATCGTTGTTTCAATTGGTCAGTGGTTGCACCAAATAGAGCCATAACCGATGAGTAATCGGTGTTTGGAGACTTTTGTAGCATGGCCAGTAGTTTTTCATTTCCATTATTAGAATAGGTCAAAACAGAACCATACCTTTTGAGTCTTTCTGAATTTATATGAGTTTTTGCATACACCGGGAAACTGGCCAGAAAGTCATCTGACTCAACAAGCAAATCATCGGTTAATGCTATAACTTTCTCAGTTAGGTCAACCAGCAAGGCGAAATTAGCCTCGCCTACGCATTCAAATATTTGCTCAGGACTGACATTTACAAATGCTTTTGTAGAATACTGTTGCACAATTTTTTCTCTGATTGGCCTTTCAATTTCGTTCCGTTTTAACCATAGCTCTTGTACATAGTTGTAGTTATGTATCATGGCTCTAATTCTTGGTATTTGGCTCCACCTTGGATACTCGTCACTCGATTGTTTTGGCACCAAAAAGGAAAGCTGAGAATAGTTCTCTACGATAGGTTTGGCGGTAAATAGAATTGTTGGTATGGCAGCCGCTCTTTGAATGGGGTTTTCCGTTAACTTACCATGATAATTTTGTTTGATTGAGATAAGGTTTGACCTTGCTTCATCAACGAGCAACGTCCACTTATTAGCAATATCCATTTTTTCCTTTTCGATTTTTATATCTTCTTGGTATCGAAAAGATTTGTAAGCAATTCCAGCACCCAGTAATGATGTAAAAAAAGCACTAGCTATGGGGAATATGTAATCTTTGAAAATATTACCTTCCTGCCTCAAGCTTTCTATCGCATTTACTATAATCTCAGCTTCGTTGTGCATAGATCTCCTTGGAGTTTTAACGCTTGGAATCACCAGCGATGTGCAGCTTTATCGCAAGTTAGCCAAGTAATATAAGAGAATAACCTATTACTCATCTACCGTTTTCCTAACCAACCCAACCATCGCATCCGGCAACGCAATATGCACATCCAGTACAAATTGCCGAGCCTGGGCTGACATCTTGTTCCAGATTTTACGAATGATATCGATCCATTTCTGTTCGTCGTACTCGGGATGCTTGCTAAGTCGAGCAGGTAGTGTTCGAGGAAAACCAGCGCGGCAATGTCTTCCAATAGCTGGGTATCGGGATTGGCTTTCAGCGATTTTTTGCCGACAGTTTGCGCTACGCGCGTGATGAATGCCTCGTCATATCCGGCCTTTGTCAGCAAACCGGCCACAGTATCGGCATGAAATTGGTTCAACGCGGCACGCCATTGGTGATAGCCCTTGCGATCCATCGGATAATCGCTGCGCGGTGATTTCCAGCGCCGGATATGTTGCGCGCGCACCGCCAGTTTCATCGCGTCATCGGCATCGGGCGCATAGCGTTCGAGCATATCCGACATGCGGTGCGAATACAGCAATTCTTTCGGCCAATCCTCCCCTCCGCAGGTTTCCCGGTTCGGGTCTTCACGATTCGCCGCATCGATCAGGGCGATTGCTTGGTCAAAACGGTGTTGAGTCATTGCGTTGGCCAGTTGAGTTGAGAATTGCCGAAGAAGCGCTGTTGATGCCATTATAATGGCAACAAACAAACGCATGCTGTTACGATTGAATGCAGCGCACAAGCCCCGTACCAATGGAATTTATCGATAATGCCCGATGCCGTTGCTTGAGCCGCTAACGGCCATCCCCGGAAATTTGGAGAAGATTTTATGAAACGACGCACCGTGTTACAAACGCTTGCCTTGGCAGCGGCATTACCACTGATTCCGGCTTGTTTTCGCGGCAACGTGGTTGGCGAACCCGCCAGCCCGGTTAAGCCGCTTAACAAGCCCCATGAAGAATGGCGCAAATTGCTCTCGCCCAGAGCGTATGAGATCCTGTTCGAAGAAGCCACCGAACGGCCGGAATCCAGCAATCTGGTGTATGAAGACCGGGAAGGCACGTTTATTTGCGCCGCTTGTTATCTGCCGTTATTCGATAGCGCGCATAAATATGAAAGCTGGACCGGCTGGCCCAGTTTTACCCAGCCGATTCCCGGCCATATCGCCACCAAGTTTGATTTCAAATTGATCAAACCGCGCACGGAATACCACTGCGCGCGCTGCGGCGGCCATCAAGGCCATGTGTTCAAAGACGGCCCGCCACCCCGCGGCGAACGCTGGTGCAACAACGGTTATGCGCTCAATTTTGTACCCAAAGACGAGCCGTTGCCTGCGCTCAGAAGTTGATCATGAGAGTGAACGCAGCCAAAAAGCATCGCCATGCCGTTCGACTTCGGCAAATTCCTCCCCTTCCCAGATCGATGCAACTTTAGCGGCCAATACCGGCCGTCTGCTTGCAGCCCACGCTGGCAGAATAATTTCCATACCGGCATGGCCGCCGAGAAGGAACATGGCGAGCAGGTATTGTTCGTTGTAATACCGCCCTGCCCATTCCGGTGGATAATCATCCGGCAGAAAAATGTCATGAAAGCCGATCACCACATCCGGCGGCAACGATGGTAGCAATTCCAGCATTGCAACGGTCACATCGCTATTCTGGAACGCGCGATGAGAACAATCGATAAAGCAGACATCGCCGGAACAGATACGGGCCTGCAGCAATGCGCAAATATCTTCCAGCGGCGCACGCAACACCTCATCGCAAAGCCGGTCAATTTCCGCCCGCGGCGACGGATCGATCGAAACAATACGAGTCGGCAAATTACCATCCACGATAGCCCGCTTCACAAAGCGGGTCGAATTGCCGGATCCGACTTCCCAATAAACCGCCGGGCGGCGTTCCCGCACCAACGCATACAAAGCGGCGCCATCCAATCCCGGCAACCAGCCGTTGATCCAGCGCGGGGTATCGTGATCTTCCGGCGCACGGGCGGGAATGTTACGTAAATCCTCGCGATAACCCGCAATCGTTTCGAGGGTCGCGATGATGGATTTGTCGTTGCGCCAAATGATTTTTTCCAAGGCATCATGCGCCGGCAATCCCCAGGCATTGCCCCAACGTGCCCGCGGGTGAACCGGATAATCCAGCGCTATCACCGTATCCGGCAGGAGGGGCAGCGCAGGCTGCGAAGCAGCAGTTGGAATTAACCCGGCTTGAAGCCGCGCGGCAATGCGATGCGCAAGCGCATCCAATAAACGCCGACCCAGTTTGACAATCGGCGCTTTGAACCAATTCAATAAGTTATCGGAAGCCATAAACAGCGATAAGAGACCAGTTGAAAATGATGCACTGGAAAAGCCAATGCAGTGGTAATTGATACGTGTATTTGCTTGGAAAAGGCGCGCAATAGCAAGCGGTTTGAATGTACTGAATGTGCCATTCGATGTCAAACCGGCCAACACAATAATCCGCGATCCGGGAATTTATCAGCGCCAGCCAGCACGTCAGCCTGTTTACAACGGCAATTAGCAATCCCTGGCAGGCCGTTGAAAAACAATTTCGAGGCAGCCGATACAAGACAAAAACACGCGAGAAAGCGCAGTTTATGCGGTATAAATGAGCATTTTGAGCTTTTTTTTTAACACCGCAGCGGCAACGCAGATAGTTTTTCAACGGCCTGCTAGTACAAATGTACTAAAAAAACGGTATAGTTGTGCCATTAAATTCGCGCGAACTTCGGTATATAGTGCGGTGGCGCGCTTTCTTTTTTGAACAATCAACGGATTATTGCTCGGCATCCGATTGAACACCGCAATACCCTATTTATTTAGCAAGGAGACAGAACAATGGAGTTAACAACAAAATCGCTTTCGGCATCGTTACGGCGCGGCTGCTATGCTGGCTGTAAGCAGCGCTCAAGCATTGGATTTTCAACTGGTATCGCATATCGGCGACAACTATAGCTACACCCTGACCTATGGCCCGAACGACAATATGTGGTTTGTTGAAAATGGAAATGTCCATACGACCATTCAACTTTCCGGTTTGTTCGGCGTCACCAGCGTATTCGGGCCGCTTGATAACGATTTCCCTTCCGGTCCAATCCACGATGGTCAATTCAATTGGACCGGATCGGTGCTATTCGGCGGATCGGTGGTGCGCTTTACCATGCTGGATGAAGATGTCGGCACCGGTAACTTCCCGACCGACAAGCATGTGTTTGGTTTCACACTGGTTGCACCCGGCACCAGCCCGATCGACAAAATTATTCTCGATACCAATGGTTTCTACAGCGGCCACACATTGGATGATCGCGACGTGCATAAACTCATTTCCGGACCGGGCATTCCGGCCGTACCGGAACCTTCCACCTATCTGATGCTGTTAGCCGGATTGCTCGGTATCGGCACTTGGATACGGCGACGCCAAGGTTGAGCATTTTTTCTTTTTGAGCAATACCGCAACTACACGGTAGTTGCGGTATCAGTTTTGATTCAAGCCATGTTTTAACTACAAACCGGGAAATTCGATTTTATCCATTTCCCGATCGTGCGTTATAAAGCGGTAAAAATAACATCGTTGACCGATAACGCGGTCGATTGCAGTAACACACCGGTAAATGTGATGCTGGCGATATCGTCGACAAAATGCACGACCACATCATTTCCGCTCGTTTCGATGCTGGTAATGAATGGCGCCAATTGATCAAAACTATTAAGTCCCAATTGCGTATCGAAAGCAACCTTATCCGCACCGGGTACGAAATCCTGGAAACGATAGTGTCCGACGTTAGCCAATCCAAAAATATCGAATCCATTGCCGCCCGACAAAACATCGTTGCCCAATTGCCCGACCAGCGTATCGTTGCCATTGTTGCCGGTTAAGGCGTTATCGCTGCTATTGCCGATCAATTTATCGTCATTTAAACCGCCAATGACGTTTTCGATCACCGAATTCAAACCTATCGATAAATTGTCCTGCGCCGGTTCATTGCCCGGCGTAACCCCAACAGAACTCAGCGTGCCAGGAGCCGCAACGTTCAGATTTAACGTAACGGGGACGGTAACGTTGGATGCATTCAGCGTATCGATCCCGCCATCATCATAGATGGTTTGAACAAAGTGGCCGCTCTGATTTGTCAATGTGTAGGTATCGTCGCCGGTATTTACCAGTTTTGCATTGTATAAATACGACAGAGCCGCGTAATCATAGGGCCCCAGATTGATACGCTCCAGCCCCTGGCTCTGCGGCGTATAAGACATGATGCTATACAATTCGGAATCTTCCACGCCCGTCAGATAAGGTCCTTCAGTTGTGCCCGGATCATCGGGCGACGAAGTCGCGTTGTAATTGCCGGGATGTTTTAATCCGAGCGTATGGCCGATTTCGTGAATCAAAGTCGAATAGGCATTGGTGCCTTTAGTGACATTCGTCGTTTGTGCGGCATCCGCTCCATTATTGATGTAGAGATCGCCAGCGGTATCACCGGTGGATTGATCCGGATAATATGCGTAACCGACCGATTCCGTTTGCAGATTATTTCCAAAGCGTAGCTGGCCATAAGATGATGCGGTATCGGTAACTTCGGTAAAAACGAGATTAAAATGCGAAGCAAGCGTCGTTAAAATTTCGCGCACCGCAACTTTCTGATCATTGGTCATTACGCTAAAGTTATTACCATCTGTTGCAGGGTCAGCGTAGCTCGGCAAAGCCGACATGAAACTGTACGTCACCGCCACCGTCGATCCGCCCGGAGTGGTAGGATTCCAGCGAATATCGCTACCGGCAAGCACTGCATCAACGCGATAATCATTGGTTATATTCGGCATATCGTTCTCCTTCGGTAAAAATATCAAGTTGCGATCCAATTTCGAGAGAATTTAATTTTAATTGAAACTTATGTCGGCCATTTGAATGGATATCGCTGTTTAATAGGCTTAATTCGAAGCTTGGGAAGCAAAAAGAACGATCGTTAATGCAAAATCTTTGTAATGCCTGCGATGAACAGTCAACGACTGTCGACCTAGCGTTGTTCAGGCGGTTCGCTATCCTCGGTTGTTGCGTCAAGAATCGGCAGCAGTTGCGGAAACAGCACACGCTCCTCAAAACGGACATGCAGCGCCAGCAAATCACCTAACTGCTGTAACCGCGCCAGTGGATCTCTCGCGCTGGATTCAGCGATCAAATTACGCAGCAGGGCATGGTCGCTCAGAATCCGCTCAACGGTTTCCATCGCCAATTGATTTTTCATCGCCTGGAGCAATCGTTCTTCCTGCTCGAAATGACTCGACATCACCAGCCGCCAATGTTCTTTGATTCTAGCCAGAACCTGTTCACATGCGGCTTGATCGGCGCTTTCAACCGCTTTGCGCGCGGCTCTCGCCAACACCAGCGCTGTGTGGTGGTCGCGTGACAGGGATAATAAAACGCCAGTGCGAGGCATATTTAAACGGATTAATACAGTGCTTGAAGGCCGGTTTTCACGTAAGCGGGAAGGTTTTTCTGGCTTGCGATGCTCGCGAGAAAATCCGGATCGTCAACCACCGTCAGCGGATCGAGTTTCAAAGGTTGCACGATTGCCGAAAGCGGCGCGGCGGCGCGCTCCAATCCTCGGACCGCACCGGTCAGAGACAATCGTGGGCGCAAATCCATTCCGGAGTCTTCCAATTCGTCCAAGGCAATCGTCCACTCCTGTTGTTGCGCGAGCCGGCTGCCCAGTTTTGCCAGCATTGCGCGCGGCGCCGATTCCGGTTGCTCCAGCTCGCGCGCGAGTTCGGGTAACTGGACTAACGCCTTGCGCAGCATATCCGCAGCGGATTTTAACGTTAGACTTCCTACCGAAGGATCGGCGGTTTGTTGTTGCAGAAAAATCATCCGCCGCAATCCGCCGATGCGCAGCCCCTCGCCCATCGCACCCAGGCTTTGCATCAAACTTGGTAAACCGTAACGCGGCACACCGTTAATCATGACCAACCGAATCGCAGTCTCTTTGGCTTGCAACAGATTCGCGTAAGGATCGTCCGCTTGCTGCGAAACAACGATCAGATCGGCGCGCTTGCCCTGTTCCAGCGAACCCAGCACGTCACCCCATTGCAAGATCGCCGCTGCACTGCGCGTTGCCATCGCGACAATGTCACGATCGCTGAAAACCGCTCCGGATGCTTGACTGACCAACCGGGCGACTTTCAATTCGCCTAACAAATTTTTGCTGCCCGACGGCGACCAATCCGAGCCGATGCCGATACGCACCCCGGCGGCCTTGGCCGCTGCGATGTCCGCCGTTTTGCCGTACAACAATAGATTGCTCAGCGGCGACCAGATCATCGCGCCGCCATTCTGTCCATAAACGCCAAAATCGTCTTGAGTCAACCCCGCGCAGTGTATGCCGGCTAATTGCCGGGTGATCGCCCATCGATCGTCCGGCAATTGCAACGACAAAAAATGTTTTCGCGCGGTTTGATCGATCCCTTCGCTCAAATGGAGCAAAAAGCACGAGGCTTTTTTCAACCGTAAAAAGAAACGTTGCGCATCTTTGGCATCGACATCGGCGATCCGCGTATCCGCCTCGGGTAATGCCGATTCGTCGGTTTGCTCCACGTTGCGCACAATACCGCGATAAAAACGCCGGATGCCAGCATTACTGAACAATTGAATACCTTGGCTGGTGGTAACGCCACTGATCAAACTTTTACATTCGACGTAGCGAATCAATGCGGGTACCAATTGCGGGGACTTGCCGATAATTTGCATCGGCCCGCTGATCAATTTACGGTACTCCAGGATACCGGACCATTGATCGCGGTTATTGAATGGTTTTGGCACATCCCACAAACGTAACGCGTTATAAGCCAAATGATTATGCAATTCGATCAAGCCGGGATAAATCGTACCACCGCTAGGGACGATGGGGATATCTTCGAATCCCGCTGGACTCCCAGACGAAGCCTCGCGAACGGCGACGATATTGCCTTGTTCGATGTAGATCACGCCATCGGCAATGACATCGTATGCATCGTTCATCGTAACAATACGCCCCCGCAACGCGGATTTCCCGCCGATCGCCGGATCAATCGGCTGTTCACGTTTTTTGCCGACTGCTTCGCGAACGGACTGTTGATGCTTTTTGTTATCACTGGTCATAGCTTTGGCACCACGCCTTTCGGCACGGTAATCGTAATATTCCGCCGTTTGGCAAGCAGGTCTTTACCTACCCGGCGCGCCCAATTATCGGATTCGCGCATCCAGTCGGGGAGACCCGGGGGAAAATCGATCTCCGGAATGGCAACCTTATCGCCCGGCTGCCAGGTCTCACCATACAAAATCAAAGACTGTACGCGATCGGGATGCCGGATCGCAGTATGCAGCGTTTGTAAGGCCGTGTTCCATTGATTTAGCATTGTTTGGGTTTCTTCACGCAGCTTCTGCTTATCGCCATCTGAAGCGCTTTCCGGTCGAGTCGGATGGGTAATAGGCACTTGCGTCACCGTGAAATTCTGGCTATCCGGTGTTGCCTCCCAGGCTCTCCAAGCTTCATCCGCCAACATCCCCAATGTCACCACCGCTTCAATTGGTTGTGTGGTTAACAAAGCCTTTAACCAGCGATGCCGGTAATCGGCGATCGCCGCAGACTTTTTGATTTTGGCCGGGACATTGCCATAGACGCTGTATAAAAACGTATTGATCATGACGTAACTGCGTTCGATACCAAGTTTCGCCAAAAATCCTTGAATCCGTTGCCCGGCTTCCCCTACCAATATGCGCCGCACGATCGCTTCATTTTGCGCCGGGTCTTGTCCGATCAACAACACGCGCGCCGAGCCGTCGAGCCGCCCGCGATGAAAAACCGGCCCCCACTCAACACGGAAATTTTCAATGGGGTAAACAGCAGAATCGGGATAATCCTGGCACAAGCCTTTAAACGGTTCTTCAATATAACCGGGATCGAATAAGCGCATGATTGGCTCCCTCCATCATTACGAAAATTTAAATGAGCACCACCAAAAGCCGCTGCCTTGTCGATAAATTCACAAGAAACCAGTACATTTGTCCTACCTTAATAAGGATCATCTTACTACAGAATTAATTCTTGCCAGCAGTTAAGATACATAGCCCTTGCTAAACATATCAACTAGATAGACGTGGGAGCGAGTACCGCGCAACGATACAACTCGTCTGTGCAGTCAATCAATCTGTGTTTCCTTCAGTTTGGCAAGCCAAGGTCTTTTTATTCACACATTCAGAAGGTGAACAGCATGAAACGTTTATTACCACTTGCATTGGGATCTTTGATCACCGCTTTCGCATCCACTTCCGCTTTTGCTGTGCCCGTATCATGGACGGACTGGACTTCTTCCACCGATTCGTTTTCTGCAAGCGGCAGCTTATCGGTCGGATCGGAGTCGGTCAGCGTTGGATATTCCGCCACCGGCGCGCACGCGTTTGTCGCCACCGGCCCTGGAACCAACTATTGGACAGGATCCGCTTATACCAACGGCACCGTTGATAACGCACCGCCGGCATCCGACATTATCGCATTGAGTCAAGGCGGTACTGTCACCATCACGTTTTCGCAAACCGTGATCGATCCCTATATCGCTCTTGCGAGCTGGAACGGCAACACCGTGGATTTTGGCGTGCCAATCGAGATCGACAGTTTCGGCCCGGGATATTGGGGTTTCGGCACACCGCTCCTGAATCCGGGTGGCACTGGCTTCTTCGGTTCCGGTGAAGTCCACGGCGTTATCAGACTGCCCGGTTCGTTCGATTCCGTCACGTTTACCCACACCAGTGAAAGCTGGCATGGTTTCACCGTCGGTGTTGCCGGTATCGCACCGGTTCCGGAACCTGAAACCTACGCGATGTTGCTGGTAGGGCTGGGCTTACTCGGCTTCGCAGCGCGCCGCAGACAACAAGCTGCTTAATAACCGGTTTTCATTCCCGGCAAATCCCGCTCACGCAGCGGGATTTGTTTTTGTAATTACGAAAATTACGGTTGTACGTGCGATTGACGCTGAATCCATTGCGTTATCGAATCCAGCAATTCCGTACGCAGCGGTTCTTTCAGGAATACCTGCTGGTGATAAACCAAACCCGGCAGTTTCCAAACTTTGTTAGCAGGATTGTGCTTCAACGTTGCTTCTGCAAATTCTTCGTTCCCCCACGCCGGAGTGATCGGATCTAATTCCGCATAAATCAGGTAGTACGGGATCGAGAAATCCGCCATTTGGCGACGGAAATTCACGACTTCCTGTTCAATCCCTTTGACGTAACGCAGCAAACTGCGGCGCACAATCCAATGATCGGCGCGCAAACGGGCTTTTTCTAGGTCGCTGTCGGTCAGATAATCCGTTACCCAGGCCGGTGAAACCGGCGTCACTAAATGGCGCAATCCCGGCCAGGAAAACACTTCGAACAGCCCATCCAGAACCGGCACCGTCAGCAGCGAAAACACTTGATTGAACAGCAATAATGGCAGCGGCTCATGATGCGGCTGCAGAAAATGCGTTTCGGCGTGAAACGATAGCTTGATCAGCGGATTGGCCACCCAACCGCGCCAGCCTGGCGGTTCGCTCACGGCAAACGCGGGTGCTAAAAAGACCACGCCTTGCAGCCGCTGGCATAAACCCGATTCGTCGAAATGCTTCAGCAAATAAGATGCCGCCACCAAACCGCCCAAACTGTGCGCCACGATGAATACAGGACGCTGCGAACCACCTTGTGCATCGCATTGCGTCATGAAAGCATTGAACGCCCGGCCAAACGTCTGCCGCAACGGTTCCAGATCGTACAAAGCCGATTGCGCCAGATACGCCTCGCCGACATCGACTCGCTCAATTCCCTCCGCTAGCGCCTGATCCGCACGGCGCAACTCCGGATTGGAAAGGCCATGCGCATAATGATCGAAACCCGCGACGAAGAAATGCCGGGAAAAATAGCGCGCCACTTCACCGTAGCGCCCGATATGCTCGTTCATGCCGTGCACCAGTAGGATGCAGGCGGTTGATTGATCCGGTTGTTTCGGCAACAGCGTGCGCAAAATCAGCGGCGCTTCATCCTCCTGGCCGATCGTGGTTTCTTCTCCCCAACGCGGATAGGGAGCGGTAACTAACGGATGATGAACACATCCGGAAAGTGTTACCAGCATGAGAAAGAAGGCAAATAAAGCTGTTAAATGAGATTTCTGAAGCATAACCACAATACAATTACCCCCGCCCAAGCTTGCGGAATTAATACAGTGCCAGATTAGTTCGGAATTTCGGCTTCGACAAGCAGGGCAAGCAAACCAAGCGATTCCTGCCAACCGAGATAGCAAGCTTCGGCGGGAATCACCGCCGGTATGCCTTCCTGCATGATGTTCAACTCGGTGCCGCAGGAAACTTGTTTCAGCGATATCGTCACCTGCATTTCTCCCGGCAAATTGGGATCATCGAACTTATCGGTATAGCGGATGCGCTCATGCGGCAGCAATTCCAGGTACTCACCGCCGAATGCATGGCGATGCCCGGTGCTGAAGTTTGTGAAAGACATTTTAAAACTGCCGCCGACTCTCGCATCGCTATGATGAACCTTCGCAGTAAAACCGTTCGGCGGCAACCATTTAACCAACGCATCGGCATCCAGAAAAGCACGGTAAATTCTTTCAGGCGGCGCACGCAGCACGCGATGAAGACGGACGGTATTGGTCGACATGATTATTTTCCCCTCTCTGGCAGATTATTCAACAAGCTGTTAATACGCAAACAACACCTGCAATCGCTGGCACAACTCCATTTGTGCCGCCTCGTCAATGACGCCAAGCTTGCTAACCAGGCGCGTTTTATCGACAGCGCGGATTTGATCGAGCAAAATCAAACCCTGTTTCTCCTTAAAAGTACAAGCAACCCGGCACGGAAATTCAAAACCGCGGCTTGTCATCGGCGCCATCAGCACGGTGGATAACGCAGAAAGCTCATCCGGAGAAATAACAACACACGGTCTTGTTTTATTGATTTCCGCGCCTTGCGTCGGGTCGAGTTGCACCAGCCAAACCTGGAACCGCGAAACTTCGGGCATCACCAGTCCCAATCGTCATCGGTAGACAGCGGTGCATTCAACCATTCCTGATCCAGCGGCTCCGTGCCGTGAGTCTTCAATGTAGCTTCGATGGATTCCCGCCAACCATCACGCGCCGGTTTCATAGGTGAAATCAACAAACCGCCCTCGACGACTTGCAATTGCAAATCCTTGCCTTCCAAGTCGGCTTGTTCAATGAGCGGCTTGGGAATACGAATGCCCTGGGAGTTACCTATTTTAATGAGATGGGTCATGAGCAACACGAATGAGTTATGATAGCGGCACCACTATAATGTAATTACTTTGAGCATACAAGAAATTCCGTATGGCGGATACCTAATGGACGATCTGCTAAACCAAAGCCGTCATCAGAACACACCCCAAGCGATCATCACTTTCGTTCGGTGGGTGGGACATTCGAGAGGAATGCTTCCATTTGGCAGAACGCCTCTGGCTTCCACCTTATGCAGGTTAATCAATCGAAGCCCGCTTCGGCGTAGCGAGGAGAAGTCCGCCGGAACTCAAGCGAAGCGCCCCGCACCGGGATACCGGGGTGGTGAAGAGAGGTGACGAGCTGAAACCACCAGTATGCACAATCCGGCCAGCATCAGAGCATAACCGGAAGGCTCCGGAATCGCAGGAAGAGGGACAAGATCTGCGTCGATTTGAAGGAAATTACCATTCCCAGAATGCCTCGGACTAAATGAAATGCTACTTCCAAATGCCACATCACGCAACGAAAAGCCCACGTGAGACCACCCTTGGCCTAGCGCTTCGGAGATAAAGGTTGTTACGTCAAAGCTGTAGATCGCAAGGTGGTCAGGAAATGATGCAGCAAACAAGAATGTGCCTGCACTTACGTCAGAAGCAGAAATCAATCCGTCTCCCTGATAACCGCGAAACTCAATCACCGGATCGCCCTGGAGAGTGGAGTAAGGTGACCTTCCTGTTGCGGTAAGCACAAGAATCGCGCTGTGAAGCCCGGCAATCCCAGCAATCGGAAACTCCGCGGCAGCGCGTTGCTCAGAAACACCAACGCCAGGAATCGTACCCAATCCAGGACCCAGATGCACTTCCCCGCACGGAAAACTAAAAATGGGGTTACTTGGAGTACCACATGAGGTTTGTTGGTCGCTAGGCAATACGACTGCCACACCAGCATGGGCAGCTCCCATGTACAACAGAATAGCGCCTATGGAGATGAGCAGTAGCAACAAGCGACGCATATTGATTGTCATTGCGATGAACATATTTTAATGATTCTCCTATGTAACAAGATTGGAAGAGTTTTTGCTTGAATGACTAACATTGAAACCAAACCGAAACCGGCGACGAAGTGATTGGGGCGGAACACTTTCAGCTTCCGCCTTACGCGGGTTAACTAATCCACTTCTCCTCGTAGGGAAACCTCCATTCAATTGGCAAGGCTCTTTCGAGTGTCGCTACTTGATCAGTGCTATACGCAGTTTTCAAGATGCCAAGACGGGTGAAGTTCAGTGATGCAGTGCCCGGCACCCATCCCAAGAAGAGCAAACCAAGTACCTTCCGCGCCTCAAAATACCTTTGGACGAGAGAGAAATCATGCTTCCGCAACTCCCAGATCGTAGCGACCGGTACCACAGCGAGAAACAGGACTCTGGATGTGGAACCAACCGGGATCCTTGCTTCTGTTGTGGCAAGGTGATTCCCTAGATTACGGAAGACGTTGAGGCCTCGGATCTTTCCCTGACCGGACAATCTGAACTCTAAGTTAACGACATACCCCTGACCTAGATCGATCCGGCGCGCCTCGGGACCCATCGGCAACGGTAAAAGAAGCCGTCGCCACTCATCAATACTGATATCTTTCGGAACCACGCCATCGAAATCCACCAGGGATAGAGATTTGCCGTCTGGAGCCTTTGGACATTCGTTATGCAAAATCGTCGAAATGCTTCCCACCGCTTGAAACATACGAATTTGCTTGGCAGACTGATCGATGGTCTTGACCTCCACGAAAGCAGGTGTCTCATCGACACGCACTTCGATATCAGCCTCCACGCCAAGAATCGCGTCTTCAATTGCTTGCACTGAGCAGTGGCTATGCAGGAAGAAAGTGGCAAGCAACTGATTCTCAAACCCTCGGTGCGACGGGAGACGCTGCCGCAGTGTGGGCCAACCGGGAAGGTGAGAAACCTGTCGAACGATTTCTGCGTAGCAGTGGAGCGCTTGCCAATGCCATGGCACTCCGGTCGGATTCTCAACTAACTGGCCGACAACCCAGCCGACTCATAGCGAAGCGTCAGGGTTACGAAGCTTCTCGGATGGAAAGATGTCTGCTAGCAAGTCGACGTCTTGAATCAAGTCTGCCGACGTCAAATACGTCTCGTTCGGCGGAGCCGAGATATTGCTTGCCAGATGATTGCGTAGAACCGTCCAATCGTCAGTAGGAGCCATAGACATCTACGCCGAGGCCCAACTTCAATTCGACGCTCAAAATCGCGCAAATCATTACGTCAGAAATGAAATCCAATACGGAATCGTTCACGGATATCCCTTTGTGTTGGATCCTCGACCCTAGGCCTCCCCCTCCGGCGGGTGCTTGCTGATATAGTCGATGATGTCGCCGACGCTACGCAGGGTTTTGACTTCCTCACCGTCGAAAGTAACACCAAAGGTATCCTCGGCGTCAAACAGCAGTTGAATGGTGTCCATCGAGTCGAGTCCGAGTTCGTCGAATTTGGAGGCGGTGGTGATCGTCGAGGCGTCGACATTGTCGACTTTCGACGCGATGAATTCGATCACTTTTGCTTCGAGTTCTGCTGTATCCATGGTTAGGGCACCTATTGTGAGTTTAACGGGTTGTATAAATGAGGCTGGCGTTGTTGCCACCGAAGCCGAAGGCATTGCACAGCACGGTGCGCACGTATTTTTGTACGGCGGTGTTGGGCGTATAGTCGAGGTCGCATTCGGGATCGGCTTCGAGCAGGTTGATTGTCGGATGGATGGTGCCGGTTTGCAAGGTCATAATCGCGGCGATGCTGCCGATCGCGGCGGAAGCGCCGATGCTATGGCCGACCATCGATTTGGTGGCGCTGATCGGTATCTCTTTGGCGCGTTCGCCGAATAACTGCTTGATCGCTTTGGTTTCGACGACATCGCCGATCGGAGTCGAAGTGGCGTGAGCGTTGATGTAATCGATCTTGTCCGGGGTCAATCCGGCATCGTCGAGCGCGGCTTGCATTGCCGCGACTTGCCCGTCCATGTCCGGCGCAACGATGTGCGTCGCGTCGCAGGCGCAGCCGTAACCGGCCAATTCCGCATAAATTTTGGCGCCGCGTTGCTGCGCGGCTTCTTCGCGCTCCAGGATCAAAATGCCCGCACCCTCACCCATCACAAAACCGTCGCGGCCTTTGGCGAACGGCCGTGAGGCATGCGCCGGATCGTTATTGAAACCGGTGGACAATGCAAACAATGCTTCGAAACCGGACATCGTCAGCGGCAATACACAGGCTTCCGCGCCGCCGGTCACTACGGCATCGGCTTTGCCGCTGCGCAGCAGATCAAGCGCCATGCCGATGGCGTTCGCGCCAGATGAGCAAGCGGTGCTGCAGGTTAAATTGCTGCCCTTCAAGCCGTATTGAGTGGCAATCCAGGCACCTGCCGAGTTAGCCATGATGCGCGGGACAGAAAATGGCGGAATCGATTTACTTTGCAGTTTGCGCGCTGCGGAGTATTCAAAGGTTGAAAACCCACCCATGCCGGACCCCAGGCATACCGCCAGCCGCCGCGGTTCATAACTTTCAAGACTGCCGGCATCCGTTATCGCCTGATTGGCGGCATGCAGCGCCAATTGCGTGAAACGGTCGGTTTGTTCGATTTGCTTGGCAGACAAAAATGTTGCGGGATCGAAATCGGTAATCTCACCGGCAATCCGGGAGCGCTGCTTGGCAGCATCAAAACTTTGAATACCGGCAATGCCGTTGACACCGGCTACTGCATTTTCCCAGAATTTTTCAACACCGATACCGATCGGTGAAACAATCCCCATTCCAGTTACTACGATACGCATAAGAAATCAGACAGAGAATATTAAGGCAGGAGCTTTTGAAAACAAGTCATAACACTGTTCTTTGGAATATACTGAAAGCGGAAAGTGCTGTCAAACCAGCAACCGGAGCGCGGGATGCACGGATCATTGCAAAACACTGGCTGATCAAGTCATTACGTCTTGGAGGGAAATGATTTTTGCATGACTTGCCACGATACCCTCGTGGCTTTTAAAACCGGTTATCCGGATTTTTCACGGTTTTCGGTTTTCTTTTTCCAGACGATCGTTCCGTAGGTACCGGCATAGGCGCCAAGAAATGCAGCAGCAATGTAGATTTTGTTCTCGACATAATTGGTGACGGTAAAAGCAGTTACCAGAATAATCATCGCCGACCAGAATGCCGCGGCGTGCGCCCTTCTTTCCTCCACGTCAATAAAGTAAAGCGTCCAGCACACATCGGCGAGAGCCATCGCAATCATGATTAAAAAAAAGGTCACCCACGAGAACTCATAATCCATAATAAGCCTAATAACAACAATGATCGGAACATAAAAACCAAGCAGATGGCAGTATCAAAATTATAATCCTTGCCACGCATAATTATGCGTCCAGAAATCAAACGGCATAACCGGTTTCGTGTACGTGGCGGCGGCAAAACCGGTCACTTTCCCTTGATAGCGAGTGGGGCCGCAAATCGCCAAACCACCTTTATCTTCCCGGACCCGCAAGCTGCCGCCGAGCGAATGAGTGCGAATCGGCAATGACGTCCCAAACACTCTGGAAGCAACATAAGCACTCGCTGCGCTGCCGGTTCCGCAACTTAGTGTAAGATCTTCAACGCCCACTTCAAACGTGCGCACAGCGATACCATCATCCACGCGCCAGATGCAGTTAACATTGACACCTTCTGGGTGACCGAGATACTCGCACAGTGATTGATCTTCACGCAATGCTTTACCAAGCGATCTGGCCGACTCCAAATCTAATTCGGAACCGATCACGACGACATGGGGCACACCGGTATAGGCATAGTGGATATGGTTGTCGATTTGCCGGTAATCTCTTACTTGCCCCAGATTCACCTCAACCAACTCCTGTTCCACCACGACTTCTTTCGCGCCATCGCCGGTTATGATCGTAAATACATCGCTGGTAACATAACGATCACGGAAATAACGTGTAGCGCAGCGTAAACCATTGCCGCACATGGTCTCTTCCGTGCCATCGCGGTCAAATATTTTCATCGTCAGCGCGCCCTGCATGCGGTCAACATACAGAATACCGTCGGTTTCTTGCTGCGTTGCCAATGCCGATGAAATCTGAGCACGATCAAAGCCTTCGAGTGGCGTTTGCATCTCATCGATGACTAAAAAAGAATTGCCGCATCCATCCATCTTTGTCGCTTTGATTCTCATATCGGTATCCTCAAATTTGTATCGAAAGTAGAAAAATACTGGTCATTAAGTATTGGATCAGGGATTGAATCCCATCCGTTTGGTCAAGTGAGCTTGCGCCACGCCCGAGATAAATTCGTCTTGCACGATGCCGGTCAAAACAAAGCCGTTTTTAAGATAAAAACGCAAACTGTCATTGGCATCGGCATCGATAATCACGTTCAGAATCCTGCCGCCTTGTCTCTGAATTTCAGTAAAGATCGCGTCCACCAGCAAAGTGCCGTAGCCTTTGTTGCGATGATCTTTGTCGATCGCGATTACCATCAGTTGATACGTATTGACCGTCCTTTTGGCAATCACATAGCCGACTGGCTTGTTATCTTCTATCGCACAAAATCCAAAATATTTACCGTTTCCGATACCATCCAACTCTTCCCGGATATCCGGTTGATACATTGCGCCAATATCCTGCATGGCAATCTTTTCAAGCTCCGGGCATATATCTTTAGTAATTGCAGTAATCATATTTCTAATCGACTCATTAATTTCCAAGTAAGTTATAAACACGATCCTGGTGCGTCATCACACCTTTTTTTGCAGCTTTTGCAAAAGCAGCCGCCGACAATTCTTCCAAAACTTCAGTTTTCCCATCGAACCGGCTGGGGAAACGTTTCCTGAGACGTTGAATCGCGACATCGACAATCAAGGCGATCATGTCATTGTGCGGAATGCCGGCATGACGGCACATATTGGTCAAATCCGCTTCGGTAGGATGCAAGCCTGGAATGACGTTGGCCTCGAGAAAATACAACTGGCCATCGCGTTCGCGGAAATCCATGCGGTTGTAGTCACGCACTTCCAGCGATTCATGCGCGGTAATGGCAAGTTTTGCAAAGTGGATTGCCTTATCACTCCATGCAAGTCGAGTAACGTAAGGATTTTCTATATTTTTCACATGGGGATCCCGAACCTGCGGTTGTCCGGGAATTTTTGCAAAATCGAACTCCAAAATCGGTAAAACATGATTGCCAATGATGCCGATGGTATATTCAAGCCCCGGCAGAAACTCTTCTACCAATGCCGGTTGGTTGAACTGCTGGTAAATGGCATCCAGCGCTTCGTTGAGCTCCGTCACGCTATGGACCTTACTATTCTGGTTGATACCAATGCTGGTGCCTTCGCTGTAAGGTTTCACCATCAGCGGAAACGACAAGTTTTGCAACCGGTCGCCAGGCATCATCAACTGAAATTTCGCCGTAGGCACGCCATCGTAAGCAACAATCCGCTTCGCAGTTGCTTTATCCATCTTGTTGATGAAGGTTTTCGGGCTACTGCCGGAATACGGAATGTGCAGATGTTCGCAAAAGAATGGCACGATAGCTTCGCGCAATTCTTGTTCGTCCAATCCTTCGGTGTTGTTGAACACCAGGTCGATATTGTTTTTCCTTTTCTCAAGCTGATGATAAATGTCAGGCCCTACATCAATCAGCTCGACATTCGCTCCGACTCGCTCCAACGCTGCGGTAATCGCGGCAATGGTTGACGGGCTTTCAAATTCGCCATACCGCGGATCTTCCATGTCCGGCCTTCTGACATTGCAGGTATAAGCGATATTGAGCTTATTCATCATTAAACTGCGATAACATCGGGCTCATGCTTCTTGAAGTGATGAGCTTGCATTGTTGCTCGTTTGATAAATTGAAGCCTCTACGGTCGACCATTTCTTGGAAATCATGTAAAAGGTTGCCTAATAACGATGGCTCCGTGGAATGGTTTACAAAGACAAGCTAATAGCTTGAACCGACATGATTATTTCGTTATCGACTATCCGCCGCTAGAAATTTCCGAGCAAAGAACTGCTCTCAGCTCAATTGAATTCAAGCTGTGAGAAAAGTCACAGCGGTTTAAAGCCGGATTGGCAGTAAAATATCGCTATAGGAAAAAATCGCTGCGACTCAAACTTCCACCAATATTCGAATGGAGGATCCATGATGTTTTACCGATCGCAATTTATTGTTGCCATTCTCGCAGTCGCCATGACTATTGGATGCAGTACCGATAGCAGTCTCAAAGTGAACACACCAGGAACGGGAAATAATCAATCAACCGATACTGGATCAACGAAAAATGGTGAATCGATGAAATTCTCTCCCAATCCTCCCGAAGGCTGGCTGTGGTCACACGATATCAACCCGAAGTACGTCAGCGACGCTGATGTTCCGGAAATGCACCTGACTCGAATCTCTGCTTACGGTGAAAACGATCTTCGACGCTTCGCCGCTATCATCTATCGCGTTGCAAATACGGAAAGTATTACACTACCGGAACTGACCGCTGCCGGGATTGAACCTGGAATCGCCGCCAGCGGCGCTCGCCCGGTTTCTATTACCGTCGGCAGTGTTAACGGCGAGACTCGCTTCTCGCTGGTGCTGCACAAAGGTCCCGGGCCGCAATCAAAGGTGTGGATCGATCTTGATGAAACAACTTTGAAGCAACTGCCAACCGATTCAAATCGCATTGCCGACTTCGCTACCTATACGGTTGACGGTGTCCGCAAATACGCGGCCATTGTCGAAGAATACCCTGGACCTTCGACGGTGTTTACGCACTTAACCGCAAAGGAATTGGATGCGCAGCTGCGTAAGCATAAAGCCACCCCGGTTCGCATCCGCGGTTATTATGAAGGAGAGGCGCGATACTTCTCGGCAGTCGCAGAGCGGCTGAATGTCGGTGAGTGGAATTGGTACGACGAAATTAACGCCGATAAGGTTGCCAAAAAACTTGACTCTCATCATGGTTACCCCTTTGATCTGGATGCTTATCGCCAGCCAGGCACCGAGTATGGCGTGTATTACACGGTCGTCATGTACCGCGATCGGAATGATTATTAGAGGCCTTTGCGCGGTGTCATGAGCGGTACGAGAATAAGGCAAAAATTTGCGAAAAAGCGGAGTTTATACGAGGTAAATGAGCATTTTTCGCGAATTTTTAACGCAATTATTGTGCCGCGTAGTAACCGTGCAAAGGTCTCTATTAATATTTAAAAACTTTCGATCCATTCAACAGCAATCCGCTGGGTTGCGAGCAAATAAATTCCCACCCTAGAATTGTTTTGTATGCGAATGTTGCCCGCCGTTTCCAGAACAACAAAGGCACTCGTTCATAACCGGATTCCGGCTCATAACCCGCACCAGTGAATCCATTCAAAACATTGCGATAATAGTCTGCTCTTCGCTCAAATCTCACATGAATGCCATCGACACCAAACCAGCAGGGTTGCTGTTCAATCAACGTGAATCGATAAAGTGCGGCCATTTCCACTAATCCGGCATGGATCGCTTGAACACGATCGATTGCTTCAACTCTCGATAACCGGCAACAAGGATAAAAAAGATTGCGAAAAAAAGTGTAACGTGATTCGGTTAAGCGTTCGACCGACGCCATCGGTAAGCCGGTCACGACAATCTGCGCCGAATGACGCTGCAACTGTTTAATGCACCATTCCACCGCCAGCAAAACTTTCGCGGGCGGCAATTCATACATAATATCGTTACCAATATCAGTCAACAGCGCATATACCGGCTGTGTATCTGACGTATCCAGCTGCCGCCACAGTCCGCAATCCGCGATACCCGGCAAGCCGCGCAACAGCATTTCGCTGAAGCAACCGTACGCCCGGCCATGTCCGGTTGCCGCAAAAACTTCACTCGCTCTTCCAATCCGCTGCTGCATCAAATCGATGACCAAGCGCAACGATAATGTCAGATTACTGGCGCCGAGCAAAATAATCCGGTTCTTTTGCCTATTCATTTGATCATTAAAATTATTCTTCCACTTGCATAACTGCGGCATAGGGCAAAATCAGGACAAAGAGACTACGGAATCAGGCATGATAGGCTATTGTATTGAAAAGGATAAATCAGTAATTTACCACTCACCGGCAAAATAAATGTTTGCACGGCAAGTTCAGAAAATTTTTCTGACCGGTTGCGATGTACTCATCCAATAACAAGTCTGAAATTAGCTATAAAAACAATAATTATTGTCAGTAATTTATCCAACAAACGGCTGATCACTCCTAGTAATGCCGTTTGTTTTTTCTCCGCTCCGTGAGCAATGCCGCATGGTGCTAGTACCAAACAGGATGATACGATTTTTAGATATTGCGTGAAAACTAACCACGCTGATAAGCAGAGAAATCTCTAATTTTCTTGCAAATAGGAATGATCTAGCGATCATTATTCAACGGTTTGCTAATCCAAATTACATGCGAGTAAAACCCATTTTTCGTACTGTTTCATATTGTTTTGATTATTTCTGATACTTTCTAACAAACTAACTTCGGCACCCAAGTCCCTTCTTCTATTGATAGCATTTGATATTTCATTACGGTCTGCGTAAGCATGTACGGAATAAAAATCTACAAAATCAAGCGCGTAATATAAGCGCTCACTTATCCTGATATTATAAAAAGAGCCGAATTTAGTTTTAATCAATTCCTTTCTTTCATGAGCCTGTTTTTTGCCGAATGAGAAGTACCCTTTGAATAACACCGGGTCTTTAGTCTCAAGCATGATCAAGAAAATCAGGTAAGCAAAATGTAATTTCTCTCCGATTGGGACAGAAGAAGTAATTGCCAAGATTTTTTCGTAACACTGTTTTTGTGTTCGTAAATCAAGCTTAAAGAATGCGGAGAAAAGGGAAAACAGCAATATCAATTCAGCCAGATCATTTTTTTCTGTCGTTAGAGTGTGCTCGTTACTTTCGCGATATTCATTTCGATCACCGCCCATATTGAACCAACCGCGTTTTTCATCTCCCGATGAAGAGACACCAATTTGAACAAATTTATTAACTAAATCAGAATCAAATCGTTGGAATAACAACTTGGCGTATTCGACATAATCAGGCAAAGTAAGAGTATAACTTTGATCAAAGAATCTTCTTAAGTAAGTATTTGAATCAAATCCGCTGCCATAAATTGCATTGACGGAATGCTTGAGTTGTTCGGTATCCGTCGCAATCACGAAAACGATTCCTGGTACGCCAAACAGATGTTTAATTCTCTCTAATAACTCGATTGCATAAAGCGGGCGGCATCGATCAAGTTCATCAATAAAAATAAATAGCGGTTTTTTCAGATAGCCTTGATCGCAAGTTAGCTTTTCTATCAAGTCTCCCAAAGAAATTTGGAAATTTTTAATGGCATCTTTTGCCGCCTTGTTATTTTCAACTAATTCTTCGGTGACTTTCCCTACAATGGCAGTAACCGATTCTTCATCTTTCTCAGTTATAAAGTCGCTTATTTCTTTATATCCAGACTCTCCGATTGCTTTTGAAGCAGCCGCTTTTGCCAGAATTGGGATCAAGCTCTTGACGAGTCGACCGATGCTGAACAATCCCGATTTTATTGCCTCATCTTCTTTATCAGAAACTGACAAGTAAGATTGCAATGATTCCTTGATATGGGAAATAACCGATAATAAAGGATCATTCGAGAAATCATTTTCCCATGCATTGAACAGCACGCATGGGTGCTTCTTCCTCAAATCTTCGTACCAATGCTCAATGAAAAAAGTTTTACCGGATCCCCAAGGGGCGTTGATATTGATTACAAATGGATCTTTTTTAGCGACCAAGTATTGCGTAAGAAAATCAGCATATTTCTTTCGCTGCAATACATCGCCAATCCATTCTTTCACTTCGTCATGCATTAATCATAGTCTCCATTTTGTGAGATTCTATTCAGTTCACCCGTAATCACGCAGCAATTCCTGACACCAACCGGGCATAGCGTCATACCGGAAAGTAATGTGGCCATTGCGGATTGTTGCCAATTGCTGAAATGGATTATCCGCGCGGGAGTTGTCGAGGATGTAGACGTGATCGCAAAGCGGCAGCGTCTTTTTGATCAGCTTCAGCGCTCTAGGAATTCGGCTAATGACTTTGTCATCCGGTACATGGTGACCGCCCTCGCTGACACGTTGCGCAATACGCGCCTGGTTGAGCGCCGGGTCACACAGGTGAATGAACACTAGAACGATTTCATAACCGAGTGTTTTAGCATACGCAACGAAGTCGATTTTTGACGGATGCGAGAATACCGTTTCAAAACAAAAGCTACGGCCTTGCCGCAGCAGCTGCAAACGCATGTGTTCCGCCAGTTTGGCGGCATGATAGCTGTGCGCTTCGGGTTCTTGCGGATACAACAGTTTAGCGATGATGTCCGCATTCACAAACGATAAGCCGTTGGACGCAAGCCGGGTACGGTAGAAGGTGCTCTTACCCGCGCCGTTACCTCCGGCCAGCAACCAAAGCTGTTTTCTTCGGTTCAAGGCTCCGATCCGGTCATTGCGATAAACTCGCCACCTTGAAATTTCCCCGTTTGAATTTGA
The DNA here is from genome assembly GCA_002083395.1 of Proteobacteria bacterium SG_bin4. Taxonomy (GTDB): domain Bacteria; phylum Pseudomonadota; class Gammaproteobacteria; order Burkholderiales; family Nitrosomonadaceae; genus Nitrosomonas. The sequence goes on along the minus strand of LWDH01000002.1, from coordinate 39,880 downwards.
CCATCCGGGTAAATTTGCTCCAGGTAGCCAGGATACGCTAAGGAAGCTTGATATCTGAGCACACTCCCGGTTACCGTTTGCGGCAAAACACCTGTGGCGCGGTCGGTTTCCAGTGATTGAAAAACTGCTACCGGATCGACCGGATCGCTGGCAACCGGTTCGACGATGATCTTTGCCAATCCCGCCGAGATCGCCAGCAAATCGTCCGGATTCAACATGTGGTCGACATTACGCCCTATTTCCGCCCAGTATTCGATTTGCTCCGCCGTGCTGCGGTGAAACCGCTCTGCAGTCAATGCTGCGGCTTGCATTAACTCATCCTGCAAACGAATCGGAGAAGTTGCTTTTGCCATGATGAATTCCATTTAAAAATTCAAAAACAAATTGTAGCAGATTGCTACAATTTTCTCTGTTAACGTAAGTAACCAGCAGAAATTGATCAACAGTAAGAAAAGCAACTGCGGCAAAATTTAACGCCGAGCATTGGAATGCTACACTTCGCTATGCTTTTTATTTCTCTCGCATATTTCTATTTTGGCCGTTTTAACCGCATTCGCTGGGTAATTCATCTGGCCATGATCCTGGCTGGTTATATTGCAAGTGCACTGCCGGTCCAAGGACAAAAACCGGAAACCCCGCAATCCGTGATTCTGAACCCGATCAATATCACCGCCACCCGCAGCGAGCGTTCACCGGAGCAGATTCCCAACAGCATCACGCAAATCAAACGCGATACGCAACATGGCTATCAGCCCGGCGCAACGATGGATGAGTTTGCGCGTGGCACGCCGGGGGTATTTTTCCAGAATCAATTCAATTTCACTCAGGATTTGAAGATCTCGATTCGCGGCTTTGGCGCACGCTCGCCATTCGGCGTGCGCGGTATGCAGTTGCGGGTCGACGGTATTCCGGCCACGCTGCCGGACGGACAAACGCAACTCGATTCGATCGATCCGTCGCTGATCGAACGTATGGATATCGTTCGTGGTCCGTCGGCGGCGTTATACGGCAATGCATCCGGAGGACTGATCGACATCACCACACGAGAAGCGCCGGATGAAAAATTCATCATCATGCCGCGCCAAGTTTTTGGAGAATATGGTTATACGAAATCCGAGCTCTTCATGGGCGGGCGGCAAGGCGGCTTCGGCTATAGTCTTTACGGCTCGCATTTACAGCAGGATGGCTGGCGCGATCACAGCGCGATGCAGAATACTTTTTCGCAAACCAAGCTCAACTTCCAGACCGGCGCAAACTCGGATCTGATGCTGGTTTTCCGTGAGTTTTATTCACCGCTCTCGAAAGATCCCGGTGGACTGACTTATGCGGAAATGCAGGCGAATCCACGGCAAGCATCGGCCCGCAACGTACAGTACAACGCCGGTGAGGAAATCCGCCAGGAGGAAATGGGCATCCGCTTCCGCCAGCGCCCTGCCGCCGGTAAGGAATTTACCCTGACCACGCATATGTTGCACCGAGATTTTCAAAGCCGCCAACCGTTTTTCGACGGTGGGCAAGTGCAATTTGACCGCCTGGTCGGCGGTGTGATGGCGCAGTTTGTCAACGATCATCAATTACTCAACCGCCCCAACCGCTTTTTGATCGGCGTTGATTACGGCGTTCAGAACGACGACCGGCAGCGCTTTAATAACAATCTGGGCAAACGCGGCTCGTTAAATCTTAACCAGATCGAACGCGTACATAGCATCGGACCGTTTGTCCGCAACGAGTGGAACATCGCCGATAAACTGGATGTGGTGATTGGCGGGCGCTGGGATTGGCTGCACTATCAAGTCAAAGATCAATTCAGAAGCGATGGCAACGACACCGGCTCGCGCACGGTCTCGCAAGGCAGCGGCTCCGCCGGGCTGGTGTATCACGTTACCAGCCAACAGCAACTGTATGCGCATACCGCAACCGTGTTCGAAGCACCGACGACTACCGAGTTACTCAACAATCCGGCGGGACGCGGCGGATTCAATCCTAATCTGAACCCGCAAACCTCGCTCAGCAACGAATTCGGCTTTCGCGGCAACACCGCCGGGTTTCAATACGATACCGCGGTTTTCTTCATAAAAACCTGGGATGAAATTACCCCGTTTGAGCTGCCGTCCTCGCCCGGCCGGGCATTTTTCCGTAATGCCGGCCAGTCACGCCGCATCGGTGTCGAAACGCGATTGGCGACACCGGAATGGAAAGGATTACGCGGCGAAGTCAGCCATACCTTCTCCGATTTTGAATTTGAAAAATACACTGTCAACAATGCCGATCTGAAAGGCAATAGTTTTCCGGGAATCCCTCGCCATCGTTGGGAAGGATTGCTGCGTTACTCGCATCCACTGGGCTTTTTCGGGCAACTGCACGTGCACCGCGTCGGCCAGTTTTATGTCAACGATCACAATACCGCCGTCAACCCGGCGTACACCCTCGGGCAACTGCTGGCAGGATGGGAATTACGGCGCAACAACTTTGAAAGTTCGATTTTCTTCGGCGTCAATAATCTCTTCGATGCCGACTACAACGCTAACACCCGCATCAATGCCGCGCTCGGGCGATATTACGAACCCGGCCCGCCGCTCAATCTGTTCGGCGGCATGCGGGTGCGGATAGTGGTGTTTTAAGCCCGGTATGTATTGAGACCGTCAAATAGGAATGATACAGTTGATGCCTCGAATATACTTCCAATCGATTATAACTATGCGGCTCCCATTAAATTTCATCGCTTTTTCTTTCATTGCCAGCATTTTCTTTTCACCCGCCGCACACGCGCAGCGCATTCAAACCGAGTTCGATGTCCGTTTGGTCGCCGAGGGTTTGCAATTCCCGTGGGGGATGGCGTTCATGCCGGATGGCCATGTGCTGGTCACTGAAAAAGTCGGGCGCTTGCGGGTGATTTCACCGGATGGACGAATCTCGGAACCGGTCAAAGGCGTGCCGGAAGTATTCGCGCACCAGCAAGGCGGGTTGCTGGATGTCGCGCTGGATCCCGAATTTGCAAAAAACCGCATGATTTATTTGTCGTATGCCGAACCGGAAGGCTTTAAAGCCAGCACCGCGGTCGCTCGCGCGGAATTGAAGGATGGTCGCTTGGAAAACTTGCGGGTGATTTTCCGCCAGTTGCCTAAAACCGAAGGCGGCGTGCATTTCGGCTCACGTCTGGCATTTGCTCCCGACGGCAATTTGTTCATTACCTTGGGCGACCGCGGCAATTATCTGGAAGAAGCGCAACAAACCGATAACTATTTCGGCAAAATCATCCGCATCCGCCCGGATGGTTCGGTGCCCGCCGATAACCCGTTTGCCAACGATCCCAAAGCAAAACCCGAAATCTGGTCATATGGTCACCGTAGCGTACAAGGGGCTGCGATTAATCCCAAAACCGGCGAGTTATGGATCCACGAACACGGCCCGAAAGGCGGCGACGAAATCAACATTCCCCAGCCTGGCAAGAATTACGGCTGGCCGAAAGCCAGTTACGGCGTGCACTACGATTTGACTCCGATCAAGGATGAACACGCCGGGCAAGGTTTCGAGGAACCGATCCATCACTGGACACCGTCGATCGCGCCTTCCGGCATGGCGTTTTACAATGGCAACCTGCTTCCGGGATGGCGCGGCAGCCTATTTGCCGGCGCGCTGGTTGGACGGCATGTCACAAGACTGACACACAACGGCAATACAATACGCAATGAAGAAAAATTACTGATGAATACCGTACGCTTCCGCGATGTTGAGCAAGGCCCCGACGGCGCGTTGTATCTCCTGACCGATGAAGAAAATGGCAAACTGCTCAAACTGACTCCGAAACAATCACAATGACAATGCGGACCCCGGAAATTCCTTTCACAACACAATCCGAGCAGCAATCAACATCCATGGAAATCCTCGATTTAAAGAATGCATCGCTGTATATCAACCGCGAGCTCAGTCTGCTGGAATTCAACCGCCGCGTCATCGAACAAGCAAAAGACGAGAGCCTGCCGTTACTCGAACGATTGCGCTTCCTATGCATCGCCAGCACCAATCTGGATGAGTTCTTTGAAATCCGCGTGGCCGGGTTGAAGCAGCAAGTCAAATACGGCTCAACCCAAACCGGCGCCGACAATCTGTCACCTTCGGAAGTTTTGGCGCGCGTCAGTGAAACTGCGCATCATTTTGTCGAAGAACAGTACAGCGTGTGGAACAATTTGATCATCCCCGCATTGGCCAAGGACAATATCCGGTTGTTGCGCCGCTCGCAGTGGAAACTTCCAACGAGCCGTTGGATACACCGTTATTTTAAGGATGAGGTGCTGCCGGTGCTGAGTCCGATCGGACTCGACCCGGCGCATCCGTTCCCGCGCGTTCTGAATAAGAATCTCTATTTCATCATCTCGCTGGAAGGTAAAGACGCCTTTGGCCGGGATTCTGGCATGGCCATCGTGCAAGCACCGCGCTCGTTGCCGCGAATCATTCATCTTCCCGCGAAGGTCAGCGGCGGCGGCCATGATTTTGTGATGCTGTCATCGATCATTCATGCGCATGTCCGTGATTTGTTTCCGGGCATGAATGTCACTGGTTGCTATCAATTCAAAGTCACGCGCGACAGCGACTTGTTTATCGACGATGAAGAAATCGACGATTTGTTGCGCGCCCTCGAAGGCGAACTGCCGTCACGCCGGTTCAGCGATGCTGTGCGGTTGGAAGTTGCCGACAATTGTCCGGCTAATCTGAGTCAATTCCTGCTGCAAAAATTCGATTTGCAGCCGAGCGATCTCTATCAAGTCACGGGGCCGGTTAACTTGGGAAGATTGCTCGCTATCTGCGATCTGGTCGACCGCCCGGAATTAAAATTTCCCGGTTTCACACCGGACATACCGAGACGCCTGTTAAAAAACAACAACATCTTCGATGTCTTGCATAACGGCGATATCCTGCTGCATCATCCGTTCCAGTCGTTTGCGCCGGTGATTGATTTTCTGCGCCAGGCCGCTGCCGACCCCAATGTGCTGTCGATTAAGCAAACGCTTTACCGCACCGGCGCCGACTCGGCGATTGTGGAAATCCTGAAGGGCGCAGCCCGTGCCGGCAAGGAAGTGACCGTCGTGGTGGAATTGCGGGCGCGCTTCGATGAAGAAGCCAATATCGAACTCGCCAGCGAATTGCAGCAAGCCGGCGCACACGTTGTTTACGGGGTGGTCAATTATAAAACCCACGCAAAAATGATTCTGGTAGTCCGGCGTGAAGGCCGGTTGTTGCGCCGTTATGTGCATCTGGGCACCGGCAATTATCATGCGCGCACTGCCCGTATCTATACCGATTACGGTTTGTTAACCTGCGACAAGGCAATCGGCGAAGACGTCAATAAATTGTTTCATCAATTGACCGGTTTAGGACGCGCCGGCAAGCTGAAGAAATTGTTGCAATCGCCATTCACTTTGCATAAAGGCATACTCACCTTTATTGAGAAAGAAATCAGCGCAGCCAATGAAGGCAAAAAAGCCTGGATCATTGCCAAAATGAATGCGCTGGTCGACCCGGAAATCATCGCTGCGCTGTATAAGGCATCGCAAGCCAACGTCAAAATCGACTTGATCATTCGCGGCGTTTGCTGCCTGCGTCCCGGCATTAAAGGCATCTCTGAAAATATTACCGTCCGTTCCATCGTCGGCCGGTTCCTGGAACATACCCGCGTCTACTATTTTCACAACAGCGGCGAGGAATTGGTCTTTTGCTCCAGCGCCGATTGGATGACGCGCAACCTGCATTACCGCGTGGAAGTCTGTTTTCCTATCGAAGAAAAACGCACCAGCGACACGGTACTGGATTATGGCTTATTAAATTATTTGTCGGATAACACGCAAGCCTGGATGTTGCAAAGTGACGGTTCGTATAAGCGTTTGAAGCCCGGCACTTCAAAACCGCGATCGGCGCAACAGCTCCTTCTGGAGCATTATTGCGATGTCACGCCTTCGTGACAGATCAATGAATTGAAGTTACTGCTTTACCTCTAATAAGCCGCATAATCGCTCAATCGAAACCGGATTGGATTGATCCGCTTCGCCCAGTAATTGTACCACCGCGTCAAACGGTATCGGGCGGCTGAAATAATAACCTTGCTGCAAATGACAGCGATTGTCCAGTAATATCCGCACCTGCCTTTCCGATTCGACGCCCTCAGCGATTATCGCCAATCCCAGATTGCCTCCCAGACCGATGATCGCTTGTACAATCGTTAAGTCATTGAGATTCTGATCCAAGGCACGGATAAACGATTTATCGATTTTTAGAATATCGATCGGCAATTCCCGCAGCAGCGTCAATGAGGAATATCCAGTGCCAAAATCATCAAGTGCGATCAAAACACCCAGCGCCCGGATCCGCGCTAAAATTTCAGATGCCCGTCCCAAATCACAGACGACGGCGGTTTCGGTCACTTCGAGAATCAGCGAAGCAGGCGGCAATTTCGTTTCCAGCAACACCTGTGACAAGGTATGCACAAAATTACCGTGGAGCAATTGATGCGGATGCACATTGACAGAGACATGAACGGTGCGCCCATCGGAAAATAATTGCCAGGCGTCCCGGCACGCCGTGCGCAATACTTTCTCCCCCAATTGCCCCATCAATCCGACACTTTCTGCCAAAGGAACAAACTCGCTCGGGGACAATTCTCCCCGGCTCCGGTGCGGCCATCGCACCAGCGCTTCCAAACGCACAATGCGCCGCTGATACACATCGACAATCGGTTGATAGAGTACCAGCAACCGATCGTGATTTAACGCCAGCCGCAACTCCTTCTCCAGTTCCAACCGGTCCCGCGTCCATGCCACCGAAGATTCGCTTGAATAAAATCCGAAATTGTCGCCCCCCTCATTTTTTACGCGGTGAATCGCTGTACTGGCACGCTCCAGAACTTCCTCGCAATTGATGCCATTGTCAGGGTAAAGGCTGATGCCGATGCTCACAGTCACGAATATATCCTGATCGAGCAAATGAAATTGATGCCGGATTGCAGTCAGAATTTTCTGCGCCAACTGGAGCGTGTCTTCTTCTTTATTTAATGTTTTGAACAATAGAACAAATTCATCACCCCCCCAGCGCGCGACGATAGAATCCGGTCCTGCGGTTTCGACAAGCCGCTGTGAAACCATTTTCAATAATTCGTCACCGGCGCGATGACCTAAAGCATCGTTAATCTTCTTAAAACTGTCGAGCGCCACAAAAAAAACGGCTATCGTTTGCGGAGTCGGGGTCGCCGTTATTTCTTCGAATCGCGCCATCAATAAGGCCCGGTTGGGCAATTTGGTCAAACTGTCGTAACTTGCCTGATAAGCGACCTGCCGGGTCAGCTCTACGGTATCGGTAATATCCGCCAATGCCACCACATAACCGATCAGAGTATTCTGCTCATCGCGCAGCGCATGCCGGGTAATGCGCACCGCACGCTTCTCGCTATCAGCCGTATTGATATAACACTGCATTGCTGCATCACTCGAAGCGGAAAGGGTCAATTCAAAACCATCCGATTCGGCTGAACCGCTATCGCGCATTTGACTCAGCCTGATCAGTTTGGTCAGTAAAACACCTTGAACCATATTTAATGGCAACCCGAGGATTCTTTCCGCTCCTTTATTCATATAAATAATATGATCATTGGCATCGGTAGTAATGACACCATCTCCAACCGACTCCAATGCCGCACTGGATTGAGCTTTGGTTTGAAACAGCGAATGCATGAACTCGTTGATTCGTTTCCAATTCAACAATGGATAAATTGCAATGGTGCCGAGCATGGCTGCTGCTGGAGGAAACCAAATGCGTCCATGACTCAATAGCAACCAGGTCAGCATTAATCCGAACATCAACACTGCTAATAACGCGTGTATGGAAATGTTGCGCCAATAAACAACGGCCACGAGCAGGATCATCAACACCCATGCGGCTGAAGCGATGCTCGCGATAAAACTGGGTAGCGGCGTGATCGCACGGTCATGCAACAACATATTGACGACATTGGCATGCCATTCGATGCCGCTCATGGGTTGCCGTTTAATCGGGGAAACCGGCGTCGCAAGTCTTGCCCCCATACCCGTGGCCGTCATGCCAATCAGCACGATTTTATCGCTTAATCTGGCCAGCACCTGATCATCAGACAAAACCTGCACATACGAAAATTGCTGAAAGCTGCCGGATGAACCGGCATAAGGTATCAACACCTCCTGCGTCCGGGCCCAGTACCCGACGGTAGGATTGTCATGATCGGCTAAAGGTTGGTGATCAACGGTTTCCGCCCGGTTTTTTGCAGAATCCGCGACCGCCAGCCCCAGAGCCGGCCAGACCGGTTGATCGATTCCTGCTTTCAGATAAATACGGCGGGCAATACCGTCGCTATCCAACTCAATATCGGTATGCCCTAGAATCGCGTATCGCTGGAAAATGTTCAGCGGTTCAACCAGGAAAATTTGTTCTAAACCGCTTTCACCCGGAGCTACCGGCAAAATAACCTTGCCATGCCGGGCCATTGCGGATGCAAGAAGCTCATCCGCATAGCGATCATTTTCCTGCGGTTCCGCAAACAATAAATCAAGGACTATCACTTGGCTTCCGGCGCGATGGAGCCGTTGAACGATTTCAGCGTGCACGCTGCGTGACCAGGGCCAGCGGCCTAAAGCTTGCAAACTGCCTTCATCAATGGCCACGATGACAATACGATCATCAGGCACGTCATGCTGAACAGCCGTAAGCCGATCATAAAAAACCGCATCGATCCGTTCCAGCACATCGAAATAAGACAGCACAACGATCCCGGAGAGCAACAAAAATGCGCGCAGCAGAAAAGCGCTGCGATAAATCCTGTGTAACCGCCCGGTCATAATAAGAGATCAACGAGCGGCGCGAACGGCAATATCATCCAATAGGGATTGGCGTAAGGTATTTCGATGGCTTGCGGCGGCCCCCAAGGCCCTTCAAAGCCATCGGATTCAATGGTTTTGGTACGAAGATAATAGGTGCCGCCGTCGGGCCGCTGCACGGTCAGACGGGTGGCGGAGGTTTGTTCGTCATGAAGGATTTGCTGAAATTCCGCGTCACGCGCCAGTTGAAAATGAAAGCGTTGACCTTCGCCGCCAGCACGCCATCCGAATGTCATTTGCGACTTATCGAACTTGGTTTCTTCCATCGCTGGACCGGGATAAGGCATTCTGAAAGGGATGGCATCGGTAAACGGACCCATACCCTCGATCGCGGAAACCGATGCGACCCGCCAGAAATAATGACCCGGTTCCAATGGATCAGCCAGATGGAATTTGTTGGTTCTGACTTGTGTATCTTGCACGATCAGATCCGAGAAACCGGCATCCCTGCTCACCATCACAATATAGTGCGAGGCTTCCGGTTGCACGGCCCATTGGAATTCCCGGATTACCGGATCTGCCACGCCATCCGGCAGCGGTGCCAGAATGAAAGGCGGCTCCGGTCGCGCGTTCAATGTGAAAGCCATCACTGCGTCATAACCTTCAATGCCGTTCGCATCAATGCCACGAACGCGCAGCCAGTAATCACCGTCGGGAATATCGCCATCGCGGAACGGCAATTTACCGGTGGTGAATTCGGTTCTTAAATTCTCAAATTTTTGATCGCTGGCGATCTGCGCGCGGTAAGCCACCGCACCAACCAGCGGAGTTAATGTAATGACCAGCGGTAATTGCTCATACAACGACGGCGTGCTGCTTAGATCGGGCGGCGGCAGTAGCTTGACCGGCGCACCCGGTGGCAATCCCTGTACGGTGACAGTCCCATAACCGGCAGGAACACCGATTTCTTTTGTCTCAGCACTCACTTGCACCAATCCGCTTAAAACTTCGCTGCTGGTGCTTTCGCTTGCGCCGGTTATGCCGACACGAAAATCCGTACCGCGGACGGAACTCACCGCAGAAGGTGTTTTAATGCGAAACCGCGTACCGGTCTCGGATTTTTTCGGCACGGCATTTTCCGTTCGACCTTGTTGCAAATCAATCAAAGTATCAACCAAGCCGAAATCGCCGAAGATTTTCATCGCGTTAATGCGAATCAAACTGCCGTCCTGTAAGCGCAGAATCGATTGATCGGTAAATTCGATGGTTACAAAACCGTCGTTTTCGCTGCGGACTTCATCGCCGGCAAAAAGCTGCATCCCCAATTCGATGGGTATATTATTTTCTGAATCAAATCGCTTCAACAGCGCCGTCCCTTGTACATTGATCACGCGGGCACTGACACCTTCGGATATCTGCTTTGACCAAGCCACCGGTATTCTAATTTTGGTTCCTGGCGGGATCGCGTAGGGGTTGAGAATTTTATTGAGCTGCTGCAATTGATAAACGTAGCGCATGCTGCTCAGATGCCGTTCGGTGAGATTCCACAAGTTATCGCCGGGACGAACGGTATAAATCCATTCTTCGGCAACTGCAAGATTGGGACCAACAAGCAAACCGGAGAGCAGCCATAACCATCTGATGAAAAATTTCCTTAACTTGAGAAGTTTCATGTCTTTCTCCGGTACCTGACAGACGAACTTGAATTTTAAGGGAAATTCGTGCAATTATCTATGCAATTATGTCAACCGGCGTGCCAGCATCGACGAAATCAAACAATTCCAGTAAATCGCTATTACGCATGCGGATACAGCCGATCGATCCAGGTGTGCCCATTTCCACACTGTCCGGTGTGCCGTGGATATAGATATAGCGGCGCATGGTATCGACCGAGCCCAAACGGTTGAATCCAGGCTCGCAACCGGACAACCAGAGGATGCGGGTCAGAATCCAGTCACGCTTGGGAAACTGCTTCGCCAATTGCGGTGAATATATTTCACCGGTCGGGCGGCGCCGCACAAAAACGGTGTTAGTCGGCTGACCGGCGCCAATCTTGGCGCGAATGATATGCTTACCAAGCGGCGTACAAAAACTGCCATTTTCCTGACCGGTGCCATTCTTCGCCGATGAAATGCGATATCGCCGGAGAATCCGCCCTTGCCCATCGAATAATTCGAGTTCTTGAGCAGCAATGTGGATGTTAATGTTCATGATCGCATGGCTCTGCTGATTTGCGCCGTTGCACAAAAAATTGTTTAAGCAATTCGCTGGCCTCCGGCGCAAGCACGCCGGCGGTCACTTGCAAATGATGATTCAGGCGGCTTTCCACCGGCAGATCGATAACGCTGCCGCAGGCCCCGGTTTTGGGATCGGCCGCGGCAAAAACCAGACGTTGAATGCGCGCATGAAAAATCGCACCGATGCACATCGTGCACGGCTCCAAAGTGACATACAAGGTACAATCGAGCAAACGGTAGTTGCACAAATGCTTGCCGGCGTCACGCAGCGCCATGATTTCGGCGTGTGCTGTCGGATCGGCGGCGGAAATCGGACGGTTGTGGCCACGCCCGACAATGATGCCGCGTTGCACCACGACTGCACCCACCGGCACTTCGCCGCACCCCTGCGCTTGTTGCGCAAGCGCCAAGGCCGCTTGCATAAACTGAATATCCGGATCCGCCATCAATTATCTTACATTCGGAATGACAAAGTTAAATTACCTCCGGCAGAGCCGGAGGCTTATCATTGGGGCCCCTCAAAGGGGCTGTCTGTGAGCCGCTAAAGCGGCACCTACATACCCAGTTTCAGCTGGTCATAACGCTCATCTTCCTTTTCCTGATCTCGAATATACGCTCTGACCATTTCTTCATCCAGACCTACCGTTGATACAAAATACCCGCGAGCCCAAAAACTCTCTCCCGTGAAATTCCTACCCTTACCCAATTGGCGCGCTATGGCTATTGCACTTTTACCTTTGATAAAACCTACAACATGCGACACTGAGTGCTTCGGTGGAATACTAATGCACATGTGAATGTGATCCAGCATCCAATGTCCTTCTACAATTGTGCTTTCCTTCTGATTTGCCAAGTCACGCAATACTTCCCCTAAATGCTTCCTGAGCTTGCCAAATATCAGCTTCTTCCGTCGCTTCGGTATAAATACCACATGATATTTACAATCCCAGCGCGTATGGCTCAAACTTTGGTACTCCTTCATCTTTGACTCCTCGTCTCGTGGTTGGGACGAGAACGTTACGACGACTGCCGTAACGGTCAAACCTTTGGGAGTCCCCCGGCAGAGCCGGGGGTTTACCTTGTATTAATTAGGTAAAGGAATGATTATTTATGCTACATTGCAGCACGTAGCGGCGGGCACCGCCGGCTCTTGTTGCTTATCAACGTAGATTAAACCTGCCGATTAATGACACCATGTTTTCCGAAGCGCACACACAACTTCATACCGTCCGCGACCTGTTACGTTTTGCCGTCAGCCAGTTTAACAAAGCCGGATTGCATTTCGGTCACGGCTCCGCCAGCGCCTACGATGAAGCTGCATATCTTATTCTGAAAACACTTTATTTGCCAATCGAGCAACTCGAGCCGTTTCTCGATGCCCGCATCACCGCAACCGAATGTAAATATGTTCTCGACATCCTCGAGCGCCGCGTTCATGAACGCATCCCTGCGGCCTATCTGACACATGAAGCCTGGCTCGGAGAATTCAATTTTTATGTCGACGAACGCGTCATCATCCCGCGTTCGTTCATTGCCGAATTGCTGCAAACACAGTTGTCGCCGTGGATCGCCGACCCCGATCACATCACAGCGGCACTCGATCTCTGCACCGGTTCCGGATGTCTTGCCATTCTGATGGCGCATGCTTTTGCAAATGCGCAGATCGACGCCGCTGATCTTTCCGGAAATGCACTCGTCGTCGCGCATAAAAACGTGGAGGATTACGGGTTGGAACACCGAATCGAGCTGATCGAATCCGACTTATTCTCAGCGCTGCAAGGAAAATGCTACGATCTGATCATCAGCAACCCGCCGTACGTCAACGCCGCATCGATGGCGCAACTGCCGCAGGAATACCGTCATGAACCTGACAGCGCCCTCGCGAGCGGTGAAGACGGCCTCGACGCCACCCGGCAAATCCTGCGGCATGCCGCCCGGCATTTAACCGAAAACGGTATCCTCATCGTCGAAATCGGCCACAACCGCGATGCCTTGGAACAAGCATATCCGCAATTACCGTTTACCTGGCTGGAAACCAGCGGCGGTGATGAATTTGTTTTTTTGTTGCAGCGGGAGCAGTTATTACCATAGCCGGGAATCGAACGGATCATTTTGTGCGTACCTATCAAGATATCAGTGTAAAATCGATTCTGATGTAATAAGTTCCGGCATTCACCGCAAAGCAACTTTGCAGGATAAGGAGAAAACCATGGCCCTCAAAAACAGCAGGTACTTAAAGTATTCAACTCACTCGAAATCTTGGGCAATTTTCTTGGTTGCGGGCACGTTGGCAGGTTGCGGCACGACCAATCAAACCCCGGACAACATTGTTCCTTTTCCCAATGCATGCACTCCCGATCCGCAAGGCATCAATTCGGGATTAAACTTAAATCTAACTATTCCGGACAAAGCTCCCGATCTGCTCACAATCGGTGACCGGCAATTTTGTGTGGGATATCAGTTAAAAGAACAGCAATTGTCAGGCACTTCGGGTATTACAATTTTTCCGGGTGGAGAGGATAACACCCTCACGGCTTGTGTTCCTCGCGATACGCGTTACAACGCCAACGCCCATGCGGTAGCATTGCAACCACCCCCATTGAATCCAACCATTGTTCCGCCCCCGCCGCCGCAATGCGTCACGTCCGGCCGCATCGATTTCCCTGTTGAATTGCGTTTCTCGCTTAATTACAGAGCCGTTTGGGCGCCCAATCTCATCGGATCCGGATTATGCATTTTCCGCTCCCGGGTAGATTACAATCAGTTCGATGTCACCAATTTTGACCGCATCGACACGGTGCTTCAAGATAGAGTCCGTGAGGACATTCACCGTCAAATCGACTTGAGCGCGGCGAATGAGATTAATTTACGCACGATTCTTTCCGGTGCAACCGGTCGGAGACTTGCCGAAGGATCTGATCCGCGTTGCTCCGATTGGCAAGAATTGAATCGTTGAAGAATGCTAATGATCATGCGATGAGCAAGCTTTTGCGCATCACTCAACGCAGTAAATTACATACGTAGGCATTTCAAGTGTTCGCTAAAACCTTGCGTCTTGCAATAGCATCAAGTTAATCGGTATTGCTGTCGTGCAATACAAAATCACGTCTATAATTAAAGAAAAATACATTCTCTTTAATCCGTATCCTCGTGAACAACTCCACCCGCATCAACAACTCCCCGTCAAAACCGGCCAGACCTAAGTTGAAACGTCGGCGCAACGCAGTGATACGCAGCGACCGCAAGATATCAAGAACCCGTAAACGCGCCAATAACAATCTGTTCGATGGATTTCAGCGAAAAATGCTGCTTACCGGTATCGAAATCACTGCGTTGAGCACCATCGCGGCATGCGCCATTATTCTGCTGCTCGGCTATACGGCTAACCGGTTTTCCGGCACCAGTTTTTTCGCCAACTTGTTACCGTTTACTGCAGGAATCTTGGCATTCATACTGATGGCCAGCTTTTTTCTGGTCGGATGGTGGAAGTTGCGGCAATGGTTGCGATCACACTCGGAATATTGGATACCAGTTATTTCCGTAGCGCTTGCACTGCAGCTCATGTGGTTTGTCTCACATAACCAATTCACTGTGGCATACGGTCATTTCCGCACGCTGCTTGGCGGCAAGGAAGAAGCTGGTCGCGTCACGATTGCGCACCAAGTGTATGCCGCATACCGGCGGCAGGATGCGGCGCAGTTACAAAAAATGCTCAGTCGCTCTCAGGAATACCGTCAAGCGATTGAAGAGGCAGCACGGGTATTTAGAATCGATGCCCAATTACTGCACGGTCTCGCAGCCACAGAATCGTCGTTCATTCCGCGCACCAGCAGCGATGGCGGACGCGGTTTGTTCCAGATCACTCGTGTACCGGAAGCAGCGGTCAATCAGGCAAGGCGATACTTAGGCGTGGACAAAATTTTATTGGATGATTCTCGCCACAATGCCTTTGTCGCTGCGGCGACGCTCAAACATTACCTGGCGGAGATGAACGGTGATCTGTTTCTGGGGTTACTGGCGTATAACATCGGCCCGGCAAACGGCGGTCTGCGTTTTATCATGCAACAATATGGCGCGACTGACTTCACTACGATACAACCGTATCTGCAAACTTTACCGCGCGATTATCCGATCCGGGTGCTAAGCTATTCGCTGGCGTTCCGGCTATGGCGCCAAGAAGGGAGGCTGCTGGCATATGAAGAAGGCAACAATGCCATTCAGATTCAACGCATCGGCATACCGGGATTGCAGGGTGGTTTATAATTGCCGTGTGGAAGCGCTTAGATACGCAGCCGTTGCGTTGCGCTAAGGAAGCGCTGATAAATTCGGTGAACGAGATGAAGCACGAGGCGTACGGCACACAGCGACCGAGACATATCAACGAGATAGGCGAGGGAGCGAGTACCGCGCAACGAAGTGATCCGCTCGTATCGTCAATTAATCAGCATTTCCTTAAAGGCTTTGCGTGTATAGTACATATTCAGTTTTCACTTTATGGAAGGATTTAAAACGATGTCAAATACTGTTATTGACTGCGAATTGCACGATTTTGTCGAAGTCGCATGCATGTACCGCTATCAATTGAGGCTCATTTTAAAAGATGGTCAAGTGATCGAAGGCAAAGCCGTCGATATCGCCAGCACTTCCGACAAGCGCGAATGCCTGATCATCGAAAACGATGCGCAGCAGCAAGTCGACTTAATGTCGCTCGCCAAAATGGAAGTTTTGACGCCTAACGCCAAGTTTAATGAAGTCGCGTTCGATTAATCGTCCGTATACTTGCCGATGTCGTTTCTTGCCGAGAGCCTGATCCGTTGGCACCCGCTGAACGGCCGTCACGATCTGCCGTGGCAACAGAACCGCGATCCGTATGCGATCTGGATATCGGAAATCATGTTGCAACAAACCCAGGTCAGCACGGTTATCCCCTATTATCAGCGCTTCTTGCAGACTTTCCCGGCTGTTGATCGCTTGGCAAACGCACCGCTCGACGACGTACTCGCGTTATGGAGCGGCCTGGGTTATTACTCGCGTGCGCGTAATTTACATGCCGCTGCTCAGCGCATTGTGCAAGAACATCAGGGACAATTTCCCGGATCGCGTGAACTTATTCAACAGCTTCCCGGTATCGGCCGTTCCACCGCCGCCGCGATTGCAGTTTTTGCATTTGGTCAGCGTGAAGCGATACTCGATGGCAATGTGAAACGGATATTTGCACGCTTCTTTGGTATCGAGGGCTATCCTGGCCAATCAAAGATTCAGAAGCTGTTATGGCAGAAAGCCGAAGCAGCGCTTCCCGCCGGTCATCGTGGCGGCCACATCGAAATTTATACGCAGGCCTTGATGGACTTGGGTGCTACAGTCTGTACTCGCAGCAAGCCACAATGCGGTTTGTGTCCGTTGCAACCGCAATGCCTCGCTTGGCAACAACAGCGCGTCATGCAAATACCTGCTGCCAAACCGCGCCAGCCCCTACCTCGAAAAGAGACTGTATTGCTGCTGCTACAGCATCACCAACGGTTGCTGCTTGAAAAAAGACCATCGGATGGTATTTGGGGTGGCTTATGGTGTCCGCCGGAAATGACAATGGGCACGAATATCGTGAACTATTGCCAGCAACAATGGGGAATCTCGGTTCAACCCCCGGTTGAATTGCCGGCTTTGGATCACCAATTTACCCATTATAAATTACGCATATATCCGCAGTTACTGCAGGTAACACCGAACAATCCTGCCGCCCACCCCGATTGTATCTGGTTAAAACCAGCGGAAGCGCTGGAACTTGGAATACCGGCGCCGGTACGTGCATTATTGAAGCAAAACTTCCTAACCGGTCAGTCATCTTTTTCTCCTTGTAGCGAATACCATGGATAACCTGGCCGATTGGAAAAAACAACAGCGTCAACAATTGATTGCCATGCGCGAAGCCATTGCGGCGCATCTGCACCGACAATGGAGTGAGGCGATTTCAGCCTTTCTCAAGCAAGGACTGGCACAATCACCACACATGACGATCGGAATCTACTGGCCGTTTCATGGCGAATACGATCCACGTCCGGCCGCATCGTATTTTCTGCAACAGGGGGCAACGCTGGCTTTACCGGAAGTTATCGAAAAAAACCAGCCATTGCATTTTCGCGAATGGTCGCCGGATATGCCCATGAAAACCGGTGCTTACGGTATCCCGGTGCCGGACAACAGCCCGATTGTCAGACTCGATGCGGTAATCATTCCAATGGTCGGTTTTGATTCGCAAGGCTACCGTCTTGGCTACGGCAGCGGTTACTATGATCGAACGCTTGCGACTTACGAATATCAACCGCTAACTATCGGTGTCGCTTTCGAATTGCAGCGGCTCCCCGATATTTTCCCGCAAGCGCATGATATTTCTATGCATTTCGTAGTCACTGAAGCCGGTATTTTTAAAACCCGGGAACACCGCTTATTCCCCGCAACTACGCTGAAAAATTCAGAATCACTTTCAGAAAAGCAGTAGCATCAGTCCTTCCCACCCCAGCGCGGCATCAGATCGTGGTTGACATGCAAATGATCGAGTACGCGCGCAACCACGAAATCCACTAGATCTTGCACAGTCTGCGGGTGATGATAAAACCCCGGATTGGCGGGCAGGATGACAGCGCCGCTTCGCACCAGCTTCAGCATATTTTCCAGGTGAATCGCGGAAAACGGTGTTTCCCGCGGCACGATAATGAGCGGACGGTTCTCCTTCAGCATCACGTCAGCTGCACGTTCGATTAGATTCTGGCTCATGCCGGCAGCAATGGCTGCCAAAGTCCCCATGGTACAGGGACAAATCACCATGGCGTCGGCGGGATTGGAACCGGAAGCTACCGGCGCAAACCATTCCTCACGTCCGAACACCCTTAACTGTCCATTTGTGATGCCGTAGCGGTCAAGCAAGAAAGCTTCGGCTTCCTTAGCGCTGGACGGTAATGCCAGGGCCATTTCCTGTTGTGCGACGATCTGCGCGACTTTGGAATACAACAGATATACTTGCTTACCTTGTTGCAGCAACACTTCAAGTAGACGGATTCCGTAAGGCATTCCCGATGCGCCGGTAAACGCCAGGGTAATCGTTGCAGGATGCTCCAGACTCTCTCGCATTATCTCGGAGTGCCCCGCAGGAAAAGGAATAAGCGAAACCGGCGGGTGTCAGTATTGATACTTATCTGCAGATCCATCAATCATTGCACGCTCATGGCGCTCAATAAATTCTTTGGTGCCATCGATACCGCGTAACTGTAAAACATAATTTCTGACCGCAGCCTCGACCAGCACCGCCAGATTGCGGCCCGGCGCCACCGGAATAATCACTTTACGGATATCGACGTTCATAATATTTTCAGTCAGATCGCTGATCGGCAATCGTTCCAGTACACCGGCGCCGGTTACGGCGATATTTTGCAAATGCACGATCAGTTTCATATTCTTGCGCCGGCGCACCGCAGTTTCTCCAAAAATGGTGCGGATATTCAGCATGCCGAGGCCGCGTACTTCCAGATAATCCCTTAACATCGGCGGACAACGGCCTTCGAGTGTTTCCGGAGCGATACGGCGCAACTCTACAACATCATCCGCAACCAATCCATGACCGCGGCTGATTAATTCCAAAGCCAGTTCGCTTTTACCGACACCGCTCTCGCCGGTAATCATCACGCCCATACCCAACACGTCCAGCATGACACCGTGCAAACTGACCGAAGGCGCCAGGATACCGCTCAGATAAGTCCTTATCAGCCAAATCACTTCCAGACCGGGATACGGCGAATGCAACAAAGGAATATTATGAGCATTGGCCATATCGAGAATCGCTGCGGGAACCTCCGCATCATCCGCAACAATGATGCAGGCCAGATTGCTCTGCGTCAGTTGATTGATTTTCTTCTCTAAGGAAGCGGCTTCCTGTTTGTTCAGATAGTGAATTTCATCGCTGCTGATAACCTGAATGCGATCCGGATGGATAAAATTCAAATGGCCGATCATGCCTTGGCCCGAATGGGAAATTTCGTCTTCATTCAGTTCAATCGAGCCACCGCCTTGACCTGCAATCCAGCTCAGCTTGAGCTTTTCCTTCTTATCTTCAAACAGTTGTGCAATGCTAATTCGGGGCACTGGGAGACTCCCAATCAACAATCAGTTTGTGAACCGCGGCAGCATCCTTGCATTGCAGGATGTTTTCGCGAAACTGCTTATCGCTGAACATCTGCGCTAACTCGCTTAGGAGTTGCAGATGTTTGTCAGTGGCTTTTTCCGGGACTAATAAAATGCAGGCAATATTGACCGGCTGCCCATCCGGCGCATCGAATGGAATGCCTTCCTTCATTGTCACCAACGCGGCAACCGCTTCACGCAAACCTTTGATCCGGCCATGCGGAATCGCAACGCCTTGTCCCAATCCTGTCGAACCCAGCTTCTCACGCGCAAACAAGCTATCAAAAACCTGGCTCCTCGCAATATGATTGGTATTCTCAAATAACAACCCGGCTTGCTCGAAAACACGTTTCTTACTGGTCACGTCCAGATCGACGATGACATTGGAGAGCGGTAACAATTGCGAAATCTGATTCATGAAAAATAGATTTTATATACAGAGAATTAAGTTGAAATTTCTTGATCGCGACACAGTGCTTTCAAAAAATCTCGGATATCGATAAAAAAATAAAGCGAACAATGGCTTTATTGTAATGATCACTCCAATTCTTGATCTTTTAAGGCGCCGTGATTACGGCGTTCCAGGTTTTTTTCCTTGTGCTTGAGTATTTGCCGGTCCAGTTTATCAACCAGGCTGTCGATGGATGCATACATATCCTCGCTATCAGTTTCGACAAATATATCTTTGCCGCGTATATGAACATTAGCTTCGGCTTTTTGCTTGAGTTTCTCTACCGATAGAATGACGCTGACATCAATCACATGATCAAAATGCCGGGTAATCTTCCCAATTTTTGAAGTGACATAATCACGCATTGCATCAGTGATTTCTACATGGTTACCGGTAAGTTTTAGGTTCATTATTGTTCCCTTATTCTGTTAAATGGATTTACGAAGATTGGCTGCAGGAATCTGTAACGATTCCCGGTATTTTGCAATAGTGCGACGAGCAACAACGATTCCTTGTTGTTCAAGAATGCTGGCAATTTTATTATCGCTGAGTGGTTTCCTTGGGTTTTCTTCCTGTACCAACTGTTTGATTAATGCACGGATGGCCGTTGCAGAACAAGCGCCTCCTGAATCGGTTGCCACATGGCTACCAAAAAAATATTTCAGTTCAAAAATGCCCCGCGGAGTATACATAAATTTTTGCGTAGTGACGCGGGATACGGTTGATTCATGAAGATTTAACACTTCCGCGATCTCTCGCAGCACCAGCGGACGCATGGCAACATCCCCATGCTCAAAAAATTGCTGTTGCCGTTCCACGATGACGCTGGCTACTTTAAGGATCGTGCTTGAGCGTTGTTGAATATTTTTAATCAACCATTTAGCTTCATTCAATTGGTTCATCAAGCCACGTTCCGCATGATGCACCTGCTTCAATATATTAGCATAGAGATGATTGATATTGAGACGCGGAATTGCAGCCCGATTCAGGCTCGCTACCCAGGTTCCGTCTTTTTTGGTCACTGTAATATCCGGAACGATATAACGTTCGCTAGTTGAATTAAACTGCGCACCCGGTTTTGGATTCAAGTTAGTAATGAGTTTTTGGATAGCGCGCAAGCTATGATCGTTACATCCCAATAATTTCTTGATTTGTATGAAATCATGGGATGCCAGAATTTCCAGATATTCCTGCACAACTTTAATGGCTTGCTCCCGGTAACATACTTCTCCGGGTAGCGCTTGTAACTGTAATACCAGGCACTCTTTAAGATTGCGTGCGCCGACACCGGCTGGATCATAATGTTGCAAACAATCGAGCGCGCCTTCCAGGTCATTTTGCTCAACCCCCAATTCTTCCGGCAACATTTCCTGCAATTCGCTGAGATCCTGCAACAGATAACCGTCTTCATCCAGGCTATCGATCAGCAAACGCACCAAATTCTTCTGAGGCTCCGAAATATGACTTAATAAAGTTTGAAAATATAAATGATCTCGCAAGCTGAGCGGCTTAGCCGGCAACTGCAATGAATCACGATCGTCGTCTTCGTAACCACTCGCAGCCGGAACATGATCCTGCGGCCATTCAGTACCGGAATCGTAATTATCTTCGGAGATTTCCTCATTTGACGATGCGTTATCTTCCCTGGAAGCTTCATCAAAATTGTCGGCGTTGGAAGCTTCGGCAGTTTCAAAGGTATTGTCTGCAGCCGAAACATTCCACTCTTCATACACTTCGAGCAAAGGATTTTCCTGCACTATCCGCTCGATCTCCTGATTAAGCTCGAGCGTCGATAACTGCAGCAACCGGATGGACTGCTGCAACTGAGGCGTCAGCCGCAATTGTTGCGATAGTTTAAGTTGAAGTGTTGGCTTCATGATTCCGAAAAAACAACGATTACTGAAAATAACGATTCAAGCCGTTTCACAAAACTACATCCGGAAGTGTTCACCCAAATAAACTTCTCTGACTTTCTCATTATCAATAATTTCTTCTGATCGGCCTTGAGCCAATACATGTCCGTCACTGATGATATAGGCACGATCACAGATTCCTAATGTTTCACGAACATTATGATCAGTAATCAGAACCCCTATTTCCCGTTCCCGCAAAAAAGCAATGACTTTCTGAATATCCAGCACAGCAATTGGATCAACTCCCGCAAAAGGTTCGTCTAACAAAATAAATCGTGGCTGCGAGGCCAGTGCACGCGCTATTTCAACACGGCGACGCTCCCCGCCGGATAAGCTGATAGCGGGATTATCCCGCAAATGGCTGATATGCAAATCATGTAATAAATCGTCTAAATGCCGCTGTTTCGTCTCTTCATCCAAATTCTGCAGCTCTAATACCGCCAGAATATTTTCTTCCACGGTCAAACGCCGGAAAATCGATGCTTCTTGCGGCAAATAACTCAACCCTAATTTTGCTCTTTGATGGATCGGCAATTGACTTAAATCTTGGTCGTCCAGAAAAACCCCGCCGCTATCCAGTGGAATCAATCCAACAATCATATAAAAGCAAGTTGTTTTGCCGGCGCCGTTAGGTCCCAGCAATCCGATGACTTCCCCACTCCCAAGTGAGAAAGAAACATCCTGCACGACCGTGCGCGATTTATATCGCTTTTTTAAATTGTTTGCTCTTAACTCACTCATCTGTTGGTACAACTTTAAAATAATTGAAGATTCAATGGATCTATTCAGATTTATTTTTAGGCTGAATAGTTATTCGCACACGCTTGTCGGGACCCGATTCCACACCGCGCTCCTTGCTGCCTTTTACCTGGAAAAACTCGCTATTCATATCGTAGGAAATATAATCGCCTTGAACTTCATCGGTGCCGCGTTTCAGTCGCGCTTGCCGGAACAATTCAATCTTGTCGGTTTTGCTATCGTATTCAGCCCGCTCGCTCCAGCCTTCTACATATTCATCAAGTCCATCCCGCTTCTGCCGGAAAGTTACGAGATCACCCATCGCAGTAGCATGACGGAACCCTTGCATATCTTCTTTCATAATCATTTTATCGGCAGTGATCCGCAAAGTTCCTTGGGTCAAAATCACATTACCGGTAAACACGCTGACCCGGCTGCCTTCTTTGCGGTTGACATCCTCAACGGTCGCACGGTCAGCTTCCAGATAAATTGGCTTTTTCCGATCACCCCGTTCGGCATTGGCCGTATGCACAAGCAGTAAACTCAACAAACTGATAGCGAAAATTATTTTCATCATATGTCCAAATTACTTCGTATTGACTGCTCTTACACTGGATAGTAGTTGTATCATGCCAACGCGATTATCAAATTCCAAACCGGTTGCCTTGATGGTGGTATCAAATCTGGAAATGGTGACCGGCTGATCCGTTTTTACCAAATTTTCTTTAGGGATCAAATGCAAGAAATCTGTCACCAAAGTGATATTGCTGTTATCTTCATCAGTGCCTCTCACCGCAGTCACATTCCCGGTTAGATAAACATCTTCCCCTTTGTTGATAACTTCAGCGCGGTTCGCGTAGAGACGCATCAGGGGATTTTTGGGGTCGGCATTTGTAAAGCTCACCTGTTCCAGTTGAGTTACTTCCGAATCCAAAAAATGAAAAAGTTTATGAGCGGTAAATTTGCGTTGTATCTGATGTTCGTAATCCATTCGAAAACCGGATAGCTCCTCAACAATATAATCGGGATTTAAATTCAAATTTTCGTCTTGGACATATTCAGGCGGGCGAGTCATATGATCCAGCCAGAATGTCACTAATGCCAAAATTAAAAGTAGAATTAGCGGTGAACTAATAAACGGGCGCTTGATCATTAGGAGATTGCTCGGAACTTTTTTCTCTTTTTGTATTTACGCTTGACTCAAATATACCCTGCTTTATTCATATAATGAATTATAACAGAACACGCATGACCATCTACCAGTCATCCTTATTGCCGGATCCGTTGCAAGTCTTTAAATATCGAAACTTGCAATCATATCTTGGAATAAAATAGACTGGTATTTTTAACGAACCATCAGGAACACACCCATTATAATGCTCCAGGAAGCCATTGATTTTGAGAAATATGAGCAGTTACAGGATGATGCCTGTGCACAACGCATCATCGAGGCCAAAAAAGCGCTCGGCCGGCGCGCTGTTATTCTGGCACACCATTATCAACGTGCGGATGTTTACCGGCATGCGGATCTAACCGGTGATTCTCTAAAACTTTCTTTTCTGGCAGCACAAACCGACGCTGATTTCTTGGTTTTTTGCGGCGTGCACTTCATGGCTGAAGTTGCGGATATGCTCTCCAGCTCCAGACAAATCGCTATTTTGCCGGATATGGCTGCCGGCTGCTCAATGGCCGATATGGCGAGCTTATCTAATGTTGAACGCGCCTGGCGTGAACTTGCTGAAGTGCTTGACCCCGATGAGGTAATTACACCAGTAACCTATATTAATTCCTCCGCCGATTTAAAAGCCTTTTGCGGTGAACATGGCGGCATCGTCTGCACTTCCAGCAATGCTGGCAAAGTCCTGCAATGGTCGTTCAAGCAACGGAAAAAAGTATTATTCTTTCCTGATCAACATCTTGGCCTCTGGAGCGGTCATCAATTAGGCATTTCTCTGGAGGATATGCCGGTTTGGAATTTTGACGAGCCGATGGGAGGATTGACGCGGGAACAAATCAAGAACGCCAAGATATTGCTTTGGAAAGGCCACTGCTCGGTGCATCAGATGTTTCAACCACAACATATTATCCGTTTTCGCAATCAATATCCGAATGGCGTAGTTATTTCGCATCCCGAATGCAGCTATGAAGTCTGCAAAGCATCCGATTACGTCGGTTCCACCGAATACATCATAAAAACCATCGCGGCCGCTGAAAGCGGAACCCATTGGCTGGTCGGCACGGAACTGAATCTGGTAAGCCGGATTACCGAAGAATTCAAAGCGCAAGGAAAAATCATACAATTTATGTCACCAATGGTTTGCATGTGTTCCACGATGGCTCGGATAGATCCGCAGCATTTAGCCTGGACACTGGAGAATCTTGTAAATGGTAATGTCGTCAATCAAATCAAGGTTCCAGAGACTGAAGCCGGATTAGCCAGAATTGCATTGGATCGAATGCTGAAGATCTCATAATCCATTTTGTTACGGCAACGACGAGAACGCCGCAATCACGAACCGCTAACAACTACCAGCAGTCAATGTCAAAGTTTCATTATGTTGAAGGCAATCAGATCTCGTTACTGCATAACGGTGAGGAGTACTTTCCAGTACTCGAAGCCGCTATCGAAGCAGCTCAATTTGAAATACATATCGAGACGTATATTTTTGAATTGGATGTAACCGGTATCCGAATAGCCGCCGCGATGAAACGCGCCGTGCAGCGCGGCGTTGCCGTTCACCTGCTTCTGGATGGATTCGGTTCGCAAAATTTATCCAGAGAAGCCATTGACAGTATGTTGCAAGCAGGCATCAAGATCCTGATTTTCAGACCGGAATTTCTTTTTGCGAGACCTGGCCGCTATCGTTTGCGGCGAATGCATCGGAAATTGGCAATGATCGACGCTCGCACCGCATTCGTCGGCGGAATTAATATCATTGATGACGAAGACAATCCGGAGCATCTGACACCCCGTTTTGACTATGCAGTTGCTATCACGGGACCGCTACTCTTACAAATACATCGTGCAATTAAACACTTATGGATGCTGGTTGCTTGGGCTCATTTGAAAAAACGCTGGGTTACACCCCATGTAGTAAAACCAATGAACATTCACTGTGGAAATCATAAAGCAGCTTTTGTAATTCGTGATAATTGGCGCCACCGTCATGATATTGAGCATGCCTACCTGGAAGCCATCAATCAGGCAAAAACTGAAATTATCATCGCCAATGCTTATTTTTTGCCAGGAAGAAAATTCAGCAATGCTTTAAAGAGTGCAGTGAAACGAGGGGTGAGTGTTGAACTGTTATTACAAGGAAAAATTGAATACCGCTTGCAATATCATGCAACTCAGGCGCTTTACGAAAATTTATTGAAATCGGGAATAAAAATTTATGAATATAATCGCAGCTATTTACATGCCAAGGTCGCTGTGATCGATCAATTTTGGGTCACCGTGGGTTCTTCCAATATTGATCCGTTTAGCTTGCTGTTAGCGCGAGAAGCCAATGTGCTTATTGAAAACCACGACATCGCATCGGAATTAAGAGCCAGTTTAAAAACCGCGATATCGCAGGAATCTGTTGCAGTAACGCCGGCAGACAATAAATTTTTCTCCTGGCGCAACTATCTGATTAATTGGCTATGTTTTTATTTTGTCCGCACCATGCAAGGCGTGCTTGGCTACGACTGGTATGATAATCAGCAATAAATGATCAGTGTAACGTATGCCTTCAACTTCGACTGATGAATGAGAAATATTGATATGTATCCGCTTCAGGATCTAAAACAATCCAATCAATTTCCCGATCAGCCGGAACAAATTGCCGCTGCTGCCCGAATCATTCGTGAAGGCGGCACCGTCGCATTTCCCACCGAAACCGTGTATGGCCTCGGTGCGGATACCACCAATCCCGCAGCCATTCGTAAGATTTACGAAATCAAGCAACGTCCCTGCGATCACCCATTGATCGTGCATATTGCATCAGTCTCAGATCTTGCTCATTGGGTAGAAGCGGTACCGGCAGCTGCCTACGATTTGGCCAATCATTTCTGGCCGGGCCCATTAACCCTCATTTTACAACGTAGCCACCGCATTTCTGATTGTATTACAGGTGGACAAAGCACCGTAGGGTTACGGGTACCAGCGCATCCGACCGCATTGGCTTTGCTGGAAGCACTCGGACCTGAAAAAGCATTGGCTGCACCATCAGCCAATCGATTTGGACGTATCAGCCCGACTTCCGCGATGCATGTCCACCAGGAGCTGGGAAGCAGTGTCGATATGATTCTAGATGGCGGTAGCTGCGAAGTTGGCCTGGAGAGCACGATCGTCAGCTTTCATGCGCACGAGCCATTAATTTTGCGGCCAGGCAAAATTACACCTGCCGAGCTTGAGAATGTACTTGGAAGATCAATTGCTGTCTCCACCCGCAGCACTATCCGTTCATCCGGGTCATTACCCTCACACTACGCCCCTTCAATCCCGCTAGGACTATTCCCGGCAACAGAGCTATGGCAAAAAGCAATCGCACTATCAGCTCAAAATTTCCGGGTATTGGTGCTCACGTGGTCAGATACCGGAAGACCGCAAGCCGCGAATCGCTCAATCGAACAATTCGGTATGCCTGCGGATCCCATTCAATATGGTAAACAACTGTATGCAACGTTACACCGGTTCGATCAGGCATCGTTTGATTATTTCCTGGTTGAAACACCCCCCAGTCATGTTCAATGGCTTGCAATTTCCGACCGGCTGCAGCGGGCAAGCTTTCATTTTACTGGAGATCAAGGAGAGAAACTTTAACCGATGAATACAACTAAAAAACTTCAAGCCGTGCTTTTTGACGTGGACGGCACACTCGCCGATACCGAACAAGATGGTCATCGCATCGCATTTAACGCTGCATTTGAGCAATTTGAACTCGATTGGAATTGGAATATCCATCTTTATGGAGAATTATTGCAGGTTACCGGCGGTAAAGAACGAATTCGTCACTATATCGAACGGTACGCTCCGGCTTTTCTCGATAAAAAAGATTTGGGAGAATGGATCGCAAGTTTGCACAAAACCAAAACCAAGTACTTCGAATCTCTAATGGAAGCAGGAAGTATCCCGTTACGGCCTGGTGTAGCAAGATTAATTCAGGAATTGCGGCATGAACAAGTAAAACTAGCCATTGCAACGACGACCACAATGGAAAATGTCACCGCCTTGCTTAAGGCGACTTTAGGAGAAGAATCAATCGACTGGTTCGATATCATTGGTGCGGGCGACATTGTGCCCTTAAAAAAACCGGCGCCGGATATTTATCAGTGGGTACTCGGACAGTTGAATTTACCTGCGCACCAATGCATCGCGATTGAAGATTCCGAGAATGGATTGAAATCCGCATTAGCCGCGGATCTTCCCACACTCATTACAGTCAGTGGTTACACCCATTCACAAAACTTCGAAGGGGCAATGGCGGTCGTATCAGACTTGGGAGAACCGACTCAGCTATTCAAACTAATCGCTGGCAACAATCTAGATAGCGGATGGGTTGATTACCAAGCGCTCAATGAATTGGTTTCTCATGCGGCGTAACGCTTTTGATAGCAGAATTGAGGAGAATTAGAATGAAAATTATTGGATTGATATTGTTAATATGGATTAGCATGCCTGCAGTCGCTAATGAGCCTGATGCAACGACTATAGAAATCACTTCAACAATAACCGAAGCGATTGATCAAGCCGAAACTGCTCAAATACACGGTAAGGCAGGTCACACCAGCACACTGCTGGAGTATGCGCAAGAAAGTCTTACGCATGCACAAGCTGCGGAAAAGAAACTGACAAATAAATCACCCCATTTGGATGAATCCATCAAACACCTTAACGCAGCGATTGAAAACGCCAAACAAGATCAACCGGAAACCGCAACTCGACACATGGAAAAAGCGATAGAACACATGCGTCTTTCAATCACAAAGTAAAAAACGGCAGTTATGGAGAACATTATCTGTAGGGCAGATTGTTCAAATTTCTAGAGCAACCTGATAATTGGTACCTAGAAACTCGCTTCTCGTAAGAATGTGTCTTGTTTCTAGACCCCTTTCGCCTTGCGGTTGATCTTGCGCGGCGATCAGCGTTTCCTTAGGATTGATTGGGTAAGTACTCTAACGGATCAACAGGCTTCCCGTTCTTGCGAATTTCAAAATGCAACTGTATCGTATCCGTATCGGTATTGCCCATTTCGGCGATCTTCTGACCTTTAACGACTGCTTCGCCTTCTTTAACCAATAGCTTGCTATTGTGAGCGTAGGCACTCAGGTAGGTGTTATCGTGTTTAATAATGATTAAATTCCCGTAACCACGCAGTCCATGCCCGCTATAAACCACTTCGCCGGCTGCCGAAGCGAGAATCGGCTGCCCTGCTTGCCCCGATATTTTTACACCTTTAGAATTTTTTGAAAAAGACGCCAGCAGCTTTCCGCTTGTCGGCCATATCCAATCAGCTACCGAAGCATCTGTTGCCTTGTCGGAATTCAACGGTTCCGGAGATGGTGGCGCCACCTCGATTTTTGCATTGTTCCCAGGCGTCACTGCAGCTGCAGCAGGAGATGGCGCTATTACCGGTGGATTATTGCCAGGATACTGAAGCCGAGCCACATTTTGTTCTGAATACGGTAATTTAAACGCTTTAGGACTTGTTTTTATCTTTTGAGTGCCCGCAACATCCGCACGGACATCCTCATGCGGGGTCACTACAGGCTCAGCTGCGACTACCGATGGCTCTATAGTCGTTGTAACTGGTTGTTGAGGAAGTGCAAACAATACGGGTTGAGCCCCCTTTTCAGGCATCGATAACCGGATTTTCTGGCCGGGCTGCAACGATCTTGGATCAACGATTTCGTTCCATTCCACTAATTTCTTAAAATCAATGCCATGCTTAAGGGCAATGCCATACAATGTATCCCCCCGTTGCACGGTATATATCTGGCCATCCATGGCAGCCGGTTCAGTGGGTCTTAACGGTCCCGATGCATTAATCTTTTCACGATCAACAACCGGAACCGGGGACTGGGTGGTGCTACATCCAATCAGAAACAAGCCCGTAAAAAATAGTAGATACCGCAATGGCATTTGCTTACCTAACGAAGAAACAAATCTGAGAGGACAATGATAGATATCGAAACTGTTTGGTTTTTTCATGGCATTTGTCTCATTCTAATATTCCTGCACCACTATTTTTTAATGACCCCGGCTAACAGAGGTACAAAATTAACTTCTTCGAGCACAGTTTCGGTAAAACCTTGCGGATTCCGTTCTATAACACAGAGATTCTGCTTCTGTGTTCCTTTTGGAAAAACCATTCGACCGCCAATCTCCAGTTGATCCAGCAATGACGCGGGCACATGCGTAGTAACCGCTGTCATGATGATACCATCGAATGGCCCTGCTTCAGCTAACCCTAATAATCCATCGGCATGTTTTAGATAAATATTCCGGATCTGCAGTTCCTGCAAACGAATACGCGTTCGAGTCAAAAGCGGGCCAATGCGCTCGATTGAATAAACCTTTTGCGCAATTTGCGCAAGTACCGCAGTTTGGTAGCCGCACCCTGTACCAATTTCTAATACTTTTCCTAAATTGGAATTTGCTCTTAGCAACTCGGTCATTCGAGCGACAATCCAGGGACTTGAAATGGTTTGTCCATAATTAATCGGTAAGGCAACGTCTTCATAAGCCCTGCTTGCCAAAGCTTCTTCAACAAAAATATGACGCGGGATCGTACCCATTACAGACAACACCACTTCATCAGCAATACCTTGTGCACGCAGCCGCTCAATCATGCGCATGCGTGTACGCTGAGAGGTCATACCAATTCCAGAATGACGAACATTCACCTATCAGCACCTATAAAATATTTCCCTAACATAACAAGCGCTTAATTATTGATCCATCTTGTTAGCAGACTGATTTGATCATAATGGGTAAGGTCGATTTGCAACGGGGTTATCGAAACCCGGTTGTGCTGAACTGCATAAAAATCAGTACCTTCTCCGGCATCTTGTGCAGGACCTGCCGCTCCAACCCAATATAGAATCTCTCCACGAGGATTTTGTGACTTAATTACTGGCTCCGCTTTATGACGCCGCCCCAGCCTTGTAATCTCAATGCCTTGAAGATGATGGTATTCGATATCAGGTACATTGATATTCAATAACACCGGGCTTCGTATTTCATTCTCGCTAAAGCGTTTTACCATATCAGCCGCAACGCGTGCAGCTGTCATATAGTTTCCATTCGATGCACTCACCAAAGATACTGCCAGCGAAGGAATTCCTAGCAAAAAGCCCTCTGTCGCGGCAGCAACCGTTCCGGAATAAATCGTGTCGTCTCCCATGTTAGCGCCATGATTTACGCCGGATACAATCATATCCGGCATCACTTCCAGCATCCCTGTCACTGCCAGGTGGACACAATCGGTTGGGGTACCGTTGACATAAAAAAAACCATTGTGGGATTTGCGAAGACTCAGTGGGCGATCCAGAGTCAAGGAATTGCTTGAGCCACTACGATCTCTTTCGGGTGCCACGACAATGATCTCAGCAATTTTTGAGAGTGACTCCGCAAGGCAGGCTAAGCCAGGTGCAAAATAACCGTCATCGTTACTGAGCAATATGCGCATCTTAGAAATTTATAATTGCAACCAGATAATCAAACGGAATATTCCAACTTATCAAGTTAAGTACAAAACAGATTGGCAGAAGTATTACAAATGGTCGGGGCGAGAGGATTCGAACCTCCGACCACTTGCACCCCATGCAAGTACGCTACCAGACTGCGCTACGCCCCGAATGGAGGATTATAACAAACAAACAGCTTAGACCATAAAAACGCAGGTTAAGACATCGGCTAACACCGGCAGCTATGCGCGTAATTGCGACACTATGTTATTGATCTCCTGCCTGATATGACCCAAGTTTGAAACTGGAAATAAAGAAGCATCCATATTTTCACTGCGCAATACCGATTTGCTTTCACTTTGTTCCAAGTGATTCCTCGCACCATTGATGGTAAAACCCTGTTCATAAAGCAATTCTCTGATGCGATGAATTAACAATACTTCTTGCTGTTGATAATAACGACGATTGCCTCTTCGTTTGACGGGCCTCAACTGCGTAAATTCTTGCTCCCAATAGCGTAATACATGAGGTTTTACACCACATAAAGTGCCTACTTCACCAATCGTAAAATAGCGTTTAGTGGGAATTGGAAGCAATGTATTAATTATTTTTTTGTTTTCCATGATAATTTTTCTCAACTAATGCTTTTAACTTCTGACTGGCATGAAAAGTCACAACTCTTCGTGCCGTAATCGGTATTTCTTCGCCGGTTTTCGGATTTCTGCCAGGACGCTGCGGCTTAGTTCGTAATTGGAAATTGCCGAAACCGGAAAGTTTTACTCCTTCTCCGCTTTGCAAAGCGGCGCGTACTTCTTCATAAAATGATTCAACCATATCTTTAGCTTCGCGTTTGTTCAACCCGACATTTTCAAACAACATATCCGCTAACTCAGCTTTTGTTAATGCCATATTTCACTCCCTATAGTTCTTTATTATTCGCTTATAACATCAGCATTTAGATTTCTTACACATTTGTGTAACCAAAATGATCAATGACTCCGTATCTTGAGAGAGGTTCACCGGTTCTCTCAAATTCAAACGCAAACTCAATGATCTACATATTATTCATTATCCGGCGTCAATCAATTCCTTAAGGTTGCGCCATACTTACTTTTCAAAATTTCAATTAACTGGGCTATCGCCGAATCTGCTTCCGCATCAGTTAATGTTTTCTCAGTATCTTGTAACAACACACGGAATGCAAGACTTTTTTTGGTATCGTCCATGTCTTTTCCACGGTAAATATCAAATAACGAAATATCAGTAACAATTGCTGATTTTTCCGCATGCATGCTATCGAGAAGCATCTGGACATTGATATCATAATCCACCACAACAGCCACATCTCGCCGGACAGGTGGAAATTTAGAAACTTCAGTGACCGCTGGTATCGATCTAGGTAGCAAACTATTCAAGTCAATTTCAAACAGAATCGCATTTTTCTGTAAACCATATTTCTTCTGCCAATGCGGATGTAACTCACCGAGCCAGCCTACTGGCTGAGCACCGATCGTGATTTGAGCCGATTTCCCTGGATGCAATGCAGGATGAGAAAACTTACTGAAATGCACGTCTTTCCCTTTACAAAGCACCTCAACATCGGCTTTAACATCATAAAAGTCGACAGATTTTGCCGGCATTCCCCATTGTTCTGCAGCAACATCGCCGTAGCTGATTCCCGCAAGCTTCTCAAGTTGAGAGTAATTGTTGTGTTCCGTTCTGCCGAAACAACAACCAATCTCAAACAAACGCACCCTGGTTTGTTTCCGATTCAAATTAAATTGCAAATTAGAAATCAGTCCACCGATCAACGTACTTCGCATGACGTTCATTTGACTCGCAATCGGATTCTTTAATGCGACAGGATGATTGTTATCAGCTAATTCTCGTTCCCAAATTTCATCCACAAAAGCGTAATTAACAACCTCGTGATAATCGCGAGCCGTTAACAACCGCTTTATCTCTATAGTCGTAAGCGTTTTCTCGGAAGCGGGCAGCATCGCCATATTGGCATGCGGATTAAAACTTGGAATACGATCATACCCATAGATACGCGCCAATTCTTCAATAAAATCTTCTTCTATTGTCAAATCAAAACGATAGCTAGGCGGTGTTACAACAAAAACACGTTCTTTCTCGGTAAATTTAAAGCCTAACCGTGCAAAGAAATCTGCGACCTGCGGCTTATCTATATCAATGCCCAATACTTTTTTGATGCGATCAATGCGAACATTGACGGCTGCGCGCTGCGGCAATGCGTGCTTAAGTTCTGTGATTGGACCCGCTTGACCGCCGCAAATCGATTGTATGAGATAAGTGGCGCGTTCCAACGCAGCTTTGGTTGCTGAAAAATCAACCCCGCGTTCAAACCGATAAGCGGAGTCCGAACTAAATCCAAGTACAAATGATTTGCCGCTAATCACACCCGGACTAAAAAAAGCGCTTTCCAGAAAAATATCAGACGCGCCTTGTGTCACACCACTATTCATCCCCCCCATAATACCTGCCAGCGCCAACGGCTTGTGATCATCTGCAATAATCAGCATTTCAGGATTCAAGTCAATTTGATTACCATTAAGCAGTTGTATTTTCTCGTGTGAGCGGGCGAATCGCACCTGAATAGCACTTGATATCTTAGCAAGATCAAAAGCGTGCATGGGCTGTCCAGTTTCCAACAATACGTAGTTGGTTATATCTACAACAACATTAATCAACCGTATGCCGCTTCGTTCCAATCTTTGAGCTATCCACAACGGCGTGGCTACGTCAAGATTTATTCCTCGCATTACTCGTCCACAATACAACGGACAAGCATCGGATGCTTCCACTTGCACTGTTAAAGTATCTTCAATCGCAGTGTCTACACCACCCTGCTCTAATTCGCTCAAGTCTAGTTTCGTATTTGTAATAGCCGCAACTTCCCGCGCCACACCCACAACACCTAGGCAATCAGCACGATTGGGAGTCAGTTTTAATTCAAATACATGATCGTCAAGCCCGTAATAATCCCTGAAATTAATACCTACCGGCGCATCATCAGGGAGCAAGAGCAGGCCTTCGGCGGCTTCACTGATTCCCAATTCCTTCGCGGAACACAGCATCCCGAAAGAATCTACCCCACGCAATTTTGTTTGTTTGATGCTAAAACCTGGCAGAATTGCACCTTCCAATGCGCAAGGAACTTTAATCCCGACAGCTACATTAGGTGCACCACATACAATTTGCAAAGAATCTTCAGCGGCATTACCGGTCTGGACACGGCAAACTTTAAGGCGGTCTGCAGTCGGGTGTTTCTCGACCGAGAGAACTTCGGCGACCACGACGCTACTAAATGCTGCCGCAACAGGCTCAATGCTTTCAATTTCAATCCCTGCCATCGTAAGGGCATGGGCTAATTCGGCGCTGCTATACGGCGGGTTTACAAAACTGCGCAACCAGTTTTCAGAAAATTTCATAGGACTTTTCGATTAAATATCATTATTGGATTTACAATCAGTCAATCAAACTGTTTCAGGAAACGTAAATCGTTTTCAAAAAACAATCTTAAATCATTGACGCCGTATCTGAGCATTGTTAAGCGCTCGACACCCATTCCGAAAGCAAATCCAATATATTGTTCACTGTCAATCCCAACGTGTTTTAATACGTTCGGATGTACCATGCCGCAACCAAGTACCTCCAGCCATCCGGTATGACTACAGACACGACAGCCTTTTCCATTGCACATGACACAGCCGATATCCATTTCAGCTGATGGTTCGGTAAACGGAAAAAAGGATGGTCTGAATCTCACGGGTAAATCTTCTTGTTCGAAAAAATTCGCCATAAAATCAGCCAAAACTCCTTTTAAAGATGAGAAGTTTGCATTTTCATCAATCCATAAACCTTCCACTTGATGAAACATCGGAGTATGCGTGACATCGGAATCACATCGATACACTCTTCCTGGTGCAATAACCTTAATTGGCGGCTTGTTGTTCTGCATATAGTGAATCTGTACTGGAGAAGTATGGGTACGCAATAAATCACCATTCTCGATGTAGAACGTGTCATGCATAGCTCTTGCAGGATGATTCTCAGGAATATTGAGCGCTGTAAAATTGTAAAAATCAGTTTCTATTTCCGGGCCTGAGGCAACATCAAATCCAATTGAATGGAACAATGTCTCAATTCGCAATAATGTTTGTGTAACAGGGTGCAAACTACCAACGCCACTTCCTCTTCCTGGCAAAGTAACATCCAAGGCTTCTTCGGTAAGCTTTGCTTCCAACGCTTTAGCTTGAATTGCCTCACGTCTCAATTTAAGCGTAGTTTCTAACCGATTCTTTGCTTCGTTGATTAAACTCCCCATCATAGGACGCTGTTCAGCCGGTATTTTACCCAGACCTTTTAGCAAGTCGGTCAAGATGCCGCTCTTGCCTAAATAACGCGCTTTGACATTTTCCAGTTCAACTGCGTCTTCAATACTATTCATCAAGTTTGATGCTTCTGTGATTATTTCTTCGAGATTATCCATAGCAATCCGTTATAAGGAGCAATCGCACAGAATTTCATTCTGCTTCACAACAAAAAGGGAGGTTCAGGTTTTACCCTGCCTCCCAAGTTCAATATAATTTCAGACCACTTAAGCAGCCAGACTGGCTTTTGCTTGCTGCACAATTTTCTCAAATGCGCTTTTGTCAAATACTGCCAAATCTGCGAGAACTTTTCTATCAACTTCAATACTCGCTTTTTTCAGGCCATTCATAAACACACTGTAGGAAAGACCAAATTCTCGGGCAGCAGCATTGATCCGAGCGATCCAAAGCGCCCGGAATTGTCTTTTCCGTTGACGGCGGTCCCGATAGGCATACTGGCCCGCTTTCATGACCGCTTGCTTTGCTATCCGGTATACATTTTTACGGCGACCGCGATATCCTTTGGCCAAATCTAAAATTTTCTTATGGCGCGCATGCGCTGTAACACCACGTTTTACTCTAGGCATGATCGCTCCTTGTTATGCGTAAGGCATCATTGCGCGGATTGAAGCATCATTCGTTGCATGCACAGGCGCTATTCCACGCAGTTGGCGTTTGTTTTTGGTTGTTTTTTTTGTCAATATATGACGCTTAAAAGCTTGCGCGCGTTTAATACTCCCGCTGGCTCTAAACTTGAAGCGCTTTGCTGCGCCACTTTTGGTTTTCATTTTAGGCATACATTCTCCTCATTTAACATGATTATAGGTGTTTCATTATTGAAAACTTTCCAAACCTAAAATCACTTATTATTAAAAAATTTACAACAGATTTAGCAGCAAAAAACAGGGTTATGAAATGATGGGCGAATCATTTACAATAGATTTTGGTTTATCCGTCCGTGCATCTTTACGTTTCGGTGACAATACCATAACCATTTGCCGACCTTCCATTTTAGGAAATTGTTCGACTACGGCGAAAGATTCCAAATCTTGCTTAACCCTTTCTAAAAGACGCATCCCAAACTCCTGATGAGCCATTTCCCGCCCCCGAAATCGCAAAGTCACTTTAACTTTATCGCCATCATTTAGAAAGTTTATTAAACTTCTTAATTTGATGTTGTAATCACCTTCGTCTGTATTCGGTCTAAATTTTATTTCTTTAATCTGTACCTGTTTCTGCTTTATTTTTGCATCGTGCTTTTTTTTACTTTCCTGATAGCGAAACTTGCCATAATCCATCAAGCGACAAACAGGAGGCTGTGCTGTTGGTGCAATTTCAACAAGATCCACTCCTGCTTCTTCCGCCATTGCATTCGCAACGGCAAGCTTAACAATACCAACTTGTTCCCCGTCGACTCCAATTAACCGTACTTCGGGCACATCAATCTCTTCATTGATGCGCACTGATTTTTCCTGAACTATGGCAAATTCTCCAAGATAATTCTGTTAAACAATTCAGCTCTTTAATGAAATTTCTTTCTTAAGTTGTTCAAGCAATGAATCAACAGTCATTTGACCCAAATTCTCCCCTCCTCGGTTTCGAACGGAGATTAAATTTGCTTGAACTTCTTCATCCCCTACAATAATTTGATAAGGAAGTTTCTGTAAGCTATGCTCGCGGATTTTATAGGTTATCTTCTCATTTCTCAAGTCTAAGCTTGCACGAATACCATGTTGTCTCAAATGTTCAGCAACTTTTTCAGCAAAATCCATTTGTGAACGAGAAATATTCATTACAATCACCTGTTCGGGCGATAACCATAATGGAAGCGCGCCAGCATAATTCTCAATTAAAATACCAATGAATCTTTCCATGGAACCAAGTATGGCTCTATGTAGCATAACAGGTATTCTTCGCGAATTATCTTCGGCAACATATTCTGCCCCCAAACGATCCGGCATTGAAAAATCGAGCTGAAGTGTTCCACATTGCCACACTCGTCCAATACAATCCTTGAGCGAGAATTCAATTTTGGGACCATAAAAAGCGCCTTCACCGGGCTGCAATTCCCAATTTAGCTTTGCTTCAGCTAATGCAGCTTTAAGAGCGGATTCTGATTTGTCCCACTGATCGTCTGAACCAACTCTTTTAAGTGGTCGGGTTGACAGTTTGACCATAATATCTCGAAAGCCGAAATCTGCATAAACAGTTTTCAATAAATCAATAAACTGAACTACTTCATCTTGAATTTGATCTTCGGTGCAAAAAATATGCGCATCATCTTGCGTAAACGCACGAACTCGCATAATCCCATGCAATGCTCCGGATGCCTCATTTCGATGGCAGGAGCCAAATTCTGATAATCGAATCGGGAGTTCCCGGTAGCTTCGCAAACCTTGATTAAAAACTTGCACGTGACCAGGGCAATTCATTGGTTTAATAGCAAAATCCCGCTCATCCGAGTTCGTTGTAAACATATTTTCACGGAAATTTTCCCAATGTCCGGATTTAACCCAGAGTTCTTTATCCAAGATCTGTGGGGTACGAATCTCCTGATAGCCATTCTGGTTCAGGATATTTCTCATATACTGCTCAATCTGTTGCCATAAAATCCACCCTTTAGGATGCCAAAATACCATCCCAGGCGCTTCATCTTGCGTATGAAACAAATCGAGCAATTTTCCGATTCTCCGGTGATCTCTTTTCTCGGCTTCTTCAAGCCGGTGCAGATAATCCTTTTGATCTTCTTTATTGGTCCATGCAGTTCCGTAAATACGCTGCAACATTTCGTTGCGTGAATCACCGCGCCAATATGCGCCAGCAACTTTCATCAGTTTAAAAATTTTAACTTTAGAAGTCGCTGGAACATGCGGTCCGCGGCAGAGATCCGTGAAATCACCTTGCGAATAGAGAGATAACTGCTCGTTTCCGGGAATTGATTCAATGATTTGCGCTTTATAATGTTCGCCCTGCTGCTTAAAGAAATTAATGGCTTCGGTACGCTCCATTATTTTTCTTTCAATCTTTAAATCGCGTTTGCTGATTTCCGACATCCGTTTCTCAATTGCCGCAAGATCGTCAGGGGTAAATGGCCGCTTATATGAGAAATCATAATAAAAACCGTCATCAATGACTGGACCTATAGTTACTTGTGCTTCAGGAAATAATTCTTTCACTGCGTGCGCAAGTAAATGCGCACAAGAATGACGGATGATTTCGATTCCTTCAGGATCTTTTTCTGTAATTATCGCAAGTTCGCAATTTCCATCGATTTGACTGGAAACATCAATCAATTTCCCATTAACTTTTCCGGCAATTGCTGCTCTGGCGAGCCCTGTGCCTATTGATGTTGCCACATCCATTATAGTTACGGGCTCATCATAAGTACGTTCTGATCCATCAGGTAAACGAACAACAGTCACGGCTAATCCTTCCAATACATTTACAAAAATTATTTAACAATTCTATATCAGATGCATTTTTATAAAAAATGCTTGTTCTTACAATTATTTGATCAAGGATGTTTTATACCAGTTATT
This sequence comes from Proteobacteria bacterium SG_bin4, assembly GCA_002083395.1. GTDB lineage: Bacteria > Pseudomonadota > Gammaproteobacteria > Burkholderiales > Nitrosomonadaceae > Nitrosomonas. The sequence continues at coordinate 926 of LWDH01000002.1, read as the reverse complement.
CATTTTTTGCAAAACAGCTAGAATTTTAGGAGCGAATCCAATCGCAATAGCATCAACCAAACAATACCAAGCCGCGACTCCACTGGGCGGATTTCCTTGCGTCCAATTAAACACTGGCTCAATTGAAGCCCATTTCCATGTGCCGGCCGCTGTACCAATAATCTCAAGCCATGTACAAATAAAAAAAGCTCCCAAATAAACCATCGGTGATCGGCCTTTAAAGAGACAAATTACAAAAATAAGAAATAAAAAAGCACCGACTTGATCTCCTTGCTCCGGTATACCGCTAATACCCCATAACGACCATAACCCACCAGCAATAATTACAAAAATAGCGAGCTTTCTGGCATTTATCAAGAAAAAACGCGAACGGGAAAGAGCTACAGCCGTTAAATATACCATACCATGCCCGGGTGGAACGTACAGAGGAACATTACCAAACCGATAGGTATAGCCTTCCATATAAATAGAAGCGAAATGCTCACCTGCAGTTGCAAATGCCACTGCCACAACAACTTGCATCCTCACTTCTCTATTCTCGCCAATCAACAAGCCAGCCAAAAAAATCCAAGCGATAACGCCAAGTAAATTTTGAATCTCGTAACTTGCACTACCATCAATTACCAAACTGACCGCGACACAGAAGAAAGTAAATGCAGCAATAAAATAATCTCTATTCCTATGTGGATAATTAGCATCAGGTTTTGGAAAATGATCCAGCATTCAAACAACTCCACTCTAACAAAAAGCCCGCCATAGGCGGGCTATTAAGTTCTTGCAAAGAACAAAAGTTTTTAAAATTACTGCTATATTAATGATTTAATGAATTAAACCAAGACCTAGAAGACCGGGTGCCACTTACTCCTCATCTTCTTCGTCATCTTCATCGCCCTGGGATTCAGCCTCGCTTGCACTCGCTCCAGCCT
>LWDH01000001.1 GCA_002083395.1 Proteobacteria bacterium SG_bin4 | reverse complement strand
ATCCTGCGCTGCAACTTTGAGGGGAGACCTCAGAAGCGGACTCGATTGATTCCCAAAGCTGCCTCGATGCCCTGCATTATTTGTTAGACGTTACCGGAATGTTGTTACAAGTAACACGGGTGCGGATTTTGGTGAAACGCTACATGTATTGCCGAATTGCTATCTGTTACAGAGTAGACGCAACAAATACAAAGGGTTAGGTAAAAAGTTGTTTACAGTTAAACAAAAAATACAAACATTTGTTCACAACGGATCAACCGTTCAATTTCCGCCTATTCCGGTAATGAGAAACGCTGGGCATTGACGTATTTCTTTCGACGCTCATCCCGTAATTCCTGCGCCTGCTTTGGATGCCAATCACACCACCCTCTGTTCTGTCCGAATTCCCAGAATATCGTCGTCTTGTGTACGCCCACCTCATCCGCAATTTGCGTTTGGTTCAATCCCACTTTCTTTAAACCGGCAATCTGGTATCAGTTGCTGACTGGTGAGCTGCTTGTAGTACTTCGTCTGTGCTCCTTTTACTTGGTCGTTTAAGTAGCTCCGATATTACCGCAGCATGCCTATAAACTTCCTTACAAAAGTTGTACTTCAATGTTGATCCGCCATCTGGAACCAATCCCGACAGCAAGCCGCAATGCGCGCGCGGGCGATCGCGGCAGCGACCGAGTAGTTGCCTTGGAGTTCGATGACAATGTGCACATCATGTTTATTTCTTACCCAGTGCTTTCACCGCATCCAGCTGTGCAGCAACTGGCTGCCAATTGCCGGATAGTCAGGATTCGCCTGATCCGGATACAGCCAATGTGCATCAAAGTGCCCTCGGCCATTAGACCCAATTCAAAATTACCGTCGCTGGATTTGATCCGAGGGCCGTTTTTATAGCTGAAATTAACCGCCTGACCATTGGCAATGCCGATATGGGTCAATTCCATCAGGCTTAAAAATTTGAGCGATATTTTCAGGCTTCGGGGTACTGGCACACGGTACCTGCGCGTAAATGAGATGCGAATGATTATATATCAATCGGTAAAAACTGCATTCTGAGTCACCTTGAACTTTCCGGAGATAAAATGATTTGGGATAATCAGAAAATGAAGGATCGAATCAGTGGCGGCCTATGATCACCCATTAAGGCAGTCAGCTGACACAGCTTGACCCAACACAGCGAGCTTCCGGGAAATCCGGTATGATTCAAAGATGCCTTGGCAATATTAACCACCGCTTACGCGAAAAGGCTAACGCAGATATTCACCGGAACGTTCTGGCTGGTATGTAATTTCTTCAATACGCACTTGCAACATTCCTCCGCCTGGCTTCGGCCACTCAATTTCATCTCCTTGTGAAAGACCAAGCAGCGCAATGCCCACAGGTGCAAGTATAGAGATTGTGCCGCCTTGAGCATCAACATCTTTGGGATAGACCAGAGTTAAATAAAAATCCCGGCCAGTGGATTCGATTTTGAATTTTACCGTCGAATTCATTGTTACTACAGTGAATGGAATTTTCGTAGGATCCACTATTTCCGCGCGAGCGAGTTCGGATTCCAGGTTGGCTTTGTCCGGGAATGTCGAGTCAGGCAGCGATTCCATAAGCTTTTCCAGCCTTATTGCATCCAGCGATGAAATTATAATTTTGGGTTTTGGGGTCATATTTCCTAAATCGGGGTTGTTATGAATTGGCTTGAAATGAAAAACGCCCAGGATTCTCTTATTGCCCTGGGCGTTCTGAAAATACTCTGTTTCGAACCGGTTATTTCTGCTGCGACTTGTTACTTTGAATTTTAGGTTTTTTATAACTTGTCAGAATCGGAATCTAACTCTGCTTTATTCGCACGATCATTGTGCTGGTTTGGTGTTGCAACAGGCTTGGCATGTTCGCGTTGCAGCAATTCTGCTGCGATCTTGCGGTGAAAATGAGCCTGTTTTTGTGCTTCTTGCGTCGCTTGTTCGTAATAACGTAAATTGGCTGTTGTATGTGAGTGAAAATCTTGCCCGCCTCTCCCATAATAATGGCTTCTATCTTCATAGTGTTGCAAGGCTTCTCTTTTTTCTGCAGCTTTTTTCCTCATTTCGTTCGCTACATCGTCATAGTAGTTCGCCAATTTTTCATGATCGCTATGCGTTCTTGCGTGCTGTGAAAGCTTATTGATCTCAGTGTCTTGCACTTCGAGCGGACTCAGTTGCGCACAAGCAACCAGCAGAGAAAGCAACGGTAGAACTGTCAGGTATTTTCGTAGATTCTTGCTCATGATAGTGGCTCCAGGTAAAACGATATGGGGGCATACTACCTGAGCCGGTGCAGCGATGAATATTGGGGAAACTATTGTTCTTTGCTAAGGGAGACTATGGTTTGCTACTAAGGAAAACTATTAAGATACATCCGGTTTAGCCATCAATGACGGAAATACTGATTAATTGCCTGTGCAAGTGATTTACTACGTTGAGCGGTGCTCAGAAAACTCGATTATCGTACTGATATGTCTTTTTTCTTACGTTCCGAGGCATTTTCACGGTTACTACGCGGCACGATAATTGCGTTAAAAATTCTCGAAAATGCTCATTTGCCCCGTGTAAACTCCGCTTTTTCGCAAATTTTTGCCGTGTTCTCGTACCGCTCATGACACCGTGCAAAGGTCTCGTTCCATCCACTTTGCATCTCGTTTTGCTTGCCGAATTAATCAGCGCTTTCTCTTTCTCAGAGGGCGAGGGGTGGATTGTCCCTATAAAGTAATGGCCGATTCTGTTTAATAATCATCGATCCATAGTATTGTTTGGTTGGAATCCAGCTATTTTGAAGATCGATCCCAATAAGGCATCTCTCCGACGTGCTCGGACAAGAAATTAACAAAAGAGCTTATCTTTTTCGGTAGATGCCTACTGGGAAGGTAACAAGCATAAATATAGCGCTCTACCGATAGGTACTCTGGAAGCGCCGCCTGAAGTCGACCCTTTTGTATTTCCATGCCAATGGTATAGGTGGGCAACAAAGCGATCCCTAATCCGTGAAGAGCCGCTTGGGCAAGTGCATCATTATCATTGATACGTAAGGTCCCTGATACTGGAACCTTGATCTTTCCTTCGGGTCCGGTAAAGTGCCAGTAGCTTTGTTCAGTTGAGAGCGTGCAATCGAGACAATTGTGTTTTTCAAGATCTTCTGGCGTTTGCGGCATGCCCCATTGCTGAAAGTATTGCGGAGTTGCACATAATATGCGTCGTACAGGCGCAATCTTACGAGCCACTAGATTGGGGTCAGGCTCGTTTGTCACACGAATTTGCACGTCGTATCCTTCTTCAATCAAATCACCTGGCCGATCGGTAATAGTCAAATCCACTTTTATTTTTGGATAACGAGCCAGAAAGCAAGGAAGTGCAGGGGCGACATGGCGCGTTCCAAAAGAACTCGGCACGCTCACTTTTAATGTTCCGAGCGGCTCTGCATGAAGGCTATTTACCACTTGCTCAGCATGCTCAGCTTCTGCCAGGATGCGCGCGGCATGTTCAGACAGCGCGATACCTGTCTCCGTCAAGCTAAGATGCCGAGTACTTCGAAGAAGTAATCGTGTACTCAGGTCCTTCTCGAGTTTGGCGACAGCTTTGCTAACTGCTGCACGTGAAATATCCATACGCCGTGCCGCTTCCGCAAAACTGCCCGCTTCCACGACTCGTGCAAAAATAGTGAAAAGATTAAGATCCTGCATTTCGCTATTGTATCCATTTCGGAAACAAAATGTTTCGTTTTCTGGTACTTTTATTTAATGTTTTCTGTCTATATTATCTCTTTCAAGGTTGGATAATTATATTATATCCCATAAAGTAATGATGGTTGTTATTGTAATTTAATAACTAATATTTACCCAACCTTAATTGGTTCGCTCTAAATCACTTGGAGTGATGAATTTTAGGTTGATCGATTGATGATTTTATTGTCAACCTGATAGAGCGTATTGTCAGTATGGTTATTTATACGAGTTTTTCATTTCCTGCTACTTGCATAAATAGCCAATAAATGCATCATAAGGAGAATAAATTATGGAAACCAAAGAGTTATTAAAAGCACCTCAATTATTTGTGGTTTATGCAATTGCTATCCTCTATACGATCATGTTCTCTTTAGCAGCAGTTGTGGCACCGTCTACTGATGGAATATGGGGACAGCAAGGCATACATCAGGTTGCCGAGCTAGAAACAAATAACCCCGGTCATTCTCAAGTAGGACAGAACTACAATTTAGGTTAAAACTTATAGGGATGGCGCCTCTCATGCTTGCGATTAAGCTAATTATGCAAGGCATCATCAGGGGCGCCTAAAATCCGGTTGGGAAAGCAATGCATATGTGAAGGAAGAATTTTGTTTTCGATAAACTTAGAGGAATAAAGTAGATTGAACTGAAAATCGTTGCTTAAAAATAACATGAGCGCCATCAAAATCAAACGAGTATACGAAAAGACTGACACCGAAGATGGGTACAGGATCTTGGTAGATAGATTGTGGCCCCGGGGATTGGCTAGAGAACGGGCAGCAATTGATGTGTGGTTTAAAGAGATCGCGCCCTCGTCAGAATTGCGCAAGTGGTTTGGGCATGACCCAGAAAAATTTGTTGAATTTCGCACCCGCTATATTGAAGAGCTTTCAAAAAATCCTGCGATAGCAATAGTCTCAAGCTTATTAGCCAAACATAAAATTGTAACCTTGGTATATGCAGCCAAGAGTGAGGAAATTAATCATGCTGTCATCTTAAAAGAATTTATGGAATCAATTTAGATGGTATCGGTTCGATACCATGTGATGGGTATTTTCACTGATCAGGTTTACCCGCCGAAGTAGCACCGCCTAATAGTTTCCTGTAGGAAGAAACCATGGTTTCCTTAATATACCGCCTCTATTAATTCAACTAAGATGGCTTTGTTTTCTGGTATCTGAAAAGAATTATCTGGAAAGCACAAGAAGTTGCGAGGATTCGAGAGGATGTGGGTGATTATGCAAAAAAGCATCTCATATTTCTGTTTGATGGTTATTTGGTTTTTAGGGAAAGAAATAAATGATACTCATGAAAAGATTTGAAATCGTTATCGGAATTGAACACCTCAGTCAATTAATAGAACTGTTAGAGAGATCCGAAGTGCGCGGATATACCATCATCAAAAAAGCAGGGGGCCTTGGTTCACGAGGCGTGCGGAATCCGGATGATCTCCTGGTTTCCGATGAGAATGCGGTGATAATCCTCGCCTGCAAGGAAGATCAAGCGCAGAAAATGATAAATGAATTACGGCCCGCGATGGAGGAATTGAATGGTATGTGTTTGATTTCAAATTGTCATGCACATATTCATTAATACCACTATCCAAAAGGTATCAAACAATCTGGAAAGCGCATTTTTTGTTTAAAAATAGAATCCCCGCGCGCCGAATAACTTAACCAGTTCATCAACGGCCTTGGCATCAAGTATCGCGGTATCGGTTGAGAGCCATGACATATCAAGAGAGCCGTCCGCTAATGGTTTTACTTACTGGAAAACAAGTGATTCCCCAATATACATCAACGTCTTGACTAAGCTAGGATGCTTGTATTCGTTTTGAGAAATCGTGGCTGACTATTCAAGAAGCGATATCGATCTATTGTAGGGAATGAGAAATGCTCGTAAAAAAACTTGTGATCTTATTGTTAATTATTTTGGGCCTGACCGGCTGCGCGACGGATGGTTATTCTTATCAATCGTCACAAAGAGACAAATGCGCGCTTGCAGGCAGGGCGTTTATGTATTCCTGCATGAGTAGGCAATAGCGCTGGATGATAAAGCGCTCATCCCGTTTATTTTTTTCCCAGCGCTTTCACCGCATCGAGCCGCGCTGCACGGTTGGCGGGGAAAAGGCTGGCTAGAACGCCGGTTGCCAGCGCAACTAAGATGCCCGCAATGGAGGCCCAAGCAGGCGCCCACGCGGGCAGTTGCGGGAACGTTAATCGCAGCAGCAGACTGCCGAATTGTCCGAGCAAGAATCCCAGCATGGCGCCTGTCAGCGATAACCAGACGGCTTCGGCGAAGAACAACCGGCGGATGTCACTGGAAGTCGCGCCGACGGCTTTCAATAGCCCAATTTCCGCAGTGCGCTGGCTGACCGCCACCAGCATCACATTCATTACTAGAATACCGGCGACGATCAGACTGATCGCGGCGATGCCGGCAACCGCCAAAGTCAATGCTTGCAGAATTTTATCGAAGGTCGCCAGGATGGCATCCTGCGTAATCACGGTCGTATCTTCTTCGCCATCATGACTTTGTTTCAGGGTTGCCAGCACTGCCCGCTTGGCGGGCTCGATGTCGCTGTGGCTTTTGGCTTCGATCAGAATCCGGAACAGCGAGGTGGTGTTAAACATGGATTGAGCAAAATCGATCGGGATGATGACAATTTCATCGGTATTAAAACCCATCGTTTCTCCTTGCCCCGCCAGGACGCCGGACACCAGAAAGCGGCTGTCGCCCAGGCGCACGCGCTGTCCGATCGCTTGCGCGCGAGGAAAGAATTCCCGTGCGATTTTGGCGCCTAAAACAATCTGAGCGCTGTTTTCGGTACCGGCTGCCATGAAACTGCCTTGCGCCAGTTTCATATGGCGGATTGGGATCAGGTTGGCATTACTGCCGAGCACGGTGACTTCGCGCAAGCGATTGGCTGCGGACAGCTCCGCTTCGCCGACGTTAAGCGGCGCATAACGTCGCACTTGCGGCAACCGGCCGATCAATTGCGCGTCTTTCAATGTTAAGTCGCGCGGTGTTTGACCGAGCACCGCGCCAAGAAACGAACCGGAAGTTTCCGCGCGCCCCGGCAATACCACCAGCAAGTTGGTGCCAATCGAAGAAAACTGATTGATGACATAGTTGCGCGCGCCGTCGCCGATCGCAGTCAACACCACCACGGCAGCGACACCAAGCGCCATTGCCAGAATGATCAGCAACGAGCGCACGCGGTAGCTCACGACTGTTTTAAACGAGGTTTGCAGCGTGTCAGAGAGCGTCATTGCCTTGGTCCGTCAGTATCCGGCCATCGCGCATGCCGATCTGGCGATGCGCGCGAGCGCCCAGTTCGCGATCATGCGTCACAACGATCAGCGTGGTCCCGCGGTGATGCAACGCTTCCAGAAGCAGCATGACCTCCGCACCGATTTGATGATCCAGGTTGCCGGTCGGCTCGTCAGCCAGGATGACGCTGGGTTGCATGATGGTGGCGCGCGCGATCGCGACGCGCTGGCGCTGACCTCCGGAAAGTTCGGCGGGGCGGTGGCGGGCGCGTTGCTGCAGTTCGAATGCTTGCAAGGCATCGTTGACGCGCAGTTGCCGCTGATCCGGTGGAACGCCGCTTAAAATAAGCGGCAATTCGATATTCTCCGCGGCGGTTAAGCGCGGGATCAGATGAAACGATTGAAACACGAAACCGATTTTTTCCCGGCGGATTTGCGCCAGCTCGTTTTCGGACAAATCGGTAATTAACCGGTTATCCAGCTCGTAACGGCCGCTATCGGGTCTATCCAACAACCCGATGATATTGAGCAAGGTTGATTTTCCGGAACCGGAAGGCCCCATCACAGAAACGTATTCACCGGAAGCAATACGCAAATCGATATGGTTTAGAGCATGGACTGCTTGATCGCCCATCTGGAAAGTCCGGCTAATGCCGGTCAGACGAATCATGGTTGTTTGCGTCGGATGGTCACGCCGGCTCCGATGCCATCCTGATCGAAGGAAATCAATACTTGATCGCCCGCCTTTAAACCGCTGCGGATTTCGGTGAAACTCCAGTTACTGAGGCCAGCCTCCACCGATTGTTCAGCCAGCTTATTCTGAGCGTCCACCAGCCAGACTTTATTTTCCTGGCGGATGGCTTGCGTCGGGATACGTAACACGTCGTCCTTGCGTTCCAGAATGATTTCGACATCCGCGCTGTAGCCGACGAGCAACGGAATGTCCGCCGGAATGTGCTGAAAATCCACTTCGATATCGACCGTGCGCGCCTGCTTTTCAATCTCGGTTACATACGGTGCAATGCGACGGACTTTGCCGGGAAAGATTTTATTGGGCATGGCATCCAGCGTAATGCGCGCTTCCTGCCCCACTTTGATTTTAGGCGCATCCACTTCATCCATCGGTGCGGTGACGTATAAACAACGATCATCGATCAAATCGATGGTCGGCGGTGTTGGAATACCCGGTGGCGATGGTGTAGTGAATTCACCCAGCTCACCGGAGATTTTACCGATCACGCCGGAAAACGGCGCGGTGATGATGGTGCGGTCGATGCCCGCTTGCGAGACGCGGACCTGCGCTTCGGCACGCTGGATATCGGAAATCGCCGCTTCGCAGCTGGCTTGGCGCGAACGGGCGTTAGCGTTGGCATCGTCGGCGCGTTGCGAGCTGACAAAACCCTGTTCGACCAATTGTTCCACGCGGGCTGATTCGCGCCGGGCATTCTCGGCCAGAATGCAGGTTTCGCGGCGGCGTTCCTGCGCCATCGCCAATTGCCGCTGCGCCAGCTCACGCTGCGCCACAAGATCCCGATTCCAAAGTTCCAGCAGCACTTGGCCTTTCTGCACGTGATCGCCTTCTTTGATCCAGATTTTTGCGATCTGTCCGCCGGTAATCGGCGCCAGGTTGGAGCGCTGGCAGGATTTGATCGTACCGGCACGGGTGTTGACCACTGTCGCCTCGACGCTGCCGGTGGTGATGACGGCCACATCCACTTCCAGCGGCTTAGGGCGTGTGTAATGCCATGCGGCGATGGTAAGCCCGCCGGCAAGCGCGATCAAGCCGATAGCGCGGAGCGGTTTCTTTGTAAGTGGCATGATGAAGAACGCTGAGTCGGATAAAAATGGACGGGCATCGAGTTGTGTTTCCTGGCAAATATGCGTATTTTACACGTTCATTTACACGGCTTGCCGGCGTATCACGATAAACCCTGACAAACGATTGCTATGATTGATATTTGGCGAAAAAAATTCATCCTGTCCGATTCCGACCGGCCTGCAACCCTGGAAGACATCCGCCCTTCCGAGGCGAATTACGAAGCGCTCGATCCTAAAACCTTCGATGCTATCGAAGCGCAAGCTTTGTTTCATGCGATTGATCGCACGCAAACCGAAGCCGGGCGGCTGACATTGTACCGCGCGTTGGCCCGTCCGGTGCATGACGCGGCGGTGTTGCAGCAAAAGCAAGATGCGTTGCGGGAAATTGCGGAAAATCCGGCGCTGTTCGATGTGTTGGCGAAATATGTCGACAAAACGGCGTCATTGGAGAAATCGTTAAAATACTTGCTGTATGGGGAATTTACTGGCGGTTTGACGACCGAGGAACCAGCCAGCCGAAGCGATAAGCTGGAATTCGGCGGTTACGGCTACCGGCAATATCAGGACGGCACGCAATTTGCCATTGAACTGGTGGAAGGCGCCGCGCAAATCCGCCAACCGCAGTCGTTATATTTAAGGGCTTTGCTCGACGCCATCCGCGATTTCGGCCAGTCGCGCATCTATGCCTTGATGAAAGAGCCGGTGTATTCGTCGGGCGGCAAATTCAAAACCAAAAAAGAAAAAAAGCCGTTCGATTTGTTTGCGCGCTTCCGTCCGTCGCTGTTCAAAATCATGCCAACAGTTCTGTTTTTTGCCGCATCGTATGGTGTGTTGTTTTTCTTTGAAAATTTCATGCCGCAGTTCAGTGCGTCCTATATCGGCTACGGCATTTTGGCGTTGACCGCGCCGGTGTTTCCGATCATCCTGCTGGCGATGGGCGTATCCGACCGCGATTCGATCATTTATCCGCTGCGCAAGCAATTTCGCGAAAGTCCGGAGCTGGCCAAAGCGTTTGAAGCGTTCGGCATGATCGATGAACTGTTGTCGCTTTGCCGCTACGCCCAGACGTTGCCCGGCGCTAAAACGCTGCCGCAGATCGTTGCTGACAAGCAGCACCGGCTGATCGTCAGCCAGGCGCGGAACCCGTTATTGATCCGGATGATTCCGGATTATGTGCCGAACGATATCGAACTCGACGCGGCAGGCCGGGTGCTGATCATTACCGGACCGAACAGCGGCGGCAAAACGGCTTACTGCAAAACCGTGGTGCAGCTTCAACTGCTTGGGCAGATCGGCTGCTATATTCCGGCGGCGCAAGGACAATTGGTGCCGGCGGAACATCTTTACTATCAAGTGCCCGATCCCGGTCAGCTCAGCGCGGCGATGGGACGATTCGGCCATGAACTGCAACGCACCCGCGAAATTTTCTTCAATTCCACGCCACGCAGCCTGGTGGTGCTCGACGAGTTATCCGAAGGTACTACGTTCGAGGAAAAAATGACGATTTCGGAGTACATCCTCAAAGGCTTCCATAAGCTCGGCGCCAGCACGCTGCTGGTCACGCACAACCACGAATTGTGCGAATTGCTGCAGCAAGACGGCATCGGCCGCTACCTGCAAGTCGAATTTCTGCAAGGCCCGACGCACCGCCTGATTACCGGCATTTCCAAAGTCAGCCACGCCGACCGCGTCGCCAGCGCAATCGGGTTTAGCCAGAAAGATGTGGAAGCGCATTTGGAGAGACAAGGGAATGGATTATGAAAGCTAAATATGATTTGTCAAAAATGAAATACCATATGATGGGATATTTTATTCCAGACTATGCGATAATTCTTTCTTAAATATTATCAAGTTAGGGTTCATGAGAAAGCAATATCACTTTCGTAACAGTAGTCAAGGACTTCTGGTTTGGGATATTGACAATCTGATTCGTCTTGCAGCAGACCTAAAAGCTGTTGAAGTTCCACTCAGCACCATAAGTGAACTGAATGAACTCTACTGGTATGATTCACAGGATGATGAGCCAACATGCAGGTCAATTGCAGACCATATGTGATTGGTTCAAGCCGCGGACCTTACCTATCCCATAATCATCTGTCCTGCGGGGAGAGTTATGGATGGTATGCACAGAGTGCTAAAAGCAGTCTTAGAAGGACATAAATTTGTACGCGCGTATCGGCTGCTAGTCATGCCAAATCCGGACTATGTCGGGATTGATCCAGATGATCTGACGTATGATGAAACCTGAGCAATTCACTCAAGCCTGCAGCCCGCTGCATGGTGAAACTTATCTCAGACGATAGGAGGAAAATCAATGCAACGTGTAGTACCCGCCTTGCGAGTAACAGATTACCCAGTTTCTCAGGACTTCTATGCTAAGCTAGGTTTCAGAGAAGATTGGCGTCATGTGTTTGAAGAAGGATTACCGATCTTTGCTGCTATTAGTTTGAGAGAAATGCAAATATTCCTTACGGAGCACTCTGGAGACTGTAGTTCGGGTGGCTTGGTGCACTTCTATATCGATAATGTCGACTCATACTATGAACAAGTTCGGTTAAAAGTCGACGTTGAACAGCCGCCTTCTAACTCTTTAGGGTCCGATCTTCGAGACATGGCAATTCGCGATCCAGATGGGAATCGGTTAGTTTTTCTGAGCAAAACTTGAAGTAAGTGATCTAATCTATGATTATTTCTGGTGTACGTAAAGAATGGTGTAACCAGTTGATAACGATATTCCCAAATAAATCCTTATTTATTAGAAACTTAGCGCCAATGATGTAGTAATGAATGTATTGTCGTTGCTGGTCGAGCCATTACTTGCTATGAAAATCTCATCTTTACTCTGCAATGATCTCGCTTCAATTCTCCACAGTAAATTACTAATAATGTTGTAGTCAAAGTTGACAGAGAAACCCCATGTTCTGAACCCATTGGGGGTATCTGAAGCAATGATCACACCGTATCTATCACTGTAATATTCCGATCTTACTGCAATCGCGGTTCTCACTGTAGGGGTATAGCGCAAAATCAATGTGGGATTGAACCAAGTATTCATGTCGGAAGGACTCTTGGCGCTTTGCTCGATGCCAATATCAAAACCTACAGTGGCAGAGAGCATATCGTTCAATTTAAAAATACCGTAAAAATTATGGAAATAGCGCATTTTCCTCATAGTATCAGGCTTGTCGCTGCCCAGAAATGTACTGCTGTTCAAAGTTATACGGGGTGAAGGTTTATAAGTAGAGACCTTTGCACGGTAAGAATGGTGCCAGA